>NZ_JBMPZU010000058.1:0-371092 GCF_049463095.1 Neobacillus sp. 19 | reverse complement strand
TTAAAACTGATTAAATTCTGGAAGGGCGGGAAACTTCGCCCAAATAGTAACAATCTTAAAAATGAAAAAACGAATTCTGTTTGAAAGAGGAGGAAATAGCCATGTCTGACCACCCAATTCAAGGTTTGATGACGACTGCAATGGAAAGCTTGAAAGAAATGATTGATGTGAATACCATCATTGGTGATCCGGTGGAAACCCCTGACGGAAGTGTTATATTAACAGTATCTAAGGTTGGTTTTGGATTTGCTGCCGGCGGCAGTGAGTTCAAGCTTGACAGCTCACAATCCCAAGGTCAAGGGCAGAGTCAAGGACAAGGACAAAGTGGGGGCCAGTCAAAGCAGCTGCCATTTGGCGGCGGTAGCGGCGGCGGAGTTTCTATTACCCCAATTGCCTTTTTAATCGTTAACTCTCATGGGGTCAAAATGTTGCATCTCGATGAAAGTACCCACCTCTATGAGAAGATTCTTGAACTTGCGCCGCAGGCAGTTGATAAAATACAGCAAATGTTCTCGAAAAAGGATGAGAATAAACAACAGCAAAACCATCAGCAGCAGCCAAAAGTGGATCTTGAATTATAAGGCAAAGGTTAATCTTCCAGCCTTTTGGGAGGTTAACTTTTTCTTTTGGCCGAAAGTCAGTCGGCGAGTGTTCTTTAGGAATTCAAATAATTGCAAAAAGGCTGTTGAAAAGATATATTTACACTGTACATATTAAAGTCAATCACTCTCCAAGGGAATGACTTTAAAACGACAAAGGAGGATGAAGGAAATGGCAAATGTAACATTTAAAGGCAATAGCGTCACATTACTAGGCAATGAAGTAAAAGTGGGTGACAAGGCACCCAATTTTACGGTACTGGCAAATGATCTATCAGAAGTAACGTTAGAAAGTACAAAAGGGCAAGTTCGTTTAATCACGTCCGTACCTTCTTTAGATACTGGCGTTTGTGATGCGGAAACCCGCCGCTTCAATGAAGAAGCAAACAGCTTAGGAAACGTAAAAGTTTTAACAGTGAGCGTGGACTTACCATTTGCACAAAAGCGCTGGTGTGCTGCAGCAGGAATTGAAAATGTGCAAACACTTTCTGACCACCGCGATCTATCTTTTGGAGAAGCATTTGGGGTTGCAATCCAAGAATTAAGATTACTAACCCGTGCGGTTTTTGTGGTTGACTCGAACGATACTGTAACATATGTAGAATATGTCAGCGAAGCAACGAACCACCCGAATTATGAAGCAGCACTTGAAGCAGCTAGAAACGCAAAATAAAATAGCCAAAGAAAGGCCTCAGTAATTGCGAGGCCTTTTTACTTGTTTAAAAAAACCAAACTCGTATAAAATGAATAAGGAAATTTAGTATTGGAGGGGAAACAATGAAACTTTCTCCAGTGGAGCAGCTATTTACCCTTTTTAATGAAACAGCACTTATTTTACAAGAGGAATTGTCCTGCGGTTACCTGGAGGCCTTGGCGGAGACAGGAGAAAACCTATTTCAGGGTACCATCTTGCAGGAAAAGCTTAGTGAGTTAACGCTAAAGCGTCTAAAGAAAGTATATGAAGAGATCCAATTAGTCAAATATTCCAATGAGGATATTCGAAAAGCCTATCAGCTTGTTATCTTAAAAGGGATGAAGGAAAATGTACAGCCTAATCATCAAATGACCCCAGATTCTGTTGGAATGCTGATGGGGTATCTCGTGGAAAGATTTATTGAGCAGCCATCCTTCCGTCTTCTCGATCCGGCTATTGGAACGGGGAATTTATTAACTACCGTTTTAAATCATGTACATAAAAATATTACGGCAATTGGTGTAGAGATTGACGATATCCTAATCAAACTGGCGTATGTAAATGCTAACTTACAAGAACATCCCATTCAGTTGTTCAATCAGGATGCCCTGGAGCCTTTGTTTATCGATCCGGTTGATGCTGTTATTGCGGATTTGCCGGTTGGCTTTTATCCAAATGACGTGAGAGCGGCAGATTATCAATTACAGGCACCTGAGGGTCATTCCTATTCGCATCATTTATTTATCGAGCAAAGTGTCCGGCATACCACTCCTGGCGGATACTTATTCTTTCTTATACCAAACGGCCTGTTTGAGAGTGAACAGGCACCGCAGCTGCACGAATTTATCAAGGAAAATTTAATTGTTCAAGGACTGCTTCAATTACCAACAAGCATGTTTAAAAATAAAAATTCAGCTAAGAGTATTTTGGTTTTACGAAAAAAAGGGGAAGGTGTTAAGCCGCCAAAGCAAGCATTGCTCGTTAATTTACCAAGCCTGTCAAGCCCTGTTGGTATGGACAATATTCTCTCTAAAATTGAAAAATGGTTTCAAGAAAATAAAGGATAAAACTGAGGAGCCTCCCGGTTTTATCCTTTTTATTTAATTTTCAAAAAATATGAAATTTGTGAAAAGATGAACATTTGCGATGGAACCGTTACCACTGGATTTATCCCTTGAAATGTCTGATTTTCAATGATTAAATGAGAAATTGAGGGAAATAAACAAGATAGGTTTGCACAAAATAAAGTGTACTATTCAATTATCATAAATAACGATGTTGTTATATAAAAGGAGCGGTTATAAAGATGGCGAAGATTATTGCGATTAATGCAGGCAGTTCATCCTTGAAGTTTCAATTGTTTGAAATGCCAAGTGAAGAAGTCATTACAAAAGGACTGATTGAAAGAATTGGCCTAAAAGATTCAATTTTTAATATTACGGCTCATGGTGAAAAGATTCAGGAAATCATAGATATCCCTGACCATGAAGTTGCAGTAAAAATGCTATTAGATAAATTAACAACTTTAGAAATTATTCAATCTTTAGATGAAATCGAAGGAATTGGTCATCGTGTTGTCCATGGTGGAGAATCCTTCGATGATTCAGCATTGATCACAGATGAAGTGCTAAACAAGATTGAGGAACTATCAGAGCTGGCTCCGTTACATAATCCAGCTAATGCAACCGGTATTATAGCGTTTAAACAAGTCCTTCCGAACGTACCAGCAGTTGCTGTTTTCGACACAGCCTTTCATCAAACAATGCCGGAAAGTTCTTTCCTGTACAGTCTTCCCTATCAATATTACAAAGAATATGGCATTCGTAAGTATGGTTTCCATGGTACAAGCCACAAGTATGTATCCCAGCGTGCAGCAGAACTATTAGGCCGCCCTGTTGAACAGCTTCGGTTAATCTCATGTCATTTAGGGAACGGGGCAAGTATTGCTGCTATCGAAGGCGGGAAATCCATCGATACATCCATGGGCTTTACACCACTTGCAGGTGTCACAATGGGGACACGTTCAGGTAATATTGATCCGGCACTTATTCCATACATCATGGAAAAAACCGGCCAGACCGCTGATGAGGTTTTAGATGTGTTAAATAAAAAGAGTGGTATGTTAGCCGTTTCTGGATTTTCAAGCGACTTAAGGGATATTGAAATTGAAGCGAAAAAGGGTAATGAACGGGCTCAGCTGGCATTGGATGTCTTTGCGAATAGAATCCATAAATATATCGGTTCCTATGCTTCCCGTATGAACGGGGTAGATGCCATTATTTTCACTGCTGGTATCGGTGAAAATAGTGACACGATTCGAGAAAATGTCTTAAAAGGTCTTGAATTTATGGGCATCTATTGGGATCCGGCACTTAATAAAGTAAGAGGCGAGGAAGCATTCATCAGCTATCCACATTCACCAGTTAAAGTATTAATTATCCCAACAAATGAAGAAGTAATGATTGCCCGTGACGTTGTTCGTTTAGCGGATGTTCGGTAAAATAATCATAAATAAAAAGACAAAAGCTGAACTGCTTTTGTCTTTTTTAAGTTCCCAATTCTTTGTGATATACTGGAAAAAGAAGCATATTACAGGAAGGGGGCCCCACATATGCCATTGACAAGCAGGGAAACAAGCGTTTTGAATGAAATCCGGTTGTGGGAAGAAAGTTTGCTCAATTATGAGGCAAATGATTTTCAATTAACCTATGAAAAATATTTGGAGCGTTCATTTTTATTGCTGCCAGAAAATGTTCAACGTCAATTTTTTTCGCTTATTGATACGTGGTTATTTCATTTACATGGGTTCATACAGGGCTCGCAGCTTCAAATGGATGCAAAAGAAAGAATACTTTCTTCGGGAAGGGTTTTTCTAAAAAATATAGAAGAAGTAGCGGATTTAAAGCAATTGGACATAGAGCAATTACAATACATAGCAGAACAGCAAATTGCCAGGCATCGGTTTTATTCGTTTGCCCAAGGGGGGCTTGCGGGGACAGGGGGCGCACTTCTGCTCAGTACCGACATTCCTGCAATGGCTGTCATTAATTTAAGGGTCGTGCAATTAATTGCCATGACGTATGGATTTGAAGTCAATACACCATATGAAATGATGACATCACTGAAAGTTTTTCATACGGCTACATTGCCGCCAAGAATCCGGAGAGAGGGCTGGACCTCATTAATGGAGGATTTAGACGGAAATGATGGTCATTATTTTTATCAGGGAAAGGATGAGATTACCGATATTACCTGGCTGGAACAGCCTGTGCAGCAATTATTAAAAGCAATGGTTATTGCCTTGTTTCGAAAAAAAGTCATTCAGGGGATTCCCCTTGTCAGCATGGCCATCGGGGCAGGTGCTAATTATCAATTAACGAGAAAGGTAACGGACCTTGCCCATAAATATTATCAGCTTCGTTACCTCAAAGAAAAAGAGGAGTTTTTAGGATGAGCACGCATGAACATAAAAAAGAAGCACCGAAGTCGGTTACATGTAAAGTGATTACAGTTAGTGACACAAGAAATAAAGAAACAGACAAAAGCGGCAAGCTGATGATGGAACAACTGGAAGGGGCGGGACATTCCATTGTTGATTATGTCATTGTTAAAGATGAGGCATCACACATTAAAAATGAAATCTTAAAGGGCTGCGAACGGGTAGACATTGACGTGATTCTGACGAATGGCGGTACAGGAATTGCAAAGCGTGATGTAACGATTGAAACTGTTCAAAGTCTGCTTGAAAAAGAAATCGTTGGTTTTGGAGAATTATTCAGGATGCTTAGCTATCAAGAGGATATCGGCTCTGCGGCCATTCTTTCGAGGGCCATTGCTGGTGTCGTCAACAATACGGCCGTGTTCTCAACCCCGGGCTCAAGCGGAGCAGTAAAGCTGGCAATGAACAAACTAATCCTGCCTGAGATAGGGCATGTTGTACGAGAAATCAAAAAAGACCTTTAAATCGACTTCGAGAATTGTCCAGCTTCAGCGCCCTAGCGGCTAGTGTCCTTCGCTCCCCACCCTACGATAAGTCAACATCGAATGCGCCTCCGGCTCTTCGTGTTTCCTTTATCTCAGTTGGAGCGCTCCAGGCCATACGCCGCTGACCAGGGCGCTTCCGCTTTTCTTATTGGTGCATTTTGGTGGAGACTGTCTGGTTAGCCCGGTACCAAAGCCAAAGATCATTAATGATGGAGGCAAGGTTTGCGATATCTGTATTTAATTGACAAGAGCGGGGGAAGTCATTTTCATTTGAAAGCTGTTCCTGCTTATAGTTGATTTCCTGCTCGAGCTCAGCGATTCGGTCAGGTATGGAACCGCGGATTTGCTCCCAATTTAAGAGAATCTCCTGCTGCGTTTCTTTGCTGTAATCTTCCCATTCGATTGTCAAATCGGGAACTGAAATTCCAAGACGCGAATCAAAACAAAAATGGTCATTCATTTAAAGGCCTCCATGCTGTGTGGTTGTATATATTTTACTATAGATTGGCCCGTCATTTCACGACAAAACTATTTTCCATGAAAAAAATAAACATGCACGGGGCAAATAACACCGTGCACGTTGGATCATATCTATTCGGTCTCTTTTTCTGTTCTAACAATTAGAACGTCACATGGTGCATATCGGGTAATATGTTCGGAAACACTTCCGATAAAAAATCTTTCCACTACATTCATTCCCGTAGCTCCGCATAGGATTAAATCAATCTTGTGTTTTTTAGCTAAATCTCTAGGGATTCGTATCTTAGGAGAGCCAAATTCAATTTCATACTGTACATCTGTTAATCCGGCTTCTACAGCCTGCCTTTGATAATTTTCCAGCATGTCTTTTGCCAGTTTTTCTGCCCTGTCACCGATGACAGTGTCGTAAGCTTCGATTAAAGCAAATGACCTAGTGTCAATCACATGAACTAGTAGCATAGTAGCTTGATTGCGTTTGGCAATTTCAATCCCTTTTCGAAATGCCCAATCCGCTTCTTTTGATCCATCAATAGCGACTAAAATATTTTGATATTTGAGTCCCATGATCATCATCTCCTCACCTTGATTATACAATATTTAACAACGTATAACTGTTGCAACTTTTCGAACAATAATGTGGTAGACCAACCATGAAAGGGGAAAATGATGATGGGAAAACGGGAACTAAATAACAAGTTTTCATTTCAATTTGAGGAAAAAGGGGTAAATGAAGTAAGTGAACAGATTATGAATTCTTACAATAGTGGTTTTATTGGGGAAGGAACCGCACTTGCTGAAAGCAGCGATTTTACTGCTTCAGAGGAATAAGCAGAATGTCCATAAGGAAAAGGCTGTCCATCAAAGGGGCAGCCTTTTGCAATTTGTAAAGGTAGTCATTTGCCTCGAAAATTCGTCCATAGAGGGCGTTTACCCAAGAATCTACACCCAAACATGCATACTCTTTAGTGTGTGAATCAATAAATAACGAGGAGAGACAAAATGAATAGAGACATGCATTTAATGCCTAAGTATCAAAAATTATTTGTTGGACATCAAGACAATCTAATTCAGGATTCAAGGGTACATCACGGTGGCCACGGAGGTTTTGGCCATCATGGTGGATTTGGCCATCATGGCGGTTTTGGCTATCACGGAGGCTTTGGACATTACGGTGGTTTCGGCCGGCCATATGGATATGGATACGGTTTACCATTTTTAGGGGGACTGGCAGCGGGAGCCTTATTAACAGCACCATATGGATACGGATATGGTTATCCATATTACGGATATCCTTACCCTTACTATTATTAAGGAGTAGTTTTAGAGCTTTGCCCGAAGGGGAAAGCTCTTTGTTACATTTTTCCTGCCAAAAAGGGATATACTAATAGTGACTTGTTTTTTTTTTGATAAATAATTAATGGAGGTAAGCACATGCGGATTGGGGTACCAAAAGAGATAAAAAATAATGAGAATCGGGTAGCAATGACACCAGCCGGGGTAGTTAACCTTGTTAAATTTGGTCATGAGGTTATTATTGAAAAAGGAGCAGGGCTTGGATCCGGGTTTTTGGACGATGAGTATAGCACGAATGGGGCGAGACTTGTAGAAACCGCTGCCGAAGCATGGTCTGCGGATATGGTCATGAAGGTAAAAGAACCGCTGCCAAGCGAATATCAATATTTCCGTGAAGGGTTAATTTTGTTTACATATTTACATCTGGCACCTGAACCGGAATTAACGAAGGCATTGATTGATCATAAAGTAGTCGGGATTGCCTATGAAACAGTTCAGCTGGCGAATAGAAGTCTGCCATTATTAACGCCAATGAGTGAGGTTGCCGGAAGGATGGCAGCACAAGTTGGGGCGCAATTTTTGGAGAGGGTATACGGCGGTAAGGGAATTCTGCTCTCGGGTGTCCCTGGAGTCCAAAGGGGAACTGTTACCATTATTGGCGGCGGTGTAGCTGGTACAAATGCGGCAAAAATGGCAATCGGCTTAGGAGCAAAGGTTACTATCATTGATTTAAATCCGGATCGGCTCCGTCAATTAGATGATATTTTCGGATCTGATGTGACAACATTAATGTCGAACCCTTTCAATATTGCAGAAGCAGTTAAGGAATCCGATTTAGTCATTGGAGCTGTTTTAATCCCTGGTGCGAAGGCGCCAAAGCTTGTTAGTGAAGAAATGATTCAATCAATGAAGCCGGGAAGTGTGGTCGTTGATATCGCGATCGACCAAGGCGGTATCTTTGAAACTACCGATCAAATTACGACACATGATAATCCAACATATGTGAAGCATGGCGTTGTTCATTACGCTGTCGCAAATATGCCTGGTGCAGTACCAAGAACCTCCACTTTTGCGTTAACAAACGTGACCGTACCCTATGCCGTGCTTATCGCAAATAAAGGCTACAAGAAAGCTTGTTTAGAGAATGACGCTTTATTAAAAGGAATTAATACCCTTGACGGGTATGTAACCTATCAAGCAGTTGCTGAAGCACATGGACTGGAATTTTCAGATACAAAAACATTGCTAGAAAAATAGTAAAAAAGAAGAGGGCTTCCCTCTTCTTTTTTTGCAAAATAATAACCAGCCTCACAAAGAAGCTGGTTTGAAAACTTAATATACAGCCGCATTTGCCGTAGTGATATAAGAAAGTTTTAAACCACCACTCCTCAAAGTGGGTGTTCTCAGAAACCTTTCTGCGTGTCCTCCATGTCTTATAGACGGAGGCCTGTCATTCCAGTTTCGATGGTTAAACTCCCTTTTACAGCTTAAAGGTTAAAACTTTATTATGAATACGTACAACGCAGCTCGTATTTGTATATTACCTCAATTTCGATTAGAGTTCAATGTAAAAAAGCTCCAATTTAATTATTTTATAACCTGTAATTCTTTCGGGAATTTAGTTAACACTTTTGCACCGTCTGCACTGATATAAAGATCATCTTCAATTCGAACACCTGCTACGTTTGGAACATAAATTCCCGGTTCGATTGTATAGACCATTCCTTCTTCTATTACCAGTTGGTTCGTTTCAGTCATGGAAGGATACTCATGAACCCCAATTCCAAGACCGTGGCCTAAACGATGTGGAAAATATTCGCCATATCCTGCTTCAGAAATAATTCTGCGGGCAGTAAGGTCAACTTCCGCTGCCGTTACGCCAGGCTTACTTGCCTCAATTGCTGCGAGCTGGGCCTTTAAGACTGTATCATAAATTTCTTTTTGTGTTTCATTAATGTCCCCATATGCAACGGTTCTTGTGATATCGGAACAATAGCGGTCGACCACCACACCTAAATCAAATAATACGAAATCACCTTTTTGAATTTTCGTGCTCCCTGGATTGCCGTGAGGAGAAGCGGCGTTTGCCCCGGTCAACACCATGGTCGAGAACGACATTTCGGTAACACCCTTTTGCTTTAAGGCGTACTCTAAGGCATTAAGGATTTCAAGCTCCGTCTTGCCCTCCTTGATTTCACTTACTCCGAATTCAACGGCAAAATCGGCAAGAGCACAAGCTTCTTCGATGATTTTCAGTTCTTTTGCATCTTTAATCATCCGCAGCTGCCTTACTTTTTCTTCTGCAGAAACAAATGATGCCTTAGGGAATAATTGTGTAAGGTGCTCATAGCGTTCCACATTCATATGCTCTTTTTCAATCGCAGCTTTTGAAACACTGTTGATTCTTTTGTTAATGGAGTTAAGAATCATTTCCCACGGATTTTCGATGTCGTTGTAGCCGATAATTTCATGTTCCCACTCTGAGCGTTTAGCATCCGGCACTTCCATCGCCGGCAAGACGAGAAACGGCTCTTCTTCTTGAAAAACGGCAAGTGCCAGTAATCGTTCGTGCGGATCCGTATAATAGCCGCTTAAATAAAATACATTTTCGGTAGATGTAAGAAAGCAGACGTCAATTCCGTTTTCTTTCATCCATGTTTGAAGCTTAACTAATCGTTGATTCATGTGCAGGGAGCCCCCTTAAAAAAATAAAAATCCTATTTGAGAGTATCAATTTTACTAGTGAAAGTAAACTATCTGACCTTAGCATGCGCTAAAACAAGTGAGTTATGGAAATAAATGAAGAAGGAATTCCCATTTTTTTATGGAAGTACATAATATATCAATTTAAAAGGAGCTGGAATCATGAGAATTTCTTTCCATGGACATTCAGTTGTTCAGATTCAAACAAAGGGAAATACAATTTTAATTGATCCTTTTATTACCGGCAATAGTTTAACGGATTTAAAGGCTGATGAAGTAAAAGCTGATGTGATTATATTATCGCATGGTCATAACGATCATGTCGGAGATACGGTTGCGATAGCGAAAAGAAACGATGCACTTGTGATTGCCAATGCCGATCTTACCGATTTTCTTGGCAAGCAGGGAGTTAAAACCCACGGCATGAATATCGGCGGTGCATATCAATTTGATTTTGGAACGGTAAAGCTTACCCAGGCTTTTCACGGTTCCGGTTATATCACAGATAAAAATGAAATCATCTATTGCGGAATGCCAACGGGGATTTTGTTCAGTAATGAGGGCAAGACAATTTACCACGCCGGCGATACAGGATTATTTTCCGATATGAAGCTGATTGGAGAACGGCATCCGATGGATCTAGCCTTCCTGCCGATCGGTGATAATTTTACTATGGGGCCTGAAGATGCAGCCTATGCTGCAAAATTGCTAAAGGCAAAGCTGGTGGTGCCGATGCACTTCAATACATTCCCGCCAATTAAACAAGACCCATATCAATTTATTGATTTGCTTGAGGACAGAAATGGGAAAGTGTTAGCTCCAGGAGAAGCAATTGAAATTTAACAGGTTTTAGGTATTCATCTACTTTTTTTCCTCCTTTGTGCATAAAGATGAAACAAGCATTATTTTTTAGGAGGAAAAGAAAATGAAAAAGAATCGGTATCTGCTATGTCTCTTGCTCTGTGCCTTTATGCTTTATTTTGCTGTACCAAAATTATCAGTGACTGCAGGAGGAACACAAGGGCTTTTCGCTATTGTGTGGCTTTCATTTGCGTTAATCGTGATTGCCGGTAATCTGACCGGACTTCTTTATAGTCCGAAAAAACAGGTTCAAAGGCATCGGCCGCAGCGCATAAGGAAGAAATCCCGCTCTTTTTAATGAGAATTGTTTGTCATTGTAAGGAACCGCATTGAATCAAGACTTTTTAAACTTTATAATAGAGTTCAGGATAAGATTGTAACTGACTAAATTAGCAGGAATCGAAATATAAAGGGTGAAGGTCTTGGCTACTAAGCATGAACAAATTTTGCATTATATTGATGGACTCCCCATTGGAGAAAAAATATCTGTAAGGCAAATCGCCAAAGCGATGACGGTAAGTGAAGGTACAGCCTATCGAGCGATTAAAGAGGCAGAAAACAAAGGATATGTCAGCACAATTGAACGTGTGGGCACCATTCGAATTGAGCGGAAGAAGAAAGAAAATATTGAAAAGCTTACCTTTGCTGAAGTTGTCAATATCGTTGATGGCCAAGTATTAGGCGGAAGAACGGGCTTGCATAAAACCCTTAATAAATTTGTGATTGGCGCGATGAAGCTTGAGGCGATGATGCGCTACACTGAGGCCGGTAACCTTTTGATTGTAGGGAACAGAACACAAGCGCATGAGTTAGCTTTAAAAGCAGGAGCTGCCGTACTGATCACTGGCGGATTTGATTCGGAGGATCATGTGAAAAAACTGGCAGATAAATTAGAGCTCCCGGTTATTTCATCAAGCTATGACACTTTTACTGTTGCCACGATGATTAATCGGGCTATTTACGATCAATTGATCAAAAAGGAAATTATTTTAGTTGAAGATATTTTAACACCACTTGCAGATACTTATTATCTTAAAACAAATGACAAGGTGTCAAAATGGCATGAATTGAATAAACAAACAACGCACAGCCGCTACCCGGTTGTGGATCAAAACATGAAGATTCAAGGAATGGTGACTAGTAAGGACATTTTAGGTCAGGATGTTGAGATTTCTATTGATAAGATTATGACTAAACATCCGATGACAGTAAATGGGAAAACGAGTGTTGCTTCCACTGCCCATACAATGGTCTGGGAAGGGATTGAGGTTCTTCCGGTTTCTGATGATGCTAATCGTTTAGAAGGAATTATCAGCAGGCAGGATGTTTTAAAGGCACTTCAAATGAATCAAAGGCAGCCGCAGGTTGGCGAAACGCTTGATGACATTGTCACTAATCAAATGGTATTAATGCAGGGGAAACCGAAAGGCGAAGAGGTATATTCCTGTGAAGTGACACCGCAAATGACCAATCACCTAGGAACCATTTCATACGGCGTATTTACCACCATTGTGGCAGATGCGGCCAACCGGGTATTGAAAAGCTATAAAAAAGGTGACCTTGTAGTAGAAAATATGTCGATTTACTTTATCAAACCCGTTCAAATGGAGAGCAAATTGGAAATTTTCCCAAAAATTCTTGAGGTAGGACGGAAATTTGGAAAAGTAGATGTGGAAGTATTCAACGAAGGGATATTAGTTGGTAAAGCCATGATGATGTGTCAATTGATTGATAGAAACTAAGAGATCATCCATAGTCAAAAGGGTCTGACCCATGTGGTCAGACCCTTTGTGTAATATTTATTTCTGGGCATCAATCATATTGGCTTCCTCAATCGCGAATGGGAGGTAATGTTTGTATTTTTTGAAGCCGATCCAGGTGAATACGGCCCCATAAATCGTAAATATGGCTGCAACAATATAAGTTACGGTTGATTCGGATATGAATAGAAGATGATTCATGCCAAATAAGCAGACAAAAAGGCCGAGGGCAATATTTGATTTTGCAGAAAGCCATTTCTTTTCTACTTGACGGTTGCTTCTGAAGTATTTTGTTTTATAAAATAGATAGAAGGCAAATGACACAGCAATTAAAACAACAAGTACCAACATAATAGGTTCCTCCATGTTCCTAAAAATCTTCTCCTATTTTATCGTGTATTTTTAAAAAAAGCCATTATTGGTTCATAAGGAGCAATGTCCATGATTGAGCAAATATTAGCAGCTATCGAACAATATGAAACCATCATTGTCCATCGACACGTTCGACCTGACCCGGATGCCTATGGTTCACAGGGCGGTTTAGCTGCAATTCTACAAGAATCCTATCCCGAAAAAAAGATTTATGCAGTGGGGCAGGAAGAACCCACACTCCATTACATGCGCAGATTAGATGTGATTGAAGATGAGGTATATAAGGGTGCTTTGGTCATTGTTTGTGATACTGCTAATGCTGAAAGAATATGTGACAAGCGTTACACGCTGGGTGATAAGCTAATAAAAATTGATCACCATCCAAACGAAGATCCTTACGGTGATTTATTATGGGTCGATACAACGGCAAGCTCGTGCAGTGAAATGATCTATGAATTTTATTTAAACGGAAAGGCTTCAGGCTTGAAAATGAATGATGAGGCGGCAAGACTTTTATTTGCCGGAATTGTTGGGGATACGGGAAGGTTTCTATTTCCAAGTACAACTGAAAAGACGTTTGAGTATGCCGGTGAATTGATTCACTACCATTTTTCCCGCACCGAACTTTTTGATAAAATGTATGAATTAGATCCTAAGATTATTAAGCTGAACGGTTATATTCTGCAAAATTTTGACCTTCAGCCAAACGGTGTTGCCTCTGTGAAGCTTACAAGGGATTTATTGAAAGCGTATGATGCTAGGCCGGCAGAAGCATCCTTGCTGGTGGGGTCATTAGGTGATGTTAAAGGAATTAAAGCGTGGGTCTTTTTCATTGAGGAAGATGATCAAATACGGGTACGTCTCCGTTCAAAGGGTCCAGTGATTAATGGTGTAGCAAGGAAGTTCAATGGTGGCGGGCATCCGCTTGCCTCAGGTGCATCGATATATTCATGGGACGAAGTGGATCATGTCTTAAGGGAATTGGCAGTGGTTTGCGAAAATTATCAGAAGTAACAATAGTTAAACGGCCCAATCGCGGGCCGTTTACTCAAATTGAATCTCCAGCTGAATCGTAACGTTTGTATAAATGACCATTTCTTTTATTTTTAGTTTGTATCTTTTTTTATTGATTTCTACCGGTTTGTTTTCAATCGTTTTTTTTAGCAGATCCCTGCTCTTATAGACTGTGTCTAAATCTTTTGCCAGCATCATACTAATATCGTCCCGAACAGAGTTTTCCGTTTCAAGAACACTTAATAAGTCTAGTTTGTATTTATCCGCATTTATGATTTTTATCGTAAACTTCTGGACTGTTAACTGCTCAATATTTCGTTTGTTCAATTCTTTATATTCTTCCTGCCAAATCTTTTTCTCATTATTTAAGTCAACGATATCCTCCTGCTGCTTTCGAATCAATTCCGAATTCTTCTCCTGCCAGACACCATAAATATAAAGAAAAATACACCAGCTGATGGCACCCCCAATAGCCATCCCGGAAAAAAAACGCTGCCATGAGGGTCTGCGATACAATGGTGGAATTCTCATGATGAAATATACTCCTGGGTGAGCCAATTAATAATGAGAGCACCTGTCTGGGCGCCGCCTAAGGCTGAAAGAATTAATAATAATTGTTTGAACAAATCCTTGGTTCCCGCATCCAAAAAGCCTTTTTCAAATGTGTAAACCGTATCAAATGTCCCGCCGATTGCCGCTACAATGGCCCATATTCGGAGTGCTGATGACAAGCGATAGACGGTTGTAAGTGGTGGTTGTCCAGTTAAAAAGGAGGCAATCCCGCCAATTAATGAACCGCCAAGCAAGACTCCTAAGGCAATAAAATAGCTTTCAATAAATGCAGGAAAAAAACCAATTTCTTTCATCCCTTCAACCGCCTTTATCCATAATCTTTCCGTCTATATTCATTTATATGGACAAAGGATTCTGTTTATGTTTAGAGATAAGAAGAGATAAAATTTGGACTTTGAGAAATGTCCAGCTCCAGCGCCCTAGCGGCTAGTGTCCTTCGCGCTCCGCCCTACGATAAGTCAACATCGATTCGCCTCCGGCTTATCGTGTTTCCTTTATCTCAGTTGGAGTGCTCCAGGCCATACGCCGCTGACCAGGACGCTTCCGCTTTTCTTTTAAAAACAGAACATATTTTCCTTTTTTGTGATAAAGATTTATAATAATGATAGATAATAAGTTTAAGGAACGGTGGAACGATATGTCATTTATTCACCTTCATGTTTATAGTGCCTATAGTTTGCTTACAAGTACGGCATCCGTCGCAGATCTAATTGAAAATGCCAAACGAAAAGGTTTTACTACCCTCGCCTTAACGGATAGAAATGTCATGTACGGAACAATTGAATTTTATAAGCTTTGTAAAAAAAATCATTTGAATCCAATTATGGGGTTAACGGTTGATGTAGAAAGCGAGATTACCGCAAACGAATCCTACCCGCTTGTTTTATTGGCAGAAAATCAACAAGGATTTCGTAATCTCTTGAAAATCTCCAGTGCTGTCCAAACAAAGGCCGATCAGGGGATACCGCAAAAGTGGCTGAAGCATTATTCAGAGGGGCTTATTGCTATCACACCCGGATTGGAAGGGGAAATTGAACAGTCTCTTTTAAGCGGTAAGGATGAGATTGCAAGAAAGCTTATTAGAAAATTTGACGCAATCTTTGGGAATGGCAGCTTCTTTCTCTCGCTTCAAAATCACGAGCTCGAACAAGAAGCAATGATTAGAAATCAATTTCTTGAGATGGCAAACGAGTTACATGTGCCCGTTGTTGCAACAAACCGGGTACATTATTTAGAAAAAGATGACAGCTTCGCTCATGAGTGTTTGATGGCGATTAAGAATGGCGATAAGTTACAGGATGAACATCGGGAAAAGCTCGAAAGTGAGCAATTTTATTTAAAGTCGGCAGCTGAAATGGCGGATTGCTTCTCAGAAAATCCCGATGCACTTGAAAATACACTTCGAATTGCGAACAGATGCAGCGTAAATATTGAACTAAATAAAACTTACCTCCCGTCATTCCCAACCGAAAATAATCTACCCCCAGATGAATATCTCGAAATGTTGTGTAAGCAGGGACTCCAAGAACGTTTATCTGGGCCGTCAAAGGAATATGTTGAACGACTTTCCTTTGAATTATCCGTGATAAGAAGGATGAAATTTAGCAACTACTTTCTAATTGTCTGGGATTTTATGAGATATGCTCGGGAAAAAGGGATTTTGACTGGGCCGGGACGAGGCTCGGCGGCAGGCTCGCTTGTTGCTTATGTTTTATATATAACCGACGTGGACCCAATCGAACATAACTTATTGTTTGAACGATTTTTAAATCCTGAGCGGGTCTCGATGCCGGATATTGATATTGATTTTCCCGATCACCGCCGTGAAGAAGTAATTGAATATGTCGCCGAGAAATACGGTGAACTCCATGTCGCGCAAATAGTCACCTTCGGAACTATGGCGGCCAAAGCGGCAGTTAGAGATGTTGGAAGGGCATTCGGGCTAAATGCAAAAGAACTCGAGCAATTATCTAGAACGATTCCTTCAAGGGTAGGAATAAACCTAAATGCCGCCTTTAAAGAATCTGAACCATTAAGAAGGTTTGTCAATGAAACATCGCTAAACCGCAGGTTGTTTGAGACCGCATTAAAGCTTGAGGGCCTGCCGCGGCATACATCGACGCATGCAGCAGGTGTGGTCATAAGCGAGAAGCAGCTGATTGAATTAATTCCAATCCAAAGCGGGTCAAACCATGTTTATTTAACCCAATACTCAATGGAATACCTCGAAGAGCTTGGACTTTTGAAAATGGATTTTCTTGGCCTTAGGAACCTTTCCCTCATAGAAACCATTCTTTCCTCCATTTACCGCCAAACAGGGCGGAAACTGGATATTGGACGAATTCCATTGGACGACACAAAGACCTTCGAATTGCTTGCAAAGGGTGAAACAACGGGGATTTTTCAGCTGGAATCAGAAGGAATGCGGAAGGTATTAACCCGGCTAAAGCCTTCACGTTTTGAGGATATTGTCGCCGTCAATGCATTGTACCGCCCGGGACCAATGGAAAATATCCCGCTCTTTATCGATCGAAAACACGGCCGGAAGGCAGTTGAATATCCACATCCCGATTTGGAGCCAATCCTGGAAAATACATATGGGGTGATTGTCTATCAGGAGCAAATCATCCAGATCGCTTCCAAGATGGCGGGATTCTCACTTGGTGAAGCGGACCTTTTAAGACGGGCAGTTGGAAAAAAGCAAAAAGAAGTATTGGACAAAGAGCGGAATCATTTTGTCCAAGGAGCCCTGAAAAAGGGATATAACCAAGCACTAGCTAATGATATCTATGATTTAATTGTCCGGTTTGCCAATTATGGCTTTAACCGGAGCCATGCTGTTGCTTACAGCATGATCGCTTATCAGCTGGCCTTTTTAAAAGCCAATTATTCGCTGTATTTTATGGCAGGCCTCTTGACATCGGCCATCGGTAATGAGACCAAAATTGCCCAATACATTTTGGAAACAAGGCAAAAGGATCTCGTTGTTCTGCCGCCATCTATTAATCATAGTGCTTACTCATTCCAAGTAGAAAAAGCGGGGGCCATTCGTTATAGTCTTGCAGCAATTAAAAGCGTTGGCGCAGCCGCATTAAAGGAAATCTTTCAATCAAGGAAACGAAAGAAATTTGATGACCTATTTGATTTTTGTATCAGGGTTTCACCAAAAGCAATTAATCGCAAAACACTGGAGCACCTGGTTCATGCTGGATGCTTTGATGAATTTGGTGAAGACCGCGCCGTTTTGCTGGCAAGCTTGGATGTAGCTATTGAACATGCCCAAATTTTCAAACCTGATGATGCGAACCAATTTGCCTTATTTGAGGATGAAATGATCCCAAAACCGAAATATGTTCCGGTTGATTCTATTAGTCTGGAAAATAAGCTGACATTTGAAAAAGAGGCGCTTGGTTTTTACCTCTCAGATCACCCAATTTCTATTTATGAAAAAGAACTCAAGCGGTGCGGAGCCTATTTATTGTATCAATTAAGAAGTGACAATAAACGAGCTGCATCCGGTGTTTATCTTTCAGCAGTGAAATCGATTCGTACCAAAAAAGGTGATTCCATGGCCTTTTTAACAATAAGTGATGCCAGCGGTGAAATGGAGGCCGTCGCATTTCCAACAGTTTTTAAAAAATACCATTCCCTATTACGGCAGGGGAATTTTGTCCTGCTGCAGGGTAAAATTGAAGAGCGAGATGGGACACTGCAATTTATCATTCAGCAGGTGTCAGATTTAGATCAATGGCTAAAAGCAAACGCGATCAACCAGCAGGTTCTATACTTGAAAATTTCCTCGCAGCAGGATGAGCAATTGCTCCAAAGAATCAATCAGCTGTTAAAAGGAAATAAAGGCGATGCAGGTGTCATTTTGCATTATGAAGAGACCCGTAAAACAGTAAAGTTAACGGCAGATAACAATGTCAATCCAACTCCCGAAGTGTTACAGCAATTAAGAAATTTACTTGGGTCAAAAAGTGTTGTCTTAAAAGATTAATTCTTTACAACTTTCGAAGATATGATATAGTGGTAAGGAGACGAGTGTGGTCTGACCACTGTAGTTGAATTAAATTTTATGGGATGTTTATTAATCTTTTTTGAATCATTTAAGGGGTGAAAGATCTTGACATTACGTGAAGAAGCATTACATATGCACCGCATTAATAAAGGAAAATTAGAGTCGAAATCCAAAGTACCAGTTCGAAATGCACATGATTTAAGTTTAGCCTATTCACCGGGTGTTGCGGAGCCATGTAAAGATATCTATGAAAAACCGGAAACGGTTTACGATTATACCATGAAAGGAAACATGGTGGCTGTTGTTTCCGATGGTACGGCTGTCCTAGGACTCGGTAATATTGGACCTGAAGCAGCACTTCCTGTAATGGAAGGTAAGGCCGTCCTATTTAAAAGTTTTGCTGGTGTTGATGCTTTTCCCATTTGTTTAAACACTACGGATGTAGACAAAATTGTTGAAACCGTTAAGCTTCTCGAACCAACCTTTGGCGGCGTGAACCTTGAAGATATCGCTGCACCTAACTGCTTTGTTATTGAGGAAAGATTGAAAAAAGAAGCAAACATTCCAATATTTCATGATGACCAGCATGGAACAGCAATTGTTACGGTTGCAGGTCTTGTCAATGCCCTTAAAATGATCGGAAAGAAAATGACTGAAATCAAAGTAGTTGCAAGCGGCGCTGGTGCCGCAGGAATTGCGATTATTAAATTGTTATATGCTTATGGTGTACGAGATATCATAATGTGCGATACAAAAGGGGCGATTTATGAAGGCCGCCCACAGGGAATGAATTCCGTTAAAGCAGAAGTGGCCAAGTTTACCAATCGCGATAACCTTACTGGCAGCCTCGCGGATGTTATCAAAAATGCGGATGTATTTATTGGGGTATCGGTTGCGGGAGCACTTACAAAAGAAATGGTGGCATCAATGAATCAAGATGCGATTATTTTTGCCATGGCCAATCCAGACCCTGAGATTATGCCTGAAGATGCAAAAGCTGCGGGAGCAAAAGTAGTGGGAACCGGACGTTCTGATTTTCCAAACCAAGTAAACAATGTCCTGGCCTTCCCTGGGATTTTCAGGGGAGCACTTGATGTTCGTGCGACACATATTAACGAAAAAATGAAAGTAGCAGCCGTAGAGGCAATTGCCGGCTTAATTAGTGAGGGAAGAGTTGAATGCTGACTATGTCATACCTGCACCATTTGACCCACGAGTTGCCCCGAATGTTGCTGCTGCTGTCGCAAAAGCGGCAATGGAAACGGGTGTGGCCCGGATTAAGGTAGATCCTGAAGATATAAAGGAAAGAACACAAAGGCTCGCTATTATTGGCAAAAGTGAGTGATTAAGTAAGTGACAAGTTCGAAGGTTTATTTGGAGATAGTAAAGCAGTTACGAGAAATGATTACCATTGATGGACTTAAGACCG
Organism: Neobacillus sp. 19; assembly: GCF_049463095.1. Taxonomy (NCBI): domain Bacteria; kingdom Bacillati; phylum Bacillota; class Bacilli; order Caryophanales; family Bacillaceae; genus Neobacillus; species Neobacillus sp. 19. Next base: position 351,309 of record NZ_JBMPZU010000058.1, on the reverse strand, counting down.
GAGATAAAATTCCTTCAGAACGGGAATTATCAGAGCGCCTGAATTTCGGGCGCTCTTCCGTTCGCGAAGCTCTTAGAGCACTGGAGCTGCTTGGCCTTATTGAAACAAGGCGGGGTGAAGGGACGTTTATAAGAGATTTTCGCGGTCATCAATTGGTCCAGCTGCTCAGCACTTTCATTTTGCGAGATGAAAAGGCAAAACGCGATGTATTCGAAACCAAAAACTTTATCGAGATGGATTGCCTTCGTTTAGCATTGCAAAGAATCAATCATCGCCAGGTAGAAACGTTGAAGAAATGGATAATACAAGCAGACAGTTTTACAGATGATGAGTTTTTTTATCGGATAATTGAGATTTCCGATAATCATCTTTTTTTAAGAATGTGGTTAATACTAAAGGAATATTACTATTCATTATTTCATCCTGAAGAGTATCGACGGGATGACTATCTTCTATTACTTGAAGCTCTAGCCGAAAAGGATGTAGGAAAATCACTTTATGCTTATAGCAAACTTCGAAATTTGTCTGATTTTAACGACAAATACTAACAGATTTTGAACTTTTTTTATTTTATAGTGGAAATGATACAAGCCCTAAGTAAAAGGGTATTTTTAATTATTCGGTGGTCTGACCACTTATCGGAGTTTGCAGTTTGCAGGTATGAAGTTGACTTAGTATAGAAAGACTTTTGAATAGCAAAAGATGGAGAATCTTGCTTTTTGGCAGGCGTGTGATCCAAGGGAGGTTTTAATTTGGCGCTTAAAGATCTTTTTACAAAGAATCAACCGAAAAAGAAGAAATATGCAACTATTCCGGCAGAAACAGCAAAAAATGACGTACCAGAAGGAATTATGACAAAGTGCCCTTCGTGTAAGAAAATCATGTATACAAAGGAATTGGTCAAAAATGCAAAGGTATGTCTGCATTGCGGGTTTCATTTCCAAATGAATGCTGCGGAGCGGATTGATAGCTTTCTTGATGAGGGCAGTTTTGTGGAAATTAATGAAAATATGGTTTCTGAAAATCCGCTGAATTTCCCGGACTATCTTGAAAAGTTGGAAAAAGACCGGCAAAAAAGTAAATTAAATGAGGCCGTCGTCACCGGCATGGGAACGGTTAATGGCCATAAGATTGTCGTAGCGATTATGGATGCCTCTTTCCGAATGGGAAGCATGGGCTCTGTTGTTGGGGAAAAAATCACCCTAGCAATTGAAAAGGCAGATGATCTTTCGATTCCTTTTGTCATCTTCACGGCATCAGGCGGTGCCAGGATGCAGGAGGGAGCCTTAAGCTTGATGCAGATGGCAAAGACAAGTGTTGCCTTAAAGAAATTCAGTAATAATGGCGGATTAATTATATCCATTATGACACACCCGACAACGGGCGGCGTCTCTGCAAGCTTCGCCTCATTGGGCGATTACAATTTTGCTGAACCTGGTGCGTTAATTGCTTTTGCCGGCCGCAGAGTCATTGAACAATCGATTCGTGAAGAATTACCGGAAGATTTTCAAACTGCCGAGTTCCTATTAAAACACGGTCAGCTTGATGCAATTATTTCCCGGATTGACTTAGTTGAGAATCTTACCAATATTTTAGAAATCCATCAACCTGGAGGTGAACTTGAATGGCAGGGGAATTAGAATTCGAACGCCCGATTGTGGAGTTGAGAAAGAAAATCACCGAACTAAAAGAGTTCACGAAAACAGCCGAGGTCGATTTAAGCTCTGAGATTGTTAAATTAGAGGCAAGGCTAGTGAAACTAGAGCAGGATATATATGAAAATATCAAGCCGTGGGATCGTGTGCAAATAGCACGTCTTGCGAATCGCCCGACAACACTTGATTATATTTCATTCCTATTTGAAGGCTTCTTTGAATGTCACGGCGACCGCACATTTGCTGATGATGAGGCCATTGTCGGCGGGGTTGCTAAATTTAAAGGATTGCCTGTTACTGTTATTGGCCACCAACGTGGAAAAGACACGAAGGAAAATATTCGCCGGAACTTTGGGATGCCTCATCCCGAAGGCTACAGAAAAGCATTGCGCTTAATGAAGCAGGCAGATAAATTTAATCGTCCGATTATTTGTTTCATTGATACAAAAGGAGCCTATCCGGGGAAAGCAGCGGAAGAGCGCGGTCAAAGTGAAGCAATAGCCCGCAATCTTTTTGAAATGGCAGGCCTTAAGGTACCGGTTATATGTATTGTCATTGGTGAAGGCGGAAGCGGCGGTGCTCTTGCCCTAGGTGTAGGCAACCGTATTTATATGCTTGAAAACTCCACCTATTCCGTTATTTCTCCTGAAGGAGCGGCAGCTATTTTGTGGAAGGATGCAGCGCTAGCCAAGAATGCGGCTGAAACAATGAAAATTACTGCCCCTGACTTGAAAGAGCTTGGTGTCATTGATGACATTATTCCGGAAATTAAAGGCGGTGCCCATAAGGATGTTAAAAAGCAAGCAGAAGAAATTGAAAAAGTCTTGACCACATCACTTCAAGAACTGCTTAAACTGTCCGAGGATGAATTAATCGCTGACCGATATGATCGATTTAGATCAATTGGGGAATACACGGTGAAAAATGAATATATTGGGGTAAATTAAAAATTGTGCTCATTTGAGCACTTTTTTAATATGTTCACAAAAAATTCACCAATCAGATAGTGATGACGCTTACAAAGGTGGATAAAACGCTTTCAGTTCACGAACTATTCCGTCTATTGTATTTACTAATATCTATCGGTTGTTAAGGTCATTTCTTCATGTTATTTTATAAATATTCGAAGGTTTTATGTAAATAATAAAAAGGTTGAAGTTTCACTGTATCTACTTACTCACAAAAGTGTACATAAAGTTTTCCTAATTCATGACTGAGGTGATAAAACATGAAAAAGATTGGGGTACTTACGAGCGGCGGCGACTCACCAGGGATGAACCCTGCGATTCGCGCGGTTGTCCGAAAAGCCATTTTTCATAATGTAGAAGTTTATGGTATTTACGGCGGTTATTCTGGATTAATTGCTGGTAATATTAAAAAGCTTGAGCTTGGTTCAGTTGGTGATATTATTCACCGCGGCGGTACGATGCTTCATTCGGCACGCTGCCCTGAATTTAAAACAAAAGAAGTGCAGCAGCAAGGAATTGAGCAGCTTAAAGCACATGGAATTGATGGGCTCGTTGTCATTGGCGGCGATGGATCCTACCGCGGGGCAAAAGCATTAACAGAGCAAGGTTTTCCATGCGTTGGTGTACCTGGCACCATTGACAATGATATCCCGGGAACGGAACAAACTATAGGGTTTGATACAGCCCTAAATACTGTAATTGACGCAATCGATAAAATCCGCGATACTGCTACATCACATGAAAGAACATTTATCATTGAAGTAATGGGAAGGGATGCAGGCGATATAGCTTTATGTGCAGGACTTGCCGGCGGAGCAGAAACAATTTTGATTCCAGAAGAGAATTATGATATGAATGAAATTGCGGACAGGCTGCGCAGCGGTCAAGAGCGTGGGAAAAAACATAGTATCATTGTGGTAGCGGAAGGTGTTTGCAGCGGGTACGAATTTTCCCGCCAGCTTCATGATGCAGCAAACATTGAAACAAGGGTATCGGTGTTAGGTCATATCCAGCGTGGAGGATCCCCAACGGCTGCAGACAGAGTGCTTGCAAGCAGATTAGGGGCAAGGGCTGTAGAACTTTTAATTGAAGGTAAGGGCGGCCGTGCAGTGGGAATTGAAAAAAATCAGCTTGTTGATTACGATATCATTGAAGCTCTCGACAAGAAACATAAACTAGATCTAGACCTATTCAAACTATCCAAGGAATTATCAATTTAAGAAATCACGTTTGTCTTTTTAAATATTGGAGGGAAAAGGATGTTACGAAAAACGAAAATCGTTTGTACGATTGGTCCTGCAAGTGAAAGTGTGGAAAAATTAACTCAATTAATTCATTCAGGTTTAAACGTTGCCCGCTTAAATTTTTCACATGGTGATTTTGATGAGCACGGAGCGCGGATTAATAATATTCGCAAAGCGGCAGAGGGAAGCCGGAAAAACAGTTGCTATTCTGCTTGATACAAAAGGTCCGGAAATTCGGACTAATAACATGCAAAACGGTGCAATTGAACTTAAAGCAGGAGAAAATATTATTGTTTCTATGGCCGAAGTAGAAGGAACACTAGAAAAATTCTCTGTTACATATAGCGAGTTGATTGATGATGTCCATGTAGGCTCAAAAATCCTGTTAGATGACGGGTTAATTGGACTGGAAGTCTTGGAAATTGATAAGGCAGCAAAAGAAATTCATACAAAAATTTTAAATAGCGGAACGTTAAAAAATAAAAAAGGTGTTAACGTCCCAGGTGTATCTGTTAACTTACCGGGGATTACTGAAAAGGACCGTCAAGATATTCTTTTCGGCATTGAACAAGGGGTTGATTTCATTGCCGCATCTTTTGTCCGCCGGGCAAAGGACGTATTAGAAATCCGCCAGCTTTTAGAAGAAAATAATGCAACACATATCCACATTATACCTAAGATTGAAAATCAGGAAGGCGTCGATAATATTGATGAAATCCTGGAAATCTCTGATGGCTTAATGGTTGCCCGTGGAGATCTTGGCGTAGAAATTCCGGCAGAAGAGGTTCCGCTGGTACAAAAAATGTTAATTAAGAAATGTAATGCCCTTGGAAAACCTGTCATCACGGCTACACAAATGCTTGATTCGATGCAGCGAAATCCTAGACCGACTCGCGCTGAAGCAAGCGATGTTGCCAATGCTATTTTTGATGGGACAGACGCAATTATGCTTTCTGGTGAAACGGCTGCAGGACTTTACCCGATAGAAGCGGTGCAAACCATGCATAATATTGCTTCCAGAGCGGAACAGGCATTGGATCATAAAGAAATTTTATCTGGCCGGAGCAAAGACACGGAACATAATCTGACAGATGCGATTGGTCAATCCGTTGCTCATACAGCCTTAAACTTGGACGTAAAATCGATTATTACGCCAACCGAAAGCGGACATACAGCAAGAATGATTTCCAAATATCGTCCGAAAGCAGCGATTGTAGCTGTAACGGCGAACGACCATGTTTGCCGCCGGTTACAGCTCGTTTGGGGCGTTTATCCACAGCTTGGCAAAATTTGTACTACAACCGATGAAATGCTTGATAATTCTGTCGAAGAAAGCTTAAATAGCGGTATTGTAAAGCATGGTGATTTGGTTGTTATCACTGCAGGCGTTCCGGTTGGGGAGGCAGGTACAACGAATTTGATGAAAATTCATGTTGTCGGCGATATCATTACGAAGGCTCAAGGAATTGGCCGCAGGTCAGCTTTTGGGAAAGTGGTCCTTGCTCACGATGCAAAGGAAGCCATAGAAAAAGTAAAACCTGGTTCGATTCTTGTGACAATTGGTTCTGATCGTGACATGATGCCTGCGCTTGAAAAATGTGCTGCCCTTATTACACAAGAAGGCGGATTAACAAGCCATGCGGCTGTTGTTGGTCTTAACCTTGGTATACCGGTCATTGTCGGTGTTGATAATGCGTTAGAACTGTTTAAAGAGGGTCAAGAAATAACTGTTGATGCGACAAGAGGAGTTATTTACAACGGTCACGCCAGCGTATTGTAAAAAAAAGTCAGCTCCATTAAGGGGCTGACTTTTTTTGTTTCATGATTCTTTCCCTTTAATAAATGCCCAAACATCATGGAAGACGTTTGCACGATAAAGGGTGCTGATAATAACTAGTGTAACAGGTCCGACAATTAACCCTAAAAATCCGATTAATTTAAAGCCGACAAACAACGCAATAAGTGTCGCAAGAGGATCAAGTCCAATATTGGAGGAAAGAATCTTTGGCTCCATAATTTGCCGTTGAACAAGGACAATGATATATAGAACGCCCAGGCCGATAGCAAGAGCTGTATCCCCGCTAATGGCCGCATAAATGATCCACGGGACAAACACTGCTCCCGTTCCAAGGTATGGTATGATGTCGACGATTCCCGTTGCTAACGCAATCGTAATTGCATAATCGACCCTCAGTATTAGGAGTCCAATTAAAATAATTACAGTCGTAATCGAAATCAGCGTTACCTGAGCTTTAATAAAACCAAATAATGCTTTTTTTAAGTCGATAAAAACAGTCCTGCCGCTTCTTTTTGCCTTTTCAGGTAATAGTTTTCCTGCCATTGCCGATAATCGGTACCAATCCTTACTTATAAAGAAAGAAGCCAATAACGAGAAAATAAGGACGGTTGCTGCATTCGGGAACCATGATAGGATATTCGGGATATTTCCAAACAGATTTTTAATAAAGGTTCCAACCGTTGTTCCGACTCGTGTCCCCACATTTTGGATATTTCCAATGATGGTATCCTTTTGCCCGGCATCCAGCTTATTAAATACACTTGTTAATTGATTGTATAATGGAATGATTTGAGCAGTAAAATAATCCTCAATATAATTAATCAGTGTATCGAGGTGTTCCGGCACCACTCTTGCCAAGTAGGCAGCCCCTGAGACAATCTCCGCGACTAAAAGAGTAATTAACCCTGCGAATAAAGCAAAAATTACCACCAATCCAGTGAACACAGCGAAAATTCGCGGCATTTTTGCCCTCTTTTCGAGAAAATTAACAAGCGGGTTTATCATAAAGGCAATAACGAGACCAATTAAGAATGGATATGTTACGGTTGAGAGAAAATAAAACGAGTAGAGTGCTAAAACAACTGCACCAACGACGAGTACGAAGCGTATAGTTCGGTTTATGTACTTGGGGTTCAAAAACAAGCCTCCTTTTATTTTAGGTTAATAGTTTCAGTTTAACATTTTCGAGATGAAAGTGCATATTTTTCCAAATAGATTTATATTCTTTACAAATTACGAACGCTAAGCGAAAAAGTTTCAAAAAAGAAAATGAAAACGTTATTTCTTGTTATCAGGAAATGTTATGGTACGATAATTTGTGTAAGGGTTGGTGAAATATATGCTTAGTGAGTCGTTTTTATTTCTATTACTTTTATTAGTGATTGGCTTTATCGCCAAAAATAGTTCGTTAATGATTGCTATTGCCGTATTGCTTTTATTAAAGATTAGCGGAATGGATGCAAAATCTTTTACTTTTTTACAAACAAAGGGAATAAATTGGGGTGTTACGATTATAACCATTGCTGTTTTAGCTCCAATAGCCAGTGGAGATATAGGGTTTAAAGATTTATCAGGAGCTTTTAAAACGCCATTTGCCTGGATTGCCCTCATCTCCGGGATGCTTGTGGCTTTACTGGCAAAGGGAGGGGTAAAGCTATTGGCCGATGATCCCCAGATTACAACGGCATTGGTGCTCGGCACCATTCTTTCTGTATCCATCTTTAAAGGTGTGGCAGTTGGCCCTCTGATTGGGGCAGGTATAGCCTATGCCGCTATGAGAATTTTTGGGTTATTTAGCTAGATTTTTTGTAAAATAATATTTTTTTTGTATTTTTCAACTCCTTTTCGTTCACAAAAATTTGATAATTGTTTATAATAGGCTTGTAAGCGTATCCTTTTTTACATAAACCATATATAAATGCTGATTTACTTGTAAAATAATTTTTTTATTATGAATGAAAAGGAAAACACATTGTGTTGCGGAAATCCCGAGCAATCGCTCAGTCATGTAAAAGAAGTTCTCGCAAATTGGAATTTTTTCTTGATTTGCAAACGAGTAATGGGGAAATTAGAATGTAAAGGAGAGATTAGTATGACAGTAACACGCGGTCTTGAAGGGGTAGTGGCAACAACTTCCTCCATCAGCTCAATTATTGATGACACATTAACATATGTGGGCTACGACATTGATGATTTAGCTGTAAATGCTAGCTTTGAAGAGGTAATCTATTTATTATGGCATCGTAAATTACCGAATGCTGAACAGTTAGCTGAATTAAAACAACAGCTTTCAGAAAATTACGCACTTCCGCAAGAAGTGATTGAACACTTTAAAATGTACCCGATTCAAACAGTACATCCAATGGCGGCACTGCGTTCAGCGGTTTCTTTATTAGGATTATATGATGATGAAGCAGATCTTATGGATGAGGAAGCCAATTATCGAAAAGCAGTTCGCCTTCAAGCAAAAATGCCGGCGATTGTAACAACCTTCGCTCGTGTTAGAAAAGGGCTCGAACCGATTGCTCCAAGACAGGATCTAAGCTTTGCAGCGAATTTCTTATATATGCTTACCGGCGAAGAGCCTAAAGCAATTGCGGTAGAAGCCATGAATAAGGCACTCGTCTTACACGCAGATCATGAATTAAATGCTTCGACTTTTACTGCACGTGTATGTGTAGCTACATTATCTGATGTCTATTCTGGTGTAACAGCCGCCATTGGCGCATTAAAAGGACCCTTACACGGTGGTGCCAATGAGGCAGTGATGAAAATGCTGACTGAAATCGGCACACTTGAAAATGTTGAGCCATATGTTCGCGGTAAGCTGGAAAACAAAGAAAAGATCATGGGCTTTGGCCACAGGGTATATCGTAAAGGCGACCCTCGTGCAAAACACCTTAAAGAAATGTCCAAAAAGTTAACAGAATTAACCGGTGAGCCACACTGGTTCGATATGTCTGTTAAGATCCAAGACATCGTTACAGGTGAAAAGAATTTACCGCCAAACGTTGATTTCTATTCTGCTTCTGTTTATCATAGCTTGGGAATTGACCACGACCTAATGACACCAATCTTTGCAGTAAGCCGTGTTTCCGGATGGCTGGCACATATTTTAGAACAATATGAAAACAATCGTTTAATCCGTCCTCGTGCAGAATACACTGGACCTGGAATGCAAAAATATGTTCCTATCGAGCAAAGGGGATAATATTTTACTTTCTTTCGAAAAATTGGTTCAATAAGATTGTATGAAAAAGGTTAGGGGTTCTGCCTGCTAACCTTTGACTTCAGTCATTGGCAATGACAAAGGGTTTTTACATAACAGGAGGGAGAATCAACTATGCTAGGCGAAAAAATCACGGTAACAAATGGAGTTTTAAATGTACCAAACAATCCCATTATCCCATTTATTGAAGGGGACGGAATCGGACCAGATATCTGGGCCGCATCTGAAAGAGTTTTAAATGCAGCGGTTGAAAAAGCTTATAAAGGTGAACGTAAATTAGTATGGAAAGAAGTTTTAGCTGGTGAAAAGGCATTTAACCAAACGGGTGAATGGCTCCCATCAGAAACACTTGATGTAATTAATGAATATTTGATTGCCATTAAAGGACCTTTAACTACTCCAGTCGGCGGCGGAATCCGTTCATTGAATGTTGCACTTCGTCAGGAATTGGATTTATTTGTCTGCTTGCGCCCTGTAAGATGGTTTGAAGGTGTTCCTTCGCCAGTAAAGCGTCCGCAAGACACTGACATGGTCATCTTCCGTGAAAATACTGAAGATATCTATGCTGGGATCGAGTATGAAAAAGGCACTGAAGCAGTTAAAAAGGTCATCGACTTTCTGCAAAATGAAATGGGTGTTAATAAAATCAGATTCCCTGAAACGTCAGGTATCGGTATTAAGCCTGTTTCTGAAGAAGGTACATCTCGTCTGGTACGCGCAGCTATTAACTATGCGATTAAAGAAGGCCGTAAATCCGTTACACTCGTGCATAAAGGAAATATCATGAAATTTACTGAAGGCGCGTTTAAAAACTGGGGTTATGAGTTAGCAGAAAAGGAATTTGGCGATAAAGTCTTTACATGGGCTCAATATGATCGCATTAAGGCTGAGCAAGGATCGGACGCTGCAAACAAGGCACAAGCAGATGCAGAAGCTGCCGGCAAAATCGTTGTGAAGGATGCTATTGCCGATATTTTCTTACAACAAATCCTTACTCGCCCTCGTGAGTTTGATGTAGTAGCTACTATGAACTTAAACGGCGACTTCATTTCAGATGCACTTGCAGCACAAGTTGGCGGAATTGGAATTGCTCCGGGAGCTAATATCAACTATGAAACTGGGCATGCCATTTTTGAAGCAACACATGGTACGGCACCTAAATATGCAGGCCTTGATAAAGTAAATCCTTCATCTGTAATTTTATCAGGTGTGTTAATGCTGGAGCACTTAGGCTGGAATGAAGCAGCTACAATGGTTATTAAATCAGTAGAAAAAACAATTGCTTCCAAAGTTGTGACGTATGATTTTGCGCGTTTAATGGAAGGTGCAACAGAAGTGAAAACTTCAGAATTTGCTAATGAGCTAATCAAAAATATGGAATAAACAGGACTTGGGCTGTTTGTGGACGGCCCAAGCAATTTCATTTACATAAAAGGGGAGAGCTTGCAATGTCATTAAAACGTAAAAAGATTTCTGTAATCGGCGGCGGTTTTACTGGAGCTACTACTGCATTTTTACTTGCTCAAAAGGAACTTGGCGATGTTGTTTTAGTTGATATCGCACCAATGGAAAACCCTACAAAAGGTAAAGCATTAGATATGCTTGAAGCAAGTCCTGTCCAAGGCTTTGATGCAAATATTACTGGTACTTCTAATTACGAAGATACCCGCGAATCTGATATCGTTGTCATTACTGCAGGTATTGCACGTAAACCCGGCATGAGCCGTGACGATTTAGTGCAAACAAATCAAAAGGTAATGAAAAGTGTGACGCAAGAGATTGTGAAATATTCTCCTAACTGTACCATCGTTGTGTTAACTAACCCTGTTGATGCCATGACTTACACGGTTTTTAAAGAATCAGGTTTCCCTAAAAACCGTGTAATTGGTCAATCAGGTGTGCTTGATACTGCGCGTTTCCGTACATTTGTTGCTCAAGAATTAAACCTATCTGTTAAGGATGTGACTGGTTTCGTTCTTGGCGGACATGGAGACGACATGGTTCCTCTTGTACGTTATTCCTATGCCGGTGGTATTCCATTAGAAACATTAATTTCTAAAGACCGTTTAGAGGCAATTGTGGAACGTACTAGAAAAGGCGGCGGCGAGATTGTAAATCTTCTAGGTAACGGAAGTGCTTATTATGCACCGGCAGCTTCTTTAGTTGAGATGTGTGAAGCAATCCTTAAGGATCAACGCCGCGTTTTACCTTCCATCGCCTACCTTGAAGGGGAATTTGGCTATGAAGGCATTTACCTTGGGGTTCCAACAATCCTTGGCGCAAATGGTATTGAAAAAGTAATCGAATTAGATCTTACTGCAGACGAAAAGGCAGCATTAGACAAATCAGTTGAATCTGTCCGAAATGTAATGCAAGTATTAGCATAATAGTTATGAGAAATTCGGGGTCCTCAAAGAGTCCCCGAATTTCTTTAATCATTTTGATGAAATCGCTTACAATAGGGGTGGGATGTAATGCTTTTAGGAAAAAAAAGAAAGTTAGGCCGTAGAATCGAAGAAATCACGGTTGGCGAAAAATTATCGTTAACGGAAAAAATAGAAGACAAGGATATCCTTTTATATTTAGGACTGACCGATGATGCAAATCCCCTTTACATTCAACATGACTATGCATCGCAAACTCCATTTGAAAAACCAATTGTCCCAAGTATCATGCTAACCGGGATGATTACCTCAGCCATCTCAAAATATTTACCAGGGCCAGGAAGCCATATCATAAGCCAAGAAATTGAGTTTCCGAAACCAGTCTATCATTACAGCACCGTCGAATTTTTGTTTGAGATCACCGAAGTGGAGCGCAGTGAGCATAATGTGGTCATGAGTGTTGTAGGGACGAATGAAAAAAATGAAACAGTCATTAACGGTAAAATCAAAGTTTGCCCGCCGCACCGGTTGGAAGAGATACATGGGAGGGCGTTAGAGAATTTTTAAAAAAGGAATGTGCAGACATTCCTTTTTTGTTGCAGAAAATGACTATTTTGTTATCAAAAAAAACCTGCCAACCCTAAAAACTAGATTAACCCCATTCCTTATATATATAATGAAGATAACTTGGGCAAAGTGGGGGATTGTATGAAAAATAAAGTACTTGTTGTTGATGATGAACAGTCTATTGTTACCTTACTGCAATATAATTTGGAGCAGGCAGGATTTGAAGTGATTACTGCAATGGATGGAAAAGTGGGAAAACAGTTGGCAGAAACTGAGTCACCTGATATTATCGTTTTGGATCTTATGCTGCCTAATATAGATGGTATGGAAGTATGTAAGCAGCTTCGCCAAAAAAATATTATGATTCCTATTTTAATGTTAACTGCAAAAGACGATGAGCTTGATAAAATATTGGGCCTTGAGCTTGGTGCGGATGATTACATGGTTAAACCATTCAGTCCGAGAGAAGTCATTGCCCGAGTTAAGGCAATTTTAAGAAGAACACAGGTTCAAACGGAAACGGTTGAAGAAAATGAGCAAGCAGAAGAGCAAATCGTAATTGGAAAATTAACCATTTATCCTGAAAAATATGAAGCTTATTTTAGGGAAAATCTTCTGGAGTTAACACTAAAAGAGTTTGAATTGCTCCATTACCTTGCGCAAAATAAGGGCAGAGTATTAACACGTGATCAATTGCTTAGCTCTGTTTGGAATTATGATTTTGCTGGCGATACTAGAATTGTGGATGTCCATATTTCACATCTTCGAGAAAAAATTGAAGAGGAAACAAAAAAGCCCGTCTACATTAAAACCATTCGTGGCCTTGGCTACAAACTGGAGGAGCCTAAAGGAGAATGACAAAATTCCGAACAAGGCTATTAATTGCCCTAATCACCTTGATTATTATTGTATTAGTCGGATTAGGCATATTACTTGGCCAGTTGTTTAAAAGTTATTACTTGCAATCGTTCAATGAACGGCTGAAAATAGAACGGAATCTTCTCATTACATATATCGAGGAAACTGGCGGAGTTTCCTCTTTTAATAAAAAGGACGTATTAAAGTTCAGTGAGATGTTAGATGTTCGGGCAACCATAACAAATCCTGAAGGAAAGATCCTATACGATAGCGGCGGGGATCACGGCAGTAGTGAAAACGATACGATCGCTCTCAACGAGATCATTCAAGATGTCATAAAGAAAAAACCGAAGAAAGAGGATCGGTTAGAAGAAGGCGCCGACTTTGACCTTCATTATTATTGGAAGCCGATTAAAAAGGACGGCCAGAAAGAAGGATACATATTCCTGAGCACGAAAACAAATGAGGTGTATCAAGCATATGGGCAAATTTGGTGGATTCTTTCCCTGAGTCTTGGAATTGCCTTCATTGCGATCATCTATCTTGGAATTAAAATTACAACGAGGTATACAAAACCAATAGAATCGGCAACAAATGTTGCAATTGAATTAGCTAATGGGAACTATCGTGCCCGAACATCTGTTGATCGGCTCGATGAAACAGGGATGCTTGGTACATCCATCAATATGCTGGCAGAAAACCTTCAAGAGCTAACAAAGGCACATGAGATGCAGCAGGATCGCCTAAGTGTGTTGATTGAGAATATGGGAGTAGGGTTAGTTTTAATCGATAGCCGCGGCTATATTAATCTCATCAATAAAGCCTATAGTGAGATTTTTCATGTCAATTCAAAAGATCACTTATTTAAACTTTATTATGAAGTCATTGAAAATGAGGAAATCTGTCAGTTGATTGCCGAAGTATTTCGAACAGAACAAAAGGTAAGTAAACAATTACTAATCCCGTTTTGGATTGAACGGAGATATTTTGTCGTTTACGGGGTGCCGATTATTGGAACAAACAATGTCTGGAAAGGGGTATTGCTCGTATTCCAAGATATTACAGAGTTGAAAAAGTTAGAGCAAATGCGCAAAGACTTTGTTGCCAATGTGTCACACGAACTAAAAACGCCTGTTACATCTATCAAAGGGTTTACTGAGACCCTTATGGATGGAGCGATGAATAACAAAGAGACATTGGAAGCATTTCTTTCAATTATTTTAAAAGAGAGCGACCGGCTCCAAACACTAATACAAGATTTGCTGGAGCTTTCCAAAATTGAGCAGCAAGGATTCCAATTAAACATTCAGGACGTTGACATGCGCGAGCTCCTAGAAGAAGTGATCACCCTTCTTACCGGAAAGGCAGAGGCGAAAAACATTCATCTTGAATTTTACAGTAAGCTGAATGAATTGCTGGTAAAAGGTGATCCCGATCGCTTAAAACAAGTATTTATCAACCTAATCGGCAATGCCATTACCTATACACCAGCAGAAGGGGATGTGAAAATTATCCTCCTGGACTGTAAAGAAAATGTCCGAATCCATGTAAAAGACTCTGGCGTCGGAATAAATGAAGAAGAAATACCGCGGATTTTCGAACGATTCTACCGTGTTGACCGTGCGAGAAGCCGTAATTCGGGCGGGACAGGTTTAGGTTTAGCGATCGTGAAACATTTAATTGAAGCCCATCATGGGCACATAAGCGTTAAAAGTAAAGTGGGCGAAGGCAGTGAATTTATTATCGAGTTTCAAAAGAATTGATGTTTGGATGGTGAAAATGAATGGAAAAGAAAAAGCTTGTACTGATTGACGGGAATAGTATCGCCTATCGAGCATTTTTTGCATTACCGTTGCTTAATAACGATAAAGGAATCCATACAAATGCAGTATATGGTTTTACCATGATGCTGATGAAAATTTTGGAGGATGAAAAGCCAACACATTTGCTCGTCGCCTTCGATGCCGGAAAAACAACCTTTCGTCATAAAACCTTTACCGAATACAAAGGCGGCAGACAAAAAACCCCGCCGGAATTATCGGAGCAATTCCCGTTTATTCGCGAATTACTTGATGCATACGGAATTTCAAGGTATGAGCTTGAAAACTACGAGGCCGATGATATTATTGGTACCCTCTCCTTAACAGCCGAAAAAGATGGTTATGAAGTAAAAGTGATTTCTGGCGATAAAGATTTAACCCAGCTCACTTCCGACGCAACTACTGTTGGGATTACCCGGAAAGGGATTACGGATATTGAAGAGTATACACCGGATCACGTGGCTGAAAAATATGGCCTTTCACCATTGCAAATAATTGATATGAAGGGCTTAATGGGAGATACCTCCGATAATATTCCCGGGGTTCCGGGTGTAGGAGAAAAGACGGCAATTAAGCTGTTAAAAGAGTTTACCACCCTAGAAAAATTGTTAGATTCAATTGATCAAGTCAGCGGCAATAAATTAAAGGAAAAACTGGAAGAGTTTAAAGACCAGGCTTTGATGAGCAAAGAACTTGCTACGATTGAGCGGCAGGCACCAGTAGAAGTTAATTTGGACACGATTTCCTATGAGGGATTCGAAAGAGAAAAACTAGTGGCCCTATTTAAAGAATTAGGTTTTCATTCATTATTGGATAGGCTTGGCGAAGATTCTTCAGTAACCGAAGAGCAAGAGCTTGAAGACGTGGAATATGTCACTCCGTCAGAAATAACGGATGAAATATTTGCCGATACTAATTATTTTTACGTTGAGATGCTTGAGGATAATTATCATTTTGCTGAGATCATTGGCTTTTCGCTCGTAAATGAAAAAGGACACTTTTATTTACCGACAGAGCAAGCATTGCAATCAGCAGCATTTAAAAAATGGGCAGAGGATGAAGGAAAGAAAAAGATCGTCTATGATGCGAAGCGATCAGAGGTGTCTTTAAGAAGGCAGGATATCCATTTAAAAGGATCCGCCTTTGATATTTTAATGGCTTCCTACCTTATCAATCCATCAGAGAATATTGAAGATCTCGCCGCGATAGCGAAAAGATACGAGATCCACAACATCCAATCGGATGAATCGTTTTACGGCAAAGGGGCGAAGCGGAAGGTTCCAGAAGATTCAAAGCTTGCCGAGCATCTCGTCCGAAAAAGCCTGGCCATGTTTGACTTAAAGGAAAAACTTGAAGATGAGTTAAGAACAAACGAACAATATGAATTATTTACCGAGCTGGAAATGCCACTATCTCTTATTTTAGCTGATATGGAGTCATGCGGGATTAAGGTGGAGCAGCAGCGCCTGCAGATGATGGGAAAAGAACTAAATGAGCGCCTCATTGAAATTGAAGAGAGAATTTGTGAATTGGCAGGGGAAAAGTTTAATATTAACTCACCCAAACAATTAGGGGGTATCTTATTTGAAAAGTTGGGCCTTCATTCGTTTAAGAAAACGAAAACAGGTCATTCGACATCTGCGGATGTGTTGGAAAAATTAGCCGATGATCACGAAATCATTGAGTATATTCTTCTTTATCGCCAGCTTGGAAAACTTCAGTCCACGTATATTGAGGGCCTGTTAAAAGTTATTGATCCTAAAACAGAAAAAGTTCATACAAGATACCAACAAACCTTAACGGCGACGGGCAGACTAAGTTCAATTGATCCAAACCTGCAAAATATTCCGATCCGCCTTGAAGAAGGCAGGAAGATTCGCCAGGCATTTGTACCTTCGGAAGAGGGATGGGTGATTTTTGCTGCGGACTATTCGCAAATTGAACTGCGCGTGCTTGCGGACATTGCCGGAGATGAAAAACTGATTCAGGCCTTTAAGGATAACTTGGATATTCATACAAAAACCGCGATGGAGGTCTTCCACGTTGATAAAGATGAAGTAACCTCCAACATGAGACGCCATGCCAAGGCAGTAAACTTTGGAATCGTTTACGGCATAAGTGATTACGGACTTTCACAATCTTTAGGGATCACCAGAAAAGAGGCCGGCCATTTCATTGAGCGATATCTAAACAGCTACCCAGGGGTAAAGGAATATATGGATGATATTGTTCACGAAGCAAGGCAAAAAGGATATGTATCAACATTGCTTCATAGGAGAAGATACATCCCTGAAATTACTAGCCGTAATTTTAACATCAGAAGTTTTGCAGAAAGAACTGCGATGAACACGCCCATTCAAGGGAGTGCCGCTGATATCATTAAAAAAGCAATGATAGATATGGATGAAGCCTTAAAGGATCAAGGGCTAAAGACACGGCTGTTACTACAGGTCCATGATGAATTGATTTTTGAAGCACCCGAAGAGGAAGTGGAGATCTTAAAAAAGTTAGTCCCTGACGTAATGGAGAATGCGCTCGAACTGAAGGTGCCATTAAAAGTAGACTATTCTTATGGTCCAACTTGGTTTGATGCAAAATAAAACACAGCAAGGGGGGCACAGAACATGCCGGAGCTTCCTGAGGTAGAAACGGTACGAAAAACATTAAAGAAATTAGTAGTAAACAAAACCATTCAAACTATATCTGTCTTCTGGCCTAAAATTATTAAAAGTCCCGTTGAGGTTGAACAATTCATTGATGCCTTAAAAGGGGAAACGATTGTTGATGTAGGCAGGAGAGGGAAATTTTTAATCATATATACAGGGGAATTTGCTTTAGTCTCCCATTTAAGAATGGAAGGGAAGTATGGACTTTACCCTAATAACGTGCCGTATGATAAACATACGCATGTTATTTTCCACTTTACTGACGATACGGAATTAAGATACCGGGACGTTCGAAAGTTTGGGACGATGCATCTATACAAGAAGGGTGATGAATTTGAAAAACCGCCTTTATTTGATCTCGGGCCTGAACCCTTTTCAACAGAATTTACTGAGCAGTATTTGGCAGGAGTGCTCAAAAAGACGAATAGGAAAGTAAAATCAGCCTTACTTGATCAAAAACTCTTTGTCGGGCTTGGCAACATCTATGTGGATGAGGCACTTTTTCGAGCAGGCATCCATCCGGAACGTTTGGCCAGTACGCTAAATGAAAAGGAAATTACCGTCCTTCACCATGAAATTGTGGCTACATTAAGTGAAGCAGTCAAAAAGGGTGGGAGTACAATCCGCTCCTATGTTAATTCGCAAGGAGAAATCGGAATGTTTCAGCTTGAATTGTACGCCTACGGCCGGAAAGGCGAACCATGTAAAAAATGCGGCAGGCCTCTGGAGAAAATGACGGTAGGGGGCAGAGGGACACATTTTTGCCCGAATTGCCAGAAGCTTGAACAGACCCCACCAAAGTAAATATTGATGAACCTAGATTAACCTTGGATGGGCTCCTTCCATATACTTAGATACAGTGTGATCTTGAAAATATGTTGATACACCAACGGAAACCTTGATAGGACAGGCTCTAAAGGCGATTTTTTAATTTCTGATTTTTACTGTTTTGTATTTAATTTAACTTAAAAGGTTTAATTAATAGTGACTAAACCCGTGACTAAAACGAATTCTGTGACTATAAATGTGACTACGAACGCTGCTATTTTTAGTGGCGTTTTTTTATTTTCGGAAAAGTGCGCGACATTAGTTCGACGTCCTTATTATATAGTGTAGGCGATAATCTACGCTTATGAATATATTACTTATCGGAGGTGAATTGATTGTCAGACGCATACATTCGCACTGGAGAATTGCGCCAAGGTTATACGATGATGTATCACGAAATATTCGATTTATATCATCCGTATATTGGCGACAAAGCAACGTTGTACTATCTATATTTATTGCGGTACAGAAATCACGAAGCGGAGAAGGATAGTTATGGTCGTTCGTGGAAAGGGCGTACCAGTGTCGTAGAAAAGTTTCAGCTTTCGTTTTCGACTTTACCGATTATCGATTCCATATTGGAGGCGGTCGGTTTGATATCGCTCGAATACAAATCGGTCGGTCGCGGCAAAGACAAGATTATTTACGTCGTACACGATCCGTTAGACCGTGAGAAGTTTCGCGCCAGGGAGAAGAAGATAGGCGAAAAGTTGCGAGAAGTTTCCGTTAGGCATCCAAATATCGGAAAGCTGCTCGGCAAGGAGATCGGGATAAAATTACTCACGTGATTATCTAATCTCCGTATATGTAGATTTATATCTCTTGTAGCGTTAATGAAAAAGATAAATATAAAAAGACTTAAAATAAAAAGAATAAATACTTTGCGCTAGATAGAAAAGCACTATCTACCGCTACGCTTTAAAGATTAAAAGATTATGCAAAAAGGAAATATGCGGTAATGACAGAAATACCGTCGGAAGGAGTGATAATTTTTGAACGATAAAGAAGCTCTAGAATTAATTAAAAAACAGTTTGCTGAAAGTCTTAAAGATGGATTGTTGAATCTTCAAGTTGATTGGCTTATTAAACAAGCTGAAAAGGTTGGAGAGTTGGAGGGAAAACTTAAACGTTCTGAAAAGGAACGCTGGAAAACTGCTAATAATCTGTTTAATTGCAGAAAGAAACTAAAAGAAATTAAACAGATAACTAATTCGTAGTTCGATGAAATCCCGAAATAAAGGAGGAACGTCAATGCCCGAACCACTATCGCCAGCCCTAATCGCCACCATCGAAAAGTATGTCCGCTACCTAACGGAAGCCCAACAGGACGAATACACGCAAGGAACGATTGACGGCGTAAAGGAAACGCTGAATCTACTCGGAATAAAAATCGAAGGAGTGAACGCATAATGTCGTTAAATATCGCAGTAAACGCGGACTATAAAATAACGTCCGATGCGCTAAACATTATTGTCAATCGCAAGTACATCGTCGACCCAACGAAAGCACCTAACTGGGAGAAAGTACGCGAAAAGTTGGAAGCGGAAGGCAAGGCTGGTATCCGAGAAGAATGGCGTGAGGTCGCATACGTCACAGGAATCGACCACGCAATTAAGTGGATTATGAATCAACGGATTCGCGAAAGCAATGCGGGGAACTTAACGGAATTGCTTGACGAAATCAAGCGTTTTGAGTGCGAAATTAAGGCGATATTGCATAAGTAGACTAATAAGTCATGGCTGAGTTAAAACGGCTAATTTGCCGTAAATTTTAAGCGATAGGAAGGCGATAAAATGATACTCGGAATATTTATCGGAGGCATTTTAGGTATGATGGGCATGGCGCTATTCTCCGTCAACGCCTACGAAAAAGGATACGACGATGGAAGGAGCGGTAAGTAATGCAACGATTGACAGACGAACAGTTAGCGGAGATCCGTAAGAGGGCGGAGGCAGCGACGCCGGGTCCGTGGGTATGGGAAAAGTTCGCGTTAGATGAAGACGATTGGGATACGGAGATGCCTTGGCTAGGTAATGCGACAGAGTCCGTTATGGATTTCGGAGATTGCGAGCAATATTATCCGACTCAAGGAACACCGCCAAATGATGCAGACGCAGAATTCATCGCGCACGCTCGTCAAGATGTGCCGAAGTTGTTGGCGGAGGTTGCGCGGCTCAACCGTAAAAATAATCTTTACCGAAAGGCTTTGCGTAGTGCCGTGATGGGTGCAGTCGATATCACATCCGAAGAGGAATTTGACAAACTGCTTGCGCAAGTTGAAGCGGAAATCAAATATGAAAAGAAATGTGAGGCGTTACGTAATGCCGAAGATTAACGTCAAAGACTGGCGCAACCTACCAACGCACGACTGGAACGTCACAACATTCCGCCAATATCTCTCCGATCAGCACGAACAACGCTACGGAATCAAATACACTGCGCGCTCATTCGCGATTGAAGCACGATGGCTCAAGTCGATGATTGCGGAACATGGGACGGAGGTCGTAAAATCGTTTATTGACGCGTGCTTTAACGATTATAAGCCAACGGCGCAATATCCTGGATTAAATTTTTCGTTCATGTTCAGCTATCAACGCGCAAGGATATTACCGCGAGTACTGGCGGATATTAAACGAAGGCAGGCAGTTCAACAAGCGGTTGAAGAAACGGAAGATTTGAGCGATTGGTTATGATGCGATTATGGCCGGTCCACCGTGTCAATATTACCTCTTATCGGAATTTGATGACAAAGTGGGCGAATGCTTGATATATCGCTTAACGCCATACGAAAAAAGTTTATAAAGCGTGGGTTTTTCGCAATAAATACGATAAGTAAATGCGAAAGTATTTCCTCCGCTGGGATTTAAAGTTGTGATACTATTAATTTTGCAAGGAGGTTACAAATGAATCACGCAAAACTATGCGTATTATCATCAAGGTGCAAACTCGCCAATGGGCCGGAATGCAACCGCCAATGCCCGCACTATATTTCGCTTCATGGCTACAGCGGAACAGGTGGTCGGATATCCAACGCAGGCACACCAGCAGATTATCGCTTATTATCGCTCGCTAATTCGCCAGCACGCGAAAGTCAGTCGCGAGTATACGCAACATTAGAGAAATATTGCGCCACGTTCGATCGGCAATTCGAGGATGGTGCTGACCGGATCAAGTCGCTATACCTTTGGAGCGAATCGCCTGGCACCGGCAAGACTACGACGGCAATCGCTGTTTTAAACGAATGGATCACCGCACATTATCTCGGAGCTTTACGGAGGAATAGGCAACCATCGCAGACCCCGGCGGTGTTCCTTGACACTAATGCGTTTCAAACGGACTACAATCTCGCAACCATGACGAACGACGACGAAGCAATGGCGAACATCAAGTCGACCATTTTGCGGGTGCAGGTGGCGCCATACGCGGTGCTGGACGATATAGGCGTGAGATCCGCATCGGAAGCATTTCGCTCATACGTTCATGCGATAATCAATCACCGGACGGCGAACGGCCTGCCTACCGTGTTTACGAGTAACTTGCCGATAGAGGAAATGGCGGTTGTTTTCGATCAGCGTTTATATGATCGCATTCGTGACCAATGCGCTGTTCTTGCGTTTAGTGGGACGTCAAAAAGGGGGAGACGTTGATGAGAGACGGCGAAGAGTTCGAGTTTGAAATACCGGCAAACCATGGAGATCTAGTGACCGTTGACGGCTACGATGGGCGATTCTTTATGGTAATCGGATACCAGTTAATTCGCAACTGTTTGCCGGAATAGGAGTATAACGAGGTGGTCTACGAAGTCCTAGACGCCGTCACTGGCGAGTTTTTAGAGGCTGACGGTGAGGATGTCGAGTTTGTGACTGACGCGGAACATGCTGCTGATTACGTGCGTGAGAATCCTCCGAATTACGAAGCGCCGATTAATTACAGCGATAAGCCGTTTATGTCCGATTGGATGACGTTTATGTTCGGAGGTGAGACGGTAATGAGCAAACCGAAAGAGCCACGCAAGCCGACTGCACGGGAGTTAAGCGCAATGGAGGCTGACAGACGAAAGGCCGAGCGAAAGGAGCGCGCAGAGAAGATTGATAATTTACTAGATTTGCGGATTTGGGCGAGCGAGATGCTGGAGAAGACGGGTAACGAGGAGTTTGGCGATCGGGTGATGGCTTTGGATGCGAAATTGAAGAAGTTAGTTGAAACGGAATAATTGACCTAAAAACCGTCATAAGAGGAGGAAAACAAAGTGAATGAAGTGGTTAAGTTTTTAGAAAATATCATCGAAGATATGAATGATATTAATTGGTGTATTGTTGGTCTGACAGACTACAAAGAAGTGACAGGGGTTGAAGAGGTTTACGCTGAATTACCTGATGGTTCAATATTTGACAAACAAGATGATTATTATCTCCATCAAGTCCAACACGGTGATGATTTTTATTCAGGGACGATTATTTACCCAATCACAGATAATAAAGCAGTTATTATTCATTACGATTGCTAATGCAGATTCCGAATAAATTCCGAAAAAGTTTTATAAACAACTGAACCTTTAAAAATATCGTGTTACTATAAATTTACGGAGGTGAGCGAATGCACTATACGCAAATGTTGCTAAGTAAAGCGATCGACGACAATAACGTCCAAGTGCTGACAAAATACGGCATAACAGCGAAGGATTGTTCTACGGAGGGTGATAGGCAGACCCTCCGGTTTATCCTTGATTACGCTGAGAACAATAGGGGGCAAGCGCCATCGTACGCAAATGTTACAGCAGAGTGCCCGGACTTTGTATATACACCAATGGTCGGAGAGTCCTACGAGTATTTAGCGAAAGAAATTAAAAAGCACTCGGCAAAAGTGCAGTTTGCGGAGCTGGTTAACGGCAAGCGTGACGAAAAGACCGGTAAGGAAACGCCAGGACTATTCGGAACAAAATTCGAAGAACTAGACGGAAATAGTTTCCTCGAATGGTTGCAATCAGAGGTAGAAAGTATTAAACTAAGTACAAACACACGTTCGCAAGTTGGGACGAACATCAAGACGGATGGATCAAAATTCCTAGCTGAATACGAACGGAGAAAAGCCGGCGAATCCTTCAAGGTATGGCAGTCGAAGTTTCCGTTCATTAACGAACAAGTCGGCGGATATGTGTCGTCAAACGTTTACACCGTTTACGGCAAGTCCGGGCGAGGAAAGTCCGTCATCACGCTCGAAGAAGGTATCGAGGCGGCGATGCAAGGTGCTAATGTGCTTATATGGGCGATGGAAATGGGATGGTTCGAAGTGCTCGTGCGTATTTACGTAAGCATTTCGGCCCGCCAAGGCTTGACGACCGCCAATATGCACGGACTTAACCTAGCGGCAGGATTCGATTCGACTGAGCTCCGACATGGAAAATTAAGCGATGAATTCGAGGCAGCCTTTCGCGTTTTTGTCGAATGCCTAAACGAAGATATTCCGGGCAATATAACGGTCAGAGCCGTTGATGATGACGACTTTTACAGCCGTGATTTAAAGGCGCTTGAGGCGGACATTCTGGAAACGAAAGCCGACGTCGTAATAATCGATCCGTTCTATTATCTCGACTATGAAAAGAATACGTCGAAAACAACCGGCGGCGACGCGGCCAATACCTCGATGAAATTGCGTAGGTTGGCGGGAAAGACTCAAACGGTTATTTTTGCAATCACCCAGGCGGAGGAAACAGCGGAGAACGAGGACGGCGACGGCAATCGCGAACTTGAACTTCCGCAACGTAAGGACGTCAAGAAAACGAAGCAATTATTAGAGGATGCCTATCTATTAATCGGAGTTGATACGGATTATAAACAAGGGCGCGGCTTAATCGGCTTGAATAAAGGTCGCGACGGAGGTGAAGGAATTAACGCGGAAATCATATACATCCCACAAGTCGGAATAGTCCGTCAACCCGAAACAGGTGAATCAGCGGTCAGTCAATTCAATTTTTAATGTAAATATTACCAAATGTAACAATAATGTAACAAAAGACATGTTTCGACAAATTATACCCCTTTCCAACAATGAATAACAATCGTACTATTAAATTAGTTAAATAAGTTAACAAATTTTCGACAGGAGGATGGGCACATGGAAATCGATATTCGCGCAGAACTCGAAAAGTTTACATGGACAAAACCGCGATGGTCATCCGACAAGCTAATCGCGGCCAGCCCTTTCCGCTACGATCACTCTCCGTCCTTTTTCGTCCGACTCGAGACATACGGCGATTATCCAGCCGGTACATGGGCCGACTCAGGAGCGTACGATGATGAATGGCGAAGCGGCAACTTCGTCAAGCTATTGTCCTTTTTGCGAAACGAAACGTATGAAGAGACTGAGGAATACTTGCGAGGAGAATACGGTTGGCAAGATACAAACGAAGAAGGCATTGTTAAATTAATTCCGATTAACTTACGCATTCAGCGAGCTAGGCAGTCATTGGATGCGGACGTTTTAACAAACTACAACGAGGACTATACGTATTTAAAGAAGCGAGGAATCAGCGAGCGCGTCCAGCGGCAAATGGGCGTGCTCTATGATCCGCAAGGCAGAGCGGCGGTGATACCTTGGAATTTAACGGAAAAAACCATCACAAGTGTGAAGTACCGCACGGTCTACGCAAAAACGTTCTGGTACCATAGAGGTGGGCGCCCCATTCGCGAGCTAGTGTACGGAATTGAACGAGCTGGTCCTACTACGGTAATATGTGAAGCGGAAATTGACGCAATGAGTTGGATGGAGGCTGGTTATTCAGCGGTGGCTGTCGGAGGGGCGAGTTTTAACGGTTGGAAACGAGATTTAATATTGCGATCGCCAATCGAGGAGTTAATTATTGCTACAGATAACGATAAAGCAGGCGGCAAACTGCGAAAGGAAATCGAAGCGATGATGCGTGGGCATGTGCGCGTGAGGCAGGCGTATGTGTCGGGTGATGTGAAAGACGCTAATGAGGCGCTGGTAAAATTGGGTGTTGATACATTAAGAGCCGCGGTCGAAAGGTCGGAAAGTACATGTTCCTTGAAAATTAAAATACGTTAATTTACGTACTGAGGTCCGGGGTAAGGCTAGCGAAAATTATTTTCGTTTGCTCTTACCTTTCGCTTCTTGTACCGGTATCCATTCGTATAAATCGTCGATGCTACAATTCAACACGGAAGCAATTGTTTTCGCGCTGTCTATCCACATTCCGTGTTTACCTCTTAGATTACGCACCTTGTCGTTTATATACTGTTTACTCATACCGGTTTTGTCAGCGAGATCCTGTTGAGTCATGCCTCGCTCGTCAAGAAGCTCCTGTATACGGCTCCTTCCGACCTTATACGTAACAAACACCTCCACATGGGAATGCAAATACATATTAACTTAATTTAGTTTTATTGGCAATATTTTCTTTACATGCGCATGCGCATGTGATATATTTTATACATAAAAGGTGCGTATGCGCACATCAAGGGGGCTCATTGTCATGTTAGAAAATATAGTTGGAGTAAAAGAAGCAGCCGAACTTTGGGGTCTTAAAGATTCTTACGTTAAAAATCTGTGCGCACAGGGAAAGGTTAAGGCAAAGAAAATCGGAAATGTTTGGGTAATTGATAAAGCACAAGAAAATCCTAAGAAGAAATAAACTTTAAAAAAGGGGCGGCTGAGGGGTGATCCTATCTACTATAGAAGAAGCGCTAGATACAATTGAACCTAGAATCTCATGGAAGGATATTGCAAATGCAGCAGGTATTACAAACAGCGCTCTTTCACATTTTAAAAAAGGAACAGAATTAAAATTTCCAACACTCCTAAAGATTGCTAAGTTTATTTTTAAGAATAAATATTTTTCAACTTTTAAATCATGGTGTATAAACTTCCAACAGCCTATGAATATTCGATATGCAATGGAATTCCTAGCTGTCAATAAATTAATTGATGAATTAGAAGAGTTAATAAAGAAGGTACTAAAATTACGTCCTAATCAAGAATTGGTTGAATGGACTAAAGCATATAAAATTCAAATTATGTATCTTAGACGAGAACCAACAGCAAAAATACTGAACGAAATACGCTTATTTTCACCTAAGTCTGTAGAGATTAAAGTATTAATGAACATACTTGATGCTAGTTGTAAGAACAGATTTGGTGACTATGATTCAATGGCCTCCGTTGTTGATGGACTTATGGATACTCTAGATGAGATTGATGAGGATTTTGTCAAAGAATCTTATAGTATACGCGTCAAGGAGTTATTAGCTTACGTAAATTTATTTACATACAATAAGCCAGAGGTAGCAAGATCCTTTGCCGAAGAAATTATTTCTTCAGATTTCTGCGCGACATTAACTGCTCACTCTTATTATATAGTAGGAATGTCGTACTTGTTTACAAATTACGACGAGTGCTTGGGCAACATCATGAGATACAGAGAATCGTTAATACTCCTTGGCAGAGAGGTAGACGCAAAAATAGTAGATGAAAACGATTTGCCTTTCATTAATAGCGTATGGAGAAAACATAACGAAAGACCTGTAACAAGCGACATTTCCGAAATTGCGCATTATGAAGCGATGTTGGGCGACAAGCAAGTTGCAATAAAGTTAATTGATGATGTGATTGCAAAAGAGGGCGCTAATGGATTTAAATTATACTACAAAGGACTAGCAACCGGTGATAAATCACTGTTTATGCAATCAATCGTTCACTTCACTAAACAGAACGGAAAATTCTATGCGAACTTGCCTTATCAATATGTAAAGGACGACCCAACATTTGCCCCAATCGCAAACCTACTATTAAACGGTTGAGGAGATGGAGAAAGTTGAAAAAAATCTTGGGAATTATTATTGTAGCTGCTTTGTTAATTGGTGGAACAAAAGCTGTGACAAAATCTAAGGAATTAGCGGACCCTGGCAAAGGCGGTCTAAAATCAGTGAATATGTCTTACGATCCAGGTAAAGGCGGACTATAAAAACTTAATAAAGCCCAAGTACGAGAAGGAGGACAGAAGTCCTTCTTTTTTTCATTTTTATTACATAAGTTGAAAGTTTTCCCAAAAATAAAAAATACTAAACTTTCTAAATATTGGGGACTTGCGGTGATATATTAAGGACATAGAGTACTTGTATTAACGTACTTTAAAAAAATAATGAAAAAGTGCGCGAAGTTAAAAAGTCACACTTATTATTAAGTGAAGCCACGATAAAAGGAGTGTTGAAATGAATAACGAGCAACTTAATAACCTGGTGCTTGAGTATCGAAGAAATCGCAGCGAGATACTTTTCGAAGAGATATACGCTACGGTATCGGCAAACTGGCGAAACCTTGGAACGATCGGAAAATCGATCCGAGCGAGCAAAGCGGAAACCATAGCGGCTTACGAAGACACACTTATGAATTGCATCGAAAAGTACGACGGTCGGGCTGATTTCGTCAATCTGCTACACAGGAGCCTACGATACAAACGATCCGACATCTACCGAAGAAAAAAGCGACTTTCAGAGTTCGAGGTATATATCGCACCAGTTGAAAACGAAGACGGTTCGGAGGCGGCAACCTTCGAAATCGCAGACGAGTTCATCCTAGAAGAACAAATTACCGCAAAGAAAAAAGCCGATCAACGGCAATTGATCGACTCTCTTCTGAACGGTGCGGATGCTACAACGACGGCAATCGTTGAGGCGTTCCTGGCTCACCCGAAACCAACAGCGACGGCAATCGCGAAGGAATTAGGATTTCACCATTCGAAAGTTACACGCGCTTTGAATCGCCTGGCGGGCAAATTCAGTACCAAACAGTTCGGAAATTACGAAGACTATTTGATTGCGCTTTAAAATTTAGAGGTAGTAAGGCACTTAGGCAATGCGTCTTACTCCTCGCTTCATTTTATCAAATTAATTTCGGTTTGTATATACGGTGTCATTACACCTTTACACAAACTTAATGTTACACGTTAAAATAATACTCGTTTTATCACAAAAAGGCAAGGCAAAAAGGAGGCTGCGACGTTGGGAAAATATTCAACGAATCGTTACGCTAATTATTATATGCCAACCGACGTAAAAGATACATCGTTATTGCGACAAATTAACCGGCTAAAGAACGACCCTATTAGGTACTACGAAGGAGAAAACGAAAAGGTTTCGCTTCAGCCGATAAAGGCGGTGCGACTAGGATGACGGGGAGTTTAATATTCGGTACGTATTTATTACTGGTAGCTGCGTGGGCTAGTTGGGAAATTTGGCGCGAAGCTGGTGACGGAGAATGATCGTAAACCTGGCGGAAATCAAACGAAAGAAAATAATCGCAATGTACGTAAAGTTTTACGGAACAACTTACGATGAGACACGCAAGGCGACGCAATAGTCGCCCGCCCGCCGGAGAGTACGAAGATGACCGTTAGGTAAGTTTGTCGCTAGGATGCTGCTTAATAGCTGTTCTAGTCTCGGTTATAGAAATTCGTGCTTTGCGACGGGTGTGGGCGACGCCGATACTCGAAATAAAAATCGGAGGATGATAGTATGGCTCAGTTTCAAAGCGGCGCTGATGCGCTAAACTCACTAAACGCCACAAACGAAGGAGGTAACGGAAATAAAGCTGAATTCGCGTCTTTCAAAAGCGGGACCACGTATAAGGTTCGCGTACTAGGTACTGCCGACTTAATCCGTTTCTATTCTTACGGAATTTTTAAGAAGGTGAACAGCTTCGTAGCGCAAAACCCTTCAGTCCGCAACGCAAGAGGTTTCGCAGAGTCAAACTTTACTCCGTGGGATCTAGCGAGCAACTATTACGCTGATCTAAAGAAGAAAGCGGAAGAGGCCGGTCAGGCTGCGAAAGCTGAAGAGTTCAAAACGGAGGCAGCGAAGTATCGCGCAAAGGAACGCTATGCACTCGGATTTATCGACTTAGCAACTGGCGAACCAATTATCGTCGACTTATCGAAAAAGCAAGCGCAGGGAGTTCACGCAGTCATCAAGAAATACGAAGCAAAACTCGGCAAGCTTGCGTTTGAACTAACGAAGGCAGGCAGCAGTACGGCAACGGTCGTAAGCTTATCGCCAGTTATCGATATGGACGAAGATTTAACGGATGCTGAGCGTGCCAATTTCGCAAAGCAAGAAGGCAAGGCGTTCGATATGACGTTGTTTGACGGACTTCTATACGAAGCGGACGAGAAAACGCAGATTGAAAACTTGGTGGCGGCAGGGTTTGATATCACGCTAATCGGCTTGAGCATTGGCGCAAGCAATGACGGACAGCAAGGCGAAAAAGAATTCAACTTTTAATGGAGGCGATTAAATGGCGCATGAAACGCAAATAACCGGAGCAATATCAGAACTAACCGCAGCTAAGGCGTTAATGGAGGGAATGGGGTGGGAGGTTTCAAAACCTCTCGTCCCGGAAGTTTACGATTTCCTAGCGCGTGATCCGGCCAACGGAAAAGCTTACCGAATCCAAGTTAAAACGTTACGCATCCGTGCCGACCGTGACAACGCGCTTGTAATTTATGCTCGTAAAGGCAACGGCAAGCCATACACGAAAGAGGAAATCGATTATATAGTCGGGGTAGATGGCAATCGTGCTTTTATGTTCGAATGCGAAAATTTATCCGAGTATTGGTCGACGGAGCAGACAGCAAAGAAACGTTGGATTGAATTATCAAATATAAAATCGGAGGCTGTTTAATAATGATTGTCGACACTTGCGCTAACTGCGACTCACCAATCAGCGAAGGCAAGCGCGTATTACACGACGATCACGCCGAGCTCCACTTTTGTGATGCGCAGTGTTTTCGTGAGTGGGCGGAGGATAAAGGCGCAGAAAAGGTGATGGCGTTTTACCGTGCGCTAAATATCTCCGAAGTAAACTATTAAGGAGGCGGTTAACTTGACGCCTAAATTAACGTTAAATTTAAAGGCGGATACGACAGCGGCCGAACGCGTCAAAGTGGCAGCAAAGAAAAAGGCGGACGCTACGGAAACGATTGAAGATGCCTGGGCGCGGATACTCGATATGAGAAATACCGAAAGTGATCAGGCGAAATTATTAGAAGTACGGAAGGCATTCGCAGAGGGCACGATAGGCAGGTCGCCCTCTGACGCTTCCAAGCGGTTTAGTAAGGCGGAGGCTTTACGCTTGTACAAACAACTGGCGGAAAGTCAGCGTGAGGCAAAGTTGGCGGAGTTGGTTGCGAATACTCCGGCCAATTACGTATTAGTCGATTCCGTAAAGAAATTGCTCGAAATGAAGCATTATTTCTTGCGAGTTGGCGATGAGGATACAGAATTAATCGCATTTGACTGCGAGACATACGGCGAGAATAATGGGGCGCTAGACCCGTGGCGCGGCAACGTTGCGGGATTCTCAGTTTCCACTCGTAAAATGAACTTCTATGTACCGTTAAACCATACCGAAAAGACTGGGTTTAGCGATACTTTTGCGGTAAATGAATTAAAATTGATTCTCGAAAACACTCCGTTAATAATGCATAATGCTCCGTTTGATTGTAAATGGTTCGCGGTAAAATACGGAGTTAACTTGATTGACTCATTACACGCAGATACACGAATAATGGCTATGGCACTCGACGAAAACCGCGATCACCGTTTGAAGAACTTATTGACGGATTGGCTGAAGCAGCCGAGCGATAATTTCGACGAGTTGTTTCCGAATGTGCAATTTAACGAAGTGCCTCTCGAAGTGGCGTTGCCTTATGCGGCAGGCGATACCGAGAAGACACTCGCGTTATACGACTGGATTATGCGTCATTTAAACACGGATAAGTTAGCTGATATTAAACGCTTGCTATTCGAAGTCGAGATGCCGGTATGTCGCCAGTTCATTAAATCAGACATTCGCGGCATTAAATTCGATACGGACCACGCTGCAGAACTTGACGCAAAACTTGCTATTGAAGAGGCGGAGTTACACCGGAAGATAATCGAGTTGTTTGGCGAAGAAATCAACCTAAATTCACCGGCGCAGCTTAGCAAGAAACTATTCGGTGACTTGAAGCTGACGGACCACGGAAAAGGTTCGACGAACAGCCGTTTTATGAAGAAGTTAAAACGCGAGCATCCGGTTATTCCGTTACTGCTCGAATATAAGGAAATCGGAAAGCTACGATCGTCCTTTACGCAAAAGTTACCGAAGGATGTTAAATTTGACGGTAAAATTCACCCTTGGCACAACACTTACGGGGCAGCGACTGGACGGTTCACTTGCAAGGATCCAAACACGCAGCAGATACCGGCTAAACGTCCGGAGATTCGTCACTTATTCTTAGCGACCGGACCTGACCGCATTCTAGTTTCGATTGACTATTCGCAAATTGAACTGCGTGTACTTGCGCATATGGCTAACGAAACGATACTGATTGAAGCGTTCGAAAAAGGTCAGGACATTCACTCGACTACGGCGGCTTTGATTAGCGGATACACTTACGAAGAAATTGAAGCGAATAAGGACGTCGACGGTAGTCCGCATCAGAAATACCGGAAACAAGCGAAGATAGTAAACTTCGGGATCGTCTATGGTATGGGCGCGGGCAAACTTGCTGATACGTTAGAGATTTCGAAGAATGAAGCGCAAAAGATTATCGACGACTATTTCAAAGGTTATCCAGGAATCAAACGCTACATGGACGAACAGCATGCGAAAGTAATGAAGCAAGGTTTCGTTACTGATATATTCGGACGGAAACGACGCTTGCATAACGAGGTTAAGTCGAAAGAACGTTTCCGAGTATTTGGCGCTCAAAGGCAGGCCGGGAATTTTCCGATACAAGCGAGTGCTGGCTCGATATTAAAGAAGGCGATCGTCGACTTGCAACCAATCATTCCAAAGTACGAAGCATATATTCTGCTCCAGTGCCATGACGAATTAATCCTTGATTGTCCTCGTGACATTACACGCGATGGTTTAGACGAGATTAGACGCACGATGGAGCAAGCTGTGAACCTACGTTGCCCAGTACGCTGTGACCTAGAAATAAATCCAAAAAGATGGCTTGAAAAAGTAAGCGAGGAGGAATTTTATGGGGAAGTTTAGTCGAGTCGGTAAGAATGCTAAACTCGGTGATGGAACACTTATTCACACGCATAGAAACTCAAGTGCTTTATTTACATCAACCGATATCGATGTACTAAAAGTAAAACAAATGATGTGTTTTATGGAAGGGATTACTCATACAGACTTCAAGACACAGAAATCGGGTTATGGCGGTAAGAAAACCATATACAAATTCGCGACTAGAGTACACGAGAGGTTGACTGAAGTTTCTAACGCAAGCATAGAAGAAGTAATTAACGATTTAGATGAATTCGATTTAGCTTTGTGGTTTCTTGATGACGGCAGTTGGCATAAAAACAAACACATTATGCACCTCTACTCCAACATGCTGAACGAGAATCAGACGGACTTGTTAATTAATAAAATTGAAAGTCTCTATGGTATAGCGCCAAGAAAACGGATCGACAGAAAGAAGGATGGCCGGCAATTCTACTACCTTTACTTCTCGCGTGACTTGGTTAAGCGGTTTAGACCTGAGTTTAAAGAAACAGTTATTAATCTAGAAATACCGTCTATGTTCTATAAATTTGGCGGTCTTGAATATAAGGAGGCTAACTAATGATTATCACAATTAAGAAGTTTTCAAAACCTGGATGCACACCTTGCGCAGCCCTAGCAAATTACATCGGCGACATCGACCTATTCAGTGCAGGAGCAACGCTCGAAAACATCGACATCACCGAGCGCCCGGAAGTCATCGATCAATACGGCCTAACATCAGTTCCGGTATTAATTTTTGAACGCAACGGCCTCGAAGTCCATCGCCTAGTCGGTTTGCGACCAACGGAAGAAATCATTGACGCAATTGAATACGCAAAGGTGGTGCGCTGATGAAAACGGTAAAACTGTCGAAATATCAATCCGAAATTATATCCGCACTGAAAGAAGACGGCGTATTTCTTTGGACGAATGAAGGCGCAGGCTTTCGCGCTTGGATAGGTGATATGAACGGAGCCATTATCGATTATGTACGGGTTCGCTCTGCTGAAGCGCTTCATAAGGCGGGAGTAATACGATTAGTTGACGGAACTTATCGCGAAGGACTATTTAAGTATGAGTTGGTGCCCGAATGATAGCCGTAAATTTCGCGCTAGTCATGGCGATTGTGTACTTTTGCGTACCGGTCGCTATGCCAGGCGTAGAGTTAACGCTGATACAAGCGGCGGCGATTACGTTGCTTGCGTTCGTGTGGCGGTTATTGCTGACGCCGGAGCCGGATCAGCCGAAGGTGTACTTGATTAATGCGGAAGAAAAAGAGGGGGACGAATAATTGACGAATATAAACGAAATCGCGCAACAGTTTACGAATTTCTTAAATACGTGGCATTCCTTCCGAGAGCCTTACGATACGAAGTTAGATATCGCGCTACACGAGGCCTATGCGAAGGAGATGCGAAAGTATAAGCCGATTGATTTCAAGTCGGCACCGTACTTTTCGCCAAGCTCAGCCGGATCCTCTGACCGAGAGCTGTACGTTAAAGCTCTTAAGATGCCTCGCGATGAGGACGTGGTAAAGCCTTGGCAACGCAGATATACGGCACGGGGAACGGTAGTGGGCGATTGGTTGCAGCGTGAATTATTGCTTGCGGAAAGGCACTACGAAAAGTTTACCGGAGAAAAAGTTCCGTTTAAAATCGCCAGGACAGAAGAAGGCGCTCCGTTCTTCGAAGATTTCGTAAAGACTCAACGATTTATCGAGCATAACGGACAGCGTTTCAGCCTGTTTGGAACTTCGGACGGACTACTTGAGTACGTCGACGAAGAAACTGGCGAAATTAAACGCATCGGACTCGAAATCAAATCGAAGCAGACGTCGTATAGCGAGACGGGATTCCAACGCATGAAAGGACCAAAAGAAGATCACGTCAAACAGGTTACTTGTTACGATTTAATGTACGGACCTCTCGACGGATATCTCATCGTCTACATTAACTGCTCGATTAAGGCGTGGTTTATGTCGGATGAGGAGCATGAAAAGGCGCCTGACTTCCGAGTGTTTGGCGTTGAGATTACCGATGAGATGAAAACGGAAATTCTCGACAAGTTTGCGTATGTGACGAAATGTGTTGCGGATAGAACTTCGCCAGCGCTCGACCTTGAGACATTCCGTTTCAATAACTTTAAGCGTAGCTGTGCGCAGAGTCTAAGCGATGAGGAATTCGAAATACTCAAGGCGCAAGTTAAACGTGCCCAACGGTCAGGGCTTCCGCAATGGAAAAAGGACGGATATTATGAAGCGTTTGAGTTTATACGCGAGGTACGTGAAAATGCGGGTGCTTAGTTGGGACACCTCGCTATCTTTACCAGGAGTCGCCATCATCGAAGTTAAGAATGGCAAGCCACGAATTACTGCGCTATCACACGTAAAAACCGACTCGAAAACGCAATCGCATGGACTACGTGCCGACATCGTCGAATCATGGGCGACCTTATTTATCGCTGAACACATCGGCAAGAACGGATTTGACGTTTGTATCCGTGAAGACTTTAACGGTCAGTCATCAACGCAAAACTATCCGGTCTTTGCTGCATGGTCCGGTATAGAACGCGCAATGGATAAATTCGGACTTAGTTTCGTGAAATGGACGGAGGAAACGAAAGGCGGACGAAAGAAAACGTCGCTCGGACCTTCGCCTTCTAAAGTAAAGCTGATCGTTTGCGGAAGTGGTAAGGCTGAAAAAGAAGAGGTGGCCGAGGCCGTTAGAAACTATACCTGTTACACTGGCGAATTTGCAACACCGGACGAAAGTGATGCAG
Source organism: Neobacillus sp. 19 (assembly GCF_049463095.1). Taxonomy (NCBI): domain Bacteria; kingdom Bacillati; phylum Bacillota; class Bacilli; order Caryophanales; family Bacillaceae; genus Neobacillus; species Neobacillus sp. 19. Next base: position 316,456 of record NZ_JBMPZU010000058.1, on the reverse strand, counting down.
CCGGGATTGGGCTTGCGTATCTGATTCGCGAAGGACTGATTAAAACATGACCGCCGAAGAAACATACCGCAAACTGCTAGACGACATTCAACGTGAGCTCGTCGAAAACGAACGCGATTTAAAAAGGGTGGCGGAACGTTACGACGAGCTTATGGTCGAGCGGCGCAAGCTAATGAAGGGGTATCACGGAATATTAGACGAAATGGAGCGGATTGAATGACGAAATTATTAACGAATGAATTTATCGAGCAATACCCGGACTTTCCTGCGCATATGAACGCGCTAGGTCAGTTCGTTTATTACAGAACTTATTCTCGGTTTTTACCAGAAAAGAAGCGCAGGGAGACATGGAAAGAAACGGTTAGGCGTGCGACTGAGTATAACGTAGGGCTTGGCGTTAAACATTTAAAGAAGATTGGTTTTCCGATAGATTACGAGAAATATCGCGAAGAGGCCGAAGAGTTATTCGATAGCATGTTTAACTTGCGCCAGTTCTTATCGGGCCGAACGCTTTGGGTGGGCGGAGCTGAAAACGGAGTGGCCGACAAATATCCGTTAGCGAATTTTAACTGCAGTTTCGTTAATATTCGGAGCTGGGACGATTTGGGCGACTTGTTCTACTTGTTGCTCGTTGGCACTGGCGTCGGATTTAAGAGCACGAAAGAGTTTGCGGCAAACCTACCGCCGATCAGAACCGATGTTGCCGTAAAACACGAGTTATATACGCAGCGTTATCCGCTAACTAAAGAGCCGAATACTTCGCTACACATTATTGACGAAGGTACAAAGGCGGTCATCCACGTTGGCGATAGTAAAGAAGGCTGGGTCGAATCATTACGGACATTCTTCCGGTTACTTACCGAGCATCAGTACGAAGCAATTAAATCTATATCGATTTACTACGATTATATTCGTCCGAAGGGCGCTCGCTTAAATACGTTCGGGGGAACTGCGTCAGGACACGAACCATTACGCGAAATGTTCGATGGCATAACGAAAGTGCTGCGTAATGAAATTGATCCTTCATTAGCACCACTCGAAGTGCACGGCTTTTTAGCTGACGAAGCAACTGGTCTATACCAAGACAAGGGCTATCGAAAAGTACGTCCGATTCACATTCTCGATATCGGCAATCTTATCGGAAATAATGTCGTGGTTGGTGGAGTAAGAAGGACAGCGGAAATATTCCTTATGGATGCCGACGATTACGAATCTATATTCGCCAAGTACGGAATTAACGGACTATGGGACGAAGCAAAACACCGAGCGGTTATAGAGAAGGTTAAGGCGGTCGGCTTGACGGATGTTGCGCAATGGCTCGAAGGTATGACGCTATTTGATGCAAATGTACGCCCACTTCATCATCGTCGTATGTCGAACAACTCCGTCGCGTTTACCGAGCAGCCGTCTCGCGGACTATTAAACCTGATATTTACGATGATGCAAGCGGAAGGTGAGCCTGGATTTATCAATCTTGAAGAAGCAAGAAGACGCAGACCAAATGCGGAAGGATTAAACCCGTGTGCTAGTTCTAATTGATTTTGGCTCACGTTAAAAACCGAATCTGATTGACTTGGAGCCGTAACGTTAAGACGACGGTAACAGGGCGCAAGGGTAATGCCAGCGTGAGAGACTGAGCGATTCGGAGCGAAAGCTATGCGACAGTCCGAACCTTCGTGAAAACGGAGCAACAAATGGAAATCTTACTAGACTCATATGGCGTATGTAACTTAACTACCGTCAACATGGTAGAGTTTGTCAGCGAAATAGACGGCGAATATTACATCGATGTGACTGGCTTGCTCGACGCTCAACGTCGTTCAGCACGCGCCGGCCTTCGTATGACTTTGGCGGAGCTTGAAATTCCGCACTGGAACGCGGTCCAACAACGTGACCGACTACTCGGCACATCGCTAACAGGCGTAAAGGACGCAATGGCTATGATTGATTATACGGAGCAAGAAGAGGCGCACTTACTCGCTATGCTCGGGCAAATTGCGCGTGATGAGGCGGACGAATATGCGAAAGAAATGCGTGTCAGCAGTCCGTTATTGGTCACGACAGTTAAGCCGGAGGGCACTATTTCGCAGGTGGCCGGCGGAGTATCGAGCGGACTTCATTGGTCACATTCACCGTATTATATTCGCAGAATCCGTATTAACGCTGCCGATCCGTTAGCAAAAGCGGTGCAAAGTATTGGCTGGGCAGTTAATCCGGAAGTGGGAACGCCTGGAGAAACGCATGAAGAACGTATGGCTAATGCAAGAACGCTCGTCATCGATTTCCCTATCGCAAGTGGAGCCAGCGTAACAAAGGACGACGTAACTGCTCGAGAGCAATTCGATACGTACTTCCGATTCCAGCGTCACTATACCGAGCACAATTCGTCTAATACGATTCATGTTAGACCGGAAGAGTGGGCAGAGGCGGAGCAAATCGTTTGGGACGGATGGGACGAATTTACTGCAGTTAGTTTCCTCGCTTATGATGGCGGTTCTTATCAGCTCGCACCATACGAATCCATTACGAAAGAGCAATACGAAGAAATGGCGGCCAAATTAACGGAGTTTGATCCGGCCATTCTGCAGCGCTATGAAACCGGAGAGGACAGCGACCTAGAAGGAATGGACGGTTGTGAGGGCGGAGTTTGTCCTATCAGATAGAATAATTTCGTAACAACTGCGCGAAAGTCTAAACTCATCCTTATTATAAGGTAGAAGGGCGGTAATCCAACGCGGTTATCGCCCGAAATTTTAATCGGAGGTGCAAGATGTCTAACAAATACGGAGACATTCGCTGGAAATGGTTAGAGGAACGTGGCTTCAACGTATTAGCAGACCGTCATCAATACGCATACATGCAATCGTTATGGATGTCGCCCGAACTAGTGCAAGGAGTATTTTGCGAAAGTCCTGCCGGTACTGGTAAAACGGTCCTTGCTGTCCTAGCCGGAGCATATGCGGTGGAAAACGAAGAATACGATAAGATTATCTACATTCGAAATCCGCAAGTGGTAGGAAAAGATATCGGATTCCTACCAGGTGACGACAAGGATAAGACAAAGCCGTTCATGCAGCCGTTTGTCAAGGCGCTCGAATACGTAAAGCCTGGAACGTTCGAATTATGGTCCGGCATTGAAAAAGCATTCGCTATCACTCCTACGTTTGAGCGTGGCGTAACTTACGAAAATGCCTACATTATATTAGACGAAGCTCAGTCGATTAGTCTTGGCGAGCTACAAACGATTTACACACGAGTAACTGATTCATGCAAAGTAGTAACGACTGGCTCGCTGTTACAGATTGACGATCCAAGGTTAAAACGTTATGGCGGACTGACTCCGTTTGAAGTTTACATGAAACACTTCGAAGGGCAGCGCGCCACGTTCCATAAACTTGAAACAAATTATCGCGGATGGTTCAGTAATCACGCAGATGCAGTTAAGGACACAGTGAAATTATTAGAGTCGTACTAGACAGAAATTGCGACATAAGGAGTTTGTGAAAATGGATATTGAAACATTACTTACATTCATTGTAGGGATGGTTGTAGCAATGGTGATTTTTTGGCTGGGCATGGAGTATGAGAAAGATAGAAAGGAACGGTGAAAATGGATATTCAAGAAGTGAGAAAACGCTATGAAGGTGCTTATATTGAGGATTATGGAGATTTTGAAATTGTCCATGTAGATAAAAAAGAACTAGATTGGTTAATTGAAGAAGTCCAACACCTTCAATTTGAGAATGAAACCATTAGGAGAAACCGAACAACACAAGAACGGAAAGATTTCAACCGTATTAAACAACTGGAAGGTGAAATAAAAACTCTTAAATCTATTGCACAATTAAAGGTAGAGGAGTTAAGGCGAGCATTGGAATTATCGCACTCCTTAGCCGAAGAGCTAATAAAGTACAAAGAAGTTATGAAGAAATATGACAAATATTCTACTCAAAGTTTTGCTAAAAAGGCAGGTATTGAATTATGAGGGAATTAAAATTCAGAATGTACGCTTTAGACATTCAAAAAATGTTTGAAATGGACAGATTACATCTACCATGTACAACACAACCGAATCCAGCAAGTATTTATATGCAATACACAGGTTTAAAGGATAAGAATGGCAAGGAAATTTTTGAAGGTGATGTCCTTAAAGATGAGTTTGGTCTAGGTGAGGTTAAGTGGGTGCAAGAACACTGCTCATTTGTTGTTTATGCTCCCGAAAAAGGTTATTACTTTTTAGAATCTGTTGATGGTGAAGCATTAATAAGTACAGAGGTAATAGGAAATGTTTTTGATATGCCAGATTGGGATTGCTAATTCACAAACTCAAAATGAGTTACGTCGTATTCCGAATAAATTGCGAAGGAGGAAGTCATGGAGGACAACAATTGGAAAACGATAAAAGATTTTGAACGTTACCAGGTAAGCGCTGACGGTCAAGTTCGTTCTGTTTCGAGATTAGGTGCACGAGGTAGAGTGTTGAAAGGAAAAGTAATGAAACCATGTTATTCACGATACGAACGAGTGATTCTTCGTAAGGATGGTAAGTCTTACGGAAAATTGGTACATCGTTTAGTCGCTGAAACTTTCATACCCAATCCTTTAAATAAGCCTGAAGTAAACCATAAAAACGGAAACAGGAAAGATAATCGCGTTGATAATCTTGAATGGTCTACACGGATTGAGAATTCACACCACGCTATTGAAACGGGATTACTTCAATTTAACGAGTTCGGCAAGTTTATTAAAACATTGGAGGCGGAGTAAATGCGACAGCCTTTCGAATATGAATCCCCGTTCTATCAGGAGGTCATTACGTATTTAGAAACGAAGTGGCAGCGCAAGTTAACGGATCACGAGAAAAACGTTCTCATCGAAGGATATCGTTTCGGCAGATTAACGGAGATGGAAAACGAACTTAAAATATTGGAGGCGCGCTAATGCCGTTCTATACTTTTCACTGCGCTAAATGTAACGAAAATAAAGACGAATTAGTACCGATGGGAACCGAAATAACAACGTGCAAAGAATGCGGAGGTCCAACCGTAAAGCAGCCGAGTTTCCGCTTTAATGCCCACGGATTACCAAATGGATTCGCTAATACCCGAAGTCAATCACGTAAAAAGGAGTGAACATCATGAAGCACAAAGTTACGACAGTCGCAGCGCTCACACTTGCAACGTCAATAGCGTTCAATGTTTACGCATATAAAGTCGCTGATCATACCGAAAAGGTCACGCCAATCGAAGCGCCACATTATGTCGACAAGCAAGCGGTCATTAACGCGCTATCAACGAAGTCCGAAATCGTCGGCCTAACAGGCAAGGTAGCGAAAACGATCGAGTATAAGGACGCAAAATGGTACGGCGACAAAACGTATAAGCTGGCGGCAACCGGCACGTTTAAACTAGGCGTCGATACAAGCGATATCATCGTCACAACGCACGGCAACACGGTTACGGTCAAATTTCCGCAGCCTAAGATAATCAGCGTCAGCCTTCCGTTTGATAAGGCGAAGCTATCGAAGGACATCGGACTGTTACGCAAAAACATAAGCGAAGGCGAGCTCCAGGCGATGTACGGCAAGGCACGCACTGGCGCGATTGACGATATTAAACGCGATAGGCAGGCGTTTGATAAAGCGAGTGAAAGCGTAGAGCGGACCATCGAGGCGTTGATTAAGCCGGTTGAGAACGTTAAAAATATCGAATTTGTGGAGGCGAAGTAGTGAGAACCTATGTCAATAAGTGGTTTGGCGATTATAGCTTTCATGTATACAACTATCGAAAAGCGTGGAAGGAGAACGGTAATAAACCGAGGATTAACTTTCACACGAACGGCGCTAGACGCGGAAATCCAGAACACTCGTGTTTAGACGTAAGCTTAACGATAGGGTACGTCATTATCAACTTCATAAATTGGAATTTCAATAAGAGGTACCGTAAATGAGTTACCGCATGATCTACATGATCCGCCGGCTGATGTGCGACAAGTTTTCGGTGTTGTGTAATCTGGCGGAGCTCAACGAAAAGCAATTAAGGGAGGACGAACGGATGAACAAGGATAAACTCGACGCAATATTCGAAATGCAGGCGAATTTAGATGACAGAATAGTTGCGGAACGTGGTATCGAGAAATCATTAAGCGAATGGGTTATCTGGACCACTATTGCAATGGAAAGCGAGATTGACGAGATCCGCCGCGAGGTTGATTGGAAATGGTGGAAGAATCCGCAAGGGATTGACGAGGAAAGGTTAGCGCGCTTACAGGGCGAAGTCATTGACATGTGGCATTTCCTACCGAGCCTATCGCTTAGAGTAGGATTAACTGCGGACGACGTTCATCGCCTGTATATGGAAAAGAATGCAGAGAACCACGCAAGGCAGGACGGTAAAAGCGATAAAGAAGGTTACGAAGTTAAGGAGGCGGAGTAATTGAACGTTGAACTAATGGCACACGCGCAGTTATCTCGTAAATTTGTTGAGAAATTGAAAGCGGAGTTGGAATTCGCAATGCCCTTTACAAGCGGGAAGGCTATCGCATTAACAGCCATCCGTACATGCTACTCTCCATGCGAGCCGTCAGAAATCGTCTCCAATGAAGGTGAGAAATACTTCGGAAATAAAGCGACAGACGGCAAAGGAGGCTCGGAGGCTGACCGATTGTTCCGTATGATAGTCCGCTCTGGTCACACGTCGACGCTTGAACATCTGTCGTTCACCTTTGCGATTGAAGGCGTAAGTCGGACGTTGTTGGCGCAATTAACAAGGCATCGCGTCGGATTCTCCTATAGTGTTCAGAGCCAGCGTTACGTCAAGTTCGGAAGTGGTGATCGGTCAGGCGGATTTAATTATGTCACTCCCGAATCAATCAACAAATTTTTTGACTCCGAAGCTAACGTTAAGTTCTCGGATTTAATGCTTGATATTCAGAATATTTACGATGAATTACGTAAACTCGGAATCCCAGCAGAAGATGCCCGTGCAGTCCTTCCGAATGCTGCCGCGTGCAATCTCGTTATGACTACGAACTTGCGGGCCTTGCTCGAATTCTACGCAAAAAGAAAGCCCGGTAAGGGAGCGCAAGCCGAGATCGCTGGTTTAGCAGAGGCGCTAAAGAAATCTGTAGTTGAAGTCGAGCCTTGGACGTCTCAGTTCTTCGACAAATAAAAGCATGCGCTATTCTAACACGCAAGCCAATTCGTCCTTATATACGTGAATCATACCGGATAACGGAATCGAGCCATCAACGCCGTGCCCGTGCTTACGGAGGAATTCGCTGAATTTAGATGCGTCAACATAAACGGGGTCGGCGAACGGGTCATCGATTTTAACAGCGTAAACATCGTCCTTTTTACTGTACATTACGGAACACTTCATAGTGGGCACGCTCCTTTGATTTAATAACTTTATTTTAACGCTAAAAATGACGCGAGTCAAACGAAATTGGAGGCGAATTAAATGAGAGAAATTCACGGAAAAGTAATCCGAGTAGCCGGCAACGATTATACAGTCGAAGTATCTCCGCAAGTGGTCGCAGTGACCGGCAACTGGGGCTTGTGCCAATACGGAGATAATACGATAAAAGTAGCGGATGGCCTTTGCGAAAATCGGCAACATGGCGTCTTGGTCCACGAAATGACCCACGCCATTATGTATGAGGCTGGCTTCGACGATTACGAAGAGGAGCTCGTCAATCGTGTCGCAAAAGTGCTGTATCAGGTGTTGCGCGATAATGATTTTGAATTTTTGCGCGAAAAGGACGACCAAACTAAACCCGCATTGGAGGCGTTGTATTAATGGCGAATACGCACGTTTTTGACGGAGGAAATTACGTTGAGGTAGATCGGAAAGCGAATGTCGGCGATCTCATCGTTATCACGAACGACTCAACATTTCCGCGAGAGAATAACGGTAAAATCGGCAAAGTGGAGTTCGCCATAGGCAACGGCATTTCCGTAAATATAGGCGAAGGATTAGATTACTATCCTCATGTATTCACTGGAGAGTATCGCGTACTTGAACCGCTAGAAACCGTCGATGAATCGCAAGCAAGTCCGCAGGTTATCGATATGCTCGCGAACCTTGCCCGCCGTGTAACTTCGCTGGAGTTGCAGTTACGAGACACGCAGCGCAACGTTGAGACTTTCGCTGAGCAGACGGAGAAAAATTCGGAGGGCATTCGTGAATTAGATGAACGGACACAGTCGCTAACTAGGAAACAAGTTAAAATCGATCCGCCTACAATTACCGAGTGTTATATTTCCTTTTCACATGACGGTATAACGAATTTAGACGTAAGCTTTGTCGGAAAGCCTAGCGTAGAAGAACTAGTAAAAGTATTTACGCAATCATTAAACGGAGGGAAACGCCGATGAAACATACGCTAAATGTTAACCGCGAAGTATCGGTAGTAAAACTGGCCCTAACCGGCAAGCTTCGCGCAGGTAAAGACGAATTGGCCAATCACTTATACATTCGCCACGGATTCGATAGAGTGGCGTTTGGTGACGCATTAAAACGAAATGCGCACGCAGTATTTCCGTGGATTTCCGAGTTTTCAAAACCACGAGCGCTCTACCAGTCTTTCGGGCAGATAATGCGACAGATTGATGAAGACGTATGGATTAAGCACGCCGAGCGCGCGGTAAATGGAAAGATTGACTTTCGCGTTAGTGTGGGGTCTGAGCGCATTGGCGTCGTGATAACGGATCTGCGCCAGCCTAACGAATATGAATGGGCTCGAGCCAACGGTTTTACGATTATCCGCGTAACGGCTCCGGATGAATTGCGGATTGCTCGCGCCACTGCAGCCGGTGATGATTTTACCGAGGCTGACTTGGCGCATGAAACGGAGCTGGCGATCGATGGGTTTGACGTTGATTATACCGTGGTAAATGACGGAACGGTTGACGATTTAAAGCGACGCGTTGATGAAATTATGGAGGAAATAAACGGGATGAAGTAGGCAATCACCCCCGTTAGTCTTTCGCTAGTTCGAACGCGTGCCAAAACACTGTTCCAGCGTCAATCTTTCCGACATATGTAAATTTCGCCGGCAGGTCGGCGTCGGTTAGCGCTAATTTATCAACGACCATCTTTCCGGCAGCAATGCCGAGATAGCCTCGCTTGTCCGGACGAACGGTTGACGCGTTAGGAATTTTCGCAAGGTCTTGTTTAACGACTCCGATACGCTTGTTTTCGGTATCAACACTGACAATGACGGGAGTAAAATTGGTTAGCGCAAGGCTCTTTAGTGCCGACGATGACAAACGGATGCGGCGCAATTTATCAATTGTTAGGGAATTTCCGCCACGGCTGGCGAAACTTAACGGTTCGAATGGCATTTTTCCGCCTCCTTTTGCTCTTTCAGGATTTTCGGCAAGGATGTTATCCTCATTAACTCTAACAATAACTTTTTCGTTTCTTTAGACGGTTGGTTCACGCTTATCACCTCAGTTTATTTAACGTCACAAGCGACGTTCGTTGTCGATATTATAACGCAATAGTAACGAAATTATCAAGTTCGATTATTTAGTCGAATTAATACGAAATTAGACTGAAGGGGCGAATTAGTGAAAACACCTGATAATTTTTTAGGCAATGCCGGATATGCTTTGCTTGTAGGTATTCTGATCGGAATTATCATCGGACACTTTACTAAATAACGAAAGGGGCGAATTACTATCGGAGCAGTAAAAATCGACACTAACGCGAAAGAACGTTCACTCGATGCGAAATATCCAGCGCTAGACAATCCGTCTAACCTCCGCATCCTACTCAGTGATTACCACGCCTTAGTAAACCGTCAGTATAACGGTGATTACGACGCGACCGTCCTATTGGTCGACTTAGCGACGGCAATCGAACGCGCGGGCTTGACTGATAGGCAGCGGCAAGCTTTGCGCCTGGTTTACGAGGAGGACTTGACGCAAGAAGAGGCGGGCAAGCGGATGGGCATTGCGCAAAAGAACGTCAGCGAGGCGCTTGATCGGGCGATTGATAGTATAGCGGAGATTTATTACTACTGGGCGAGACATGGCGAAGGGTACACTTTGCCGACGAAAGGGGACGATTAAGATAGGAAAAGCGGATCGTAAACGTTGGGAAGGCAACGTTAAGTCAATGGAAATTATCGCTAAACCGCTCGAAGAGATTACCGAGGCTGACGTCGAATTCTTACGGCAAAACTACACGTCGGCAGGCGGACTATTGCCGAACGCATTCAGTGGTGGAGCGTTCTTCACTCCGACTCATGTTGCGAAATTTATATGGCAAGTTTTAACGCCAAGATTACCTGAAAATGCGAAAGTGTTAGAACCATCGGTTGGCTCCGGTGTATTTCTCGAACATGCGCCGGCAAGCGCGGAAATAACAGCGTTAGAACTCGACAAGACCTCGGCAAAGGTTACGTCGATTCTTTACCCTAACGCAGAGATCATCGAAGGGAATGCGCTAGTACATGATAGGCGCAATTATTACGATTTAGTTATCGGAAATCCTCCGTATGGTGTCATCGTAGAGTTTGACGATATTGGCGAAGATTGGGCGTCATTAGGCAAGGCGTCCAAGGGGAAGCGAAAAGGCAAGTCAGAGGTCGCGTTTATTGAACTCGCCATAAAAGCGGTAAAGCCTGGCGGATATATTGCGTTTGTGCTTCCGAAAGGCATTTCGTATGCCAATTACGCAGCAAAACTTCGTCAATATATGTACGAGACGTGCTGGCAGGTCGCCACGATTTTCTTGCCGGGCGAAACCTTTGCGCATGTAGGTACGACCATTGAAACACAAATCATTGTCATTCGAAAGGCTACGCCAAACGCTCGGATGATCGAACCCACTACGAAAAAATGGGGCAGCAACTTTCGTCGCACCGATTACGGTGACATTACAGATTTTAATGCGAAGTTCCTCGAGGGACAGACGCCTGCATACTTCGCAAAAGTAACGGACATTGGATACGACAAGGACGGTAAGTCAACGGACAAATGGGGTGATGGGTTAACGCAGTTAGACGAGTTGGTAGACGATTTTACTGATACACTGGTCCGTGAAAACTTGTATCCGCACATACCGAGCTGGCACGGACTAAAAGACGTAACATCGTTCTTCTTTAGCAACGGAAACGATGCGTGCGACGGACATCGAGAAGCTTCAGCGGTTTATAAATACGGCCCTTACCGCTGGAATGAGTTAACGCTTGGTGCTGGTGATGAAGTCGTGTGGAATGGGCGTGAAATCAGTACGTTTGACTTCGATTGGCAAGACGAGATAGTAGACGAATGGAGGAAACAACAAGATGGCCGACTATAAGACGCAACTACACGAAGCAATAACGCAAATACAACTGGCGACTAAACGGGGCGAAATGCCGCGTGAGGTTCGCCTGGGCAAAATCGAGGAATTGACGGAAGGGTATCGGGCTGCGACGGGTGAGTGGCCGGATAGCGTGGCGCTTGAGAGGCTGGCGGATTTGTGTTTGTACGAGGAGCTGACGGATACCGATCGGATGAAGGTGCGGAATAACGAGTATCCGATAATGAGCGACGAACAATTATCGCGTAGACAAGAAGGTAAGCACGTCCGCAAAAACGATAACCCTAATATAGAAGTTCCGCTCGCTATTGCGGGCTCGGTTGGTGCAGACGGACGTTGCCACGCACAGCCGGCGCGCAGAGTTCGAAGTGATCGCGAAAGTAGTATCGTAGATAAAGAGGCAAAATCGCGGAATAAGGAACGAAAGAGAAAGTATGTGGAATTTACGAGGGTGCAGCCGGTTTTTACAAAAAGTTTAACAGATTTATAGGCTCGACCGTATATTTTTCGCCTTTTTACGGCCTATATAGTGAGAGGAACTTTTTGACCGTATAAAATGCGGTATTAGTTATCTATATATTATGAAGGGGTTAAATCGTATAAATTTTGCCTCTTCGTATCTATGTCTTATAAGACAGAAAATCTGTCGTAAACGGAGGTAAGATAATGTGGAAACAAACTGAATGTAATTGCTGTCAAACAATGATTTTTGTACAAAATGAAGACGATGCTTTGTGTGATAAATGTGAGGAACTTGTAAGCCTTAGAATCAAGGTTGAACGGTATGAAAGAGCATTAAAAGAAATTGCAAGTACACCATTTGGAGATACTTCTTGCAACGAAATAGCCATTAAATATGAGGTCATAGCTGATAAAGCAGTTTATGGAGATTAGTTCATATTCCAACCTAAATTGTGTACTAAGGGAGTGAGGGAATGAGGTTACTGTATTTCAATATATGGAATGGTGAAGTTGGTAAGCCGTCAATATTACCTGCTTATCGTGTAACTACACACCGTATGAAAATCATTAAAATCGAAACGTGTTTTAACATTGGAAATATCTTAGAAAGAGGGATGGAATGGTATTTAAACCAAGTAGACCAAGAATGGGAAGTGTGGGAAAACACACATCCTCATTTAATGCCTAATTTAAAAAAGTTCGTTAGAAAAGAATCCTTTAAACATCCATTTCAAAAAACAAATTTTATCGAATCGAACCCAAGATTTCCATATGTTGTGGTTTGGAGAAACACAAAACAATTTGAGTTATGACTGATTCCGAATCAATTATGTATCCACAACGCTCGCTTATGCGGGCTTTTTTATTTGCGAAAAGGAGATGGGATTATGGAAAATGTAAAACGATATATTTGCGGTCAATGTAACGAAATGATGGAGTTTAAGTATGACGATTATTATTTAGAGCACCGTGGCGAAATTGAAAAAGTTACAACAGTACCGCAACACGTATGCCACAACTGCGAGTATATCGCGGTAGCTAACGAAGACATCGAGAAGATGCGCAGAATAATCGACCACAACTTATTTATCGAAAGTTTGCTAGGAGGACGAGAAGTTGAGCGATAGGAGAGGGGAGCAACTTGCATGGCAACGGCTAACACCGAAACAAAAGCGAGGGTTCATGGCGGTAAAAGAAAACGCCGTAGTTATTGACGGAAGAGTCTACGATAGCGAAGGTAACGATCATTCGCACCGGCTAGAGTTAGTCGTTAATACAACGGAAGCACAGCACGAAGCGCTTCAGGCAATCGACGAAATGACGGAGCACGAAATTGAAAACGGTAAGTTCGTATTTGCGTTTTTCGAAAGTTGCAAAACGATGCTCGAGTTATACCCGTCGCTAACGCAGGCGGACTTGGCACGTCTTATGTTTGTCGGCACATATACCGGTTATCGCACCGGACGACTGCAGCATGATAACGGAGCCGCTATCGTTAAAAAAGCGCTGGAAAAGTTAGTTGGAATCAGCCGTAATAAATTCGGTGAATTTTACCGTAAGCTGATCGTCGAAGATATTCTGCAAGAGGTTGGCGATGAATTATACGTTAATCCTGGCGTATTCTATCGCGGTCCGATTAAAGAAACCGGCTACCGTTTGAACGAATACAGGCACACGCGGCTATTCCGTAAAACTGTGCGCGACCTTTACGCAAAGTATACGGGAAGGGCAACGGCTCAACTGGCGCTTATATACGCAGTCCTGCCGTTCTTGAACTTCGATACAAACGTCGTCTGCTTTAATCCGCAGGAACCGAATGACGACGACATCCATCCGATGAACCTCGAAAACTTAGCGGCGCTATTGAATTATAAAGATACGTATAAATTAAAGCGGGCGCTTGAGTCGGTGAAGATCGACGGCCAGCCCGTTTTTTGGTTACCGCAGAATGTGAACGATAAGAGGCAACGGAGAATTATCGTTAATCCTCGCGTTGTGTTTGCTGGGAGTGCCGAGTCGTTAAAGGCGATTAAAGTATTGTTCGCTTAAAAATACACTGCTTTTAGGGTGCAATATCGACGAAATACACTGCTTTTAGGGTGCAACGAAAAAGTGGCTTCAGCCTTACAGCCTCAACGGTTGGAGCCTGTTTTTGCTTAATTCGTCCCTCTTTATCAGACAAAGACCTTGCGCCTTCATTCGCTAACACTCATTCGTCGCCATCAGCAAAAAAGATAATGCAATATATAGGGCAGTAGGACGGAACGTTCTTGGCCGGACTACAGTGTTTTGAAGTCGTAAGACTTCTCTGATATGAAGGCGCAGTGAAACCGTATAAAAATCAGCGTTTTGTATCTATGTATTATGTAGGACGGTAATCTTCCGTAATACACATTACGTTAATAATCGCGGACGTTCTAACGGTATCAGACCGATCGTCTAGCGCAACAGAGCGCATAGGTAATCCGCATGACATTACGCAAATAAATACGCCGCACTTATATATAAGAAGAAACGCGGAGTCATTCGAGACAGTGCCGGTAAGGCTACGTAAGTAAGGCGCCAGATATTCCGCTGAATCATTAGCATCGCTCGCCTGGCGGACGCGCCCTTCCGAAACTCACGGGGTATGTCGAATTGTGACGGGTAGTGTCTTCGAACTGGAGTACGCAAGGGCAGGCGCCAGTGATCCGTTAGCGAGCTGCGTTAGTTACGCTGACCATTCCGGCCAGTTAGACCGGTCAGTCTTTATGCAATGATGACGGGAAATATTGCGTAAGGCAGCCGGCACGAAGCGCTGGAAATTGCGTCATATCAACGATGTATAAAAAGATGCATAACCGTATTATATGCGCGGTTATGTATGTGGCGCAAACGCAGGCGTGGCAATGGGTCGGTAATACGATCATTACGTCAAAATCATATTTTACGTAATAAAGTACGAATACTTATTCGTCGTTATACATCCGATTGAATTGTAGTTATTTTTCTGTCAATTAAATATAATTCAGAATTAAGTTCGAAAATAAAACGATTAAAAATATTCCGAAAACTTATTTCGACAATTTTCGAAATCCCCCAAGGCCAGGTTCAAATTTCAAAAATTTAGGCGTTTGTAATTAGCGCACAATTTTTCGAACTCGGGGCGTATGCCTAGCGCTCTGAGTCCGCAATACATACAAATTTCACGAAAGGAGGAGCGTATATGGCATACGTAAATGACGAATGGTTAGACCGTCCAGCAAGAGTGCAACGAATCGAACTCTTAACGGAACGCATACGCAAGCTGGCAGCGCTAATCAAGGCGGACAAAGCGAGCGACTATCATATCGATAGCTTTCGGCGCGACAAAGCGGAATTAACAAAGCTCAAGCGGGTCCACCGAGCGGAAGTTGATTTCGCTTATTTCAATTACGAATATCTTAGCGACCAGGGCAATCCTGAAAACGAAGATAACGTAGTTAGAAATGCGGAAGATGGAACACCGCATGATCCACTCGAAAAGACCTCGCCAATCCATCGTGAGTTTTTCGACCACTGCGACTATGTTAACGAAGTCGAACGGAATGCACGACTCGCTATCGCGGCAGCACGTGGGCACAGTAAGTCCGGCGTATTTTCGAACGGATTTCCTCTTCATCAGGTAGCGTTTAGGCGCCGTAAATACGTACTTATTATATCTGAGACGGATTCATTATCGAAGAAGTTAATCGGATGGATCAATAAACAACTTAAGTATAACGCAAAGCTTCGAGAGGATTTCGGAGTATTATTAAACGAACGCAATCAGCAGAACGAGAAAGATAACGAAGAGGCGTTTATTACGCTATCTAATACGTTAGTCGAAGCGTCTTCATCCGGCAAGCAGCTTCGAGGTAAGCGTCATGGTGCGGTACGGCCTGACCTCGTAATTATTGACGACCCTTCGTCGATGAACAACGAAGGAACAAAAGAAGCGCGCGAAAAGTTGGTCCACTGGTTTAACTCCGTTGTGGTGCCGATTGGATCGAAGGCTACGGCGATCGTGCTTGTCGGTACAATGGTCAGCGCGACCGGACTACTTAATCACGTATTAAAACGGAAAGACTTCAAGTCGTCGTTTCATGGCGCAGTAATTAGTGAGCCGGCAAATCCGAAACTTTGGGACGCATATTGCGAACTTTATGCACGGGCTGATTCGATTGAAGAGGTTGACGAATTCTATAACGCAAATAAAGATGCGTTAGATGCCGGTATCGAGTTGGCGTGGCCGTGGCGGTGGTCTTATCGCGCTCTTATGCATGAAAAAGTTAACATGGGGACGCGGGCCTATAACAGCGAATATCGTAATCTAGCTTTCAGCGAAGACGAACAATTTTTCTTTCCCGAAAATTACGCTAAATACCATTATTATTACGAAAATTCAACGGCTTACGTCGTTTACGAAGATTTAAAGATTCCAATGCGCGATTTATATATCGTCGGTGCGTGGGACGTGGCATTAGGGAAGAATAAGCGGTCGGACTATAACTCAGTCATCCTCGTCGGAAAGCATCAGCCTTCCGGCTTAATTTTTGTCCTCGACGAGTACGCATCAAAAGAGCCGGCGCATGTTATTCTTGATGTTTGTGTCGACAAAATTAAGAAGTTTAACGTAAAAGTGTTCAACGTAGAAACGATTAATGCTTATTACGAGTTCTATCGTCAACTTCAGGAGAAAGCGAGAGTCTCTGGTATTTATAAATGTCGCATAAACGACATCAGTTATCAAGGTTCTAAAAAAGAGCAACGTATCGAATCGCTTGAGCCGTTATTCCATAACAAAACGCTCATTCTTAACGATAGACATACTACATTGCTCGACCAGTTGGCGCAATACCCTTTCGCAGATCACGATGACTCGCCAGATGCTTTGGCGATTGCAGTTGATAACATATACAAACCGAAATCGCGCATAGCGAAGAAACCAACTTACTTATAAAAAGGAGGCGAATTAAATGTCAAAACGATTAAAAGCGCTTGAGGCGAAACTTGACGCACGGAAACGCAAGGCAGCGTATTTGCTTGTCGAAAATGAATTATTAGAGTCCGGAGAAAGACGTAAGCAAGAGGATATCGCGGCTGAAATCGGAGTTTCTTCAAA
Source organism: Neobacillus sp. 19 (assembly GCF_049463095.1). Taxonomy (NCBI): domain Bacteria; kingdom Bacillati; phylum Bacillota; class Bacilli; order Caryophanales; family Bacillaceae; genus Neobacillus; species Neobacillus sp. 19. The sequence goes on along the minus strand of NZ_JBMPZU010000058.1, from coordinate 299,557 downwards.
GACAATATGGGAATGGAAAACAAAAGACCAGGTGTTTATCGAATATAAAAACGCAATTGCCGATGATTTTCTGAGCGAAAAGAGGGCATATGTTTATGGGCAACTAATGAAGACGATTAGCGGACCGCAGCCTTCGATTAAGGGTATTGATATCTTTATGAGACGTTTCGGCTTATTAACCGAAAAACAAATCACCGTTACGGAAGATGGCAGCAGTTCACGTAGTAATGACGACTTAGCGAAAGAGCTCGAAGAATTAGACGACTTATTAAAAGACTAAACAGCGAAAGGAGGGGCGTCACTTGCTATGGTTAGACAGTAAAAAAGACATCGAAAAACTAAACGAAAACCAAACGGTTTACCAGTACAATTCGTTTCAAACCGGCGAGGAGTTTCCTCCTCTCGCTGACCGTGAGCGCATTTCGAAATACAAGCGCTTGAAAAAGTTGTTTCAAGGCAAGCAGTTCGAAGTTTACGAGCGCGCATCTAAGCTCTTAAAGGATACACCACATGCCGACCAGCTCGCGCAATTATATATCGCGGTAAATATAGCGGATATTCTGGTAACAAAGCCGGCCGACTTACTTGTCGGTGAGCCTCCGGGATTTGAATCAGGATTGCCGGATAATAGCGACCAACAAAAGGCGGTTAATCGATATGTCGAAGAAAACGATTTGGTTAAATTGGTACACGAAAGTGCGATTGGTAACGGCTATCGTGGCGACGCTTGGATTAAGACGCGGTATGGTTTTCGTCAAGACTTTTCGGAAGTCCTCAAGATAGGCGGAAGCATTCCCGCTGGAGTTACAATGGAGCCAATTATCGAACACATCGGCGCAGATTGCGTATTCCCGGAAACTTCGCGCGGCAATGTGAAGGCGTTTAAAGCTGTTCGAATTGCAAACGTGGAATACGTCGTAGGCAAGAACGACGAAAAACCTTTCTTAAACGTGGAGCGCCACATTCCCGGTTACATTATTTACGAACGCTACCGTTTAATCGAATTCGAAGGCGGAGTGGATACTCGTTGGGGCTATCCGTTGCAGGTTTATAAAATTGGCGAAAGAGTGGCGACCGGTCGCGATGAAGACATCGTTGAAACCGAAGTGCCGCACTTACTTGTTCACCATATTCCGTATAAGAGCATCGATGACGATTGGGAAGGCGTTGGCGGACTTGAGAAATTAGAGTCGTTGCTCGCGGCAATTAATGATCGCGTCGTGCAAATCGATTATATCCTTTGGAAGCATAGCGACCCGACAGCTTATGGACCGGATTTAGACGGAGGAGGAGACAACCAAGTTCGACTAGGCGGTGCTTATATTCCGGTTACGAATGAAGATAAAACTCCGGGCTATATGACGTGGGACGGACAATTGACGTCAGCGTTTAAGGAGCTCGAAGTGTTGCTCGGGCTTGTTTATCAAATGTCCGAAACGCCTCAGTGGTTATTCGGAACGGTACTCGGTGAAAATACGGGCGGTACCGGTACTTCACATACTGATAGCGCATCAATTAAAGCGCGCTTCATGCCGATATTATCGAAAGTTCATCGCATAAGAACGCATTATGACAAAGCGATTCGCGACGCTCTTTGGACGTGTCAATTACTTGATATTGCGCACGGAGATTACGATTTCGAAGCGGTCTATCCTAAAATAAATTGGCAAGACGGTATTCCGAAGAATTACAAAGAAGAAGCGGAAATCATGCAACTACGGACGGGTGGAAAGCCTACGCTTGACGTACAAAGCGCAATCAAACGACAGGATGCGGTAGACGACGAAAAGGCTCAAGAGATTATTTCACGCATCGAGAATGACGAAAAGACGGTAAACGGATTCGTTGACTCGTCGATTTTTAATGCGGGTGAATAAAGATGCCGAAAATGAACGAAATACCGATACCTACGTATAAGTACGACGTCGAGATATTGCTCGGATATTATAAAGAGGCTCTTCGGAAAATTAATACCGAACTTAGTCGGTTAGACCTTACGAAATTAGATCGTGCTAATATTACGGTTATGCAAAAAGAAATAGCGGACATAATCCTAGAACTTGACGATAAAGCAAAAGCATGGGTCGCAACGATGTTACCGAAAGCGGCCGAGGATGGAATCGTTTATACGCTACTGTCGCTTGGGCTTGCGGAAACCGTAGCCGAAGCACAGAAAATAGTCGTCTTTAATCGGCTGAATCGCGAGTTTGTAAAAACGGCAATTGCCGACATGCAGGACGATTTATTGCAAGTCACGCAGAACGTTGAGCGCAAAGTACGGAAGGCGGTGCGCCAGGTAACAGCGGAAGCAATGCGCTCAAATTTAACGCAAGGCCTTAATACGATAGACGCAATCCGTCCGGATATTATGCGAGGATTAAAAGCACGGTTAGGGGATGCGTTGAATACTGGAATTATTGACGCTGCTGGTCGCCGGTGGAAACCGGAAGTGTACGTTGATATGGTGACGAGGACGAAACTAGCACATACTCAGCGTGAATCAGCGATTAATGAGGCGATCGGCCGTAACGCTTTTTACGGGATGATTAGTAGCCACGGCGCAAAAGACGCTTGCCGTAACTGGGAAGGTAAAATCGTTAAATTAACGGCGGATGCTCCGGGAGATTATCCGTATTATGGCGTTTTACCTAATCGTGAAATTTTTCATCCAAACTGTAAACACGTAATTTCTCCGGTTAGACGTCCGGAACGAATTAATTAAGGAGGTGGCTACCTAAAATGGCGTTAGAAAATAAGTATAGCTTAACGGTAAATTTAAAAGCAAAGCGATACGGCGGGATTGTGCCGAATGTAACGGCTAACGATAACGTTGTATTCGAGATAGCAGTCATTGACGATACGATTGCATTTCCGTTATTAGATACGTATAGATATACGTTAGTAACGTTAAAAAAGAATAAGACATCAGTAATCCGAGAAGGTACGCTAGTAAATGGATTGCTGCGGTTTGAAGTCGGCGGAAGTGAGACGACGATTGCAGGTAAAGTGGATGCAACGGTGCAGATTTACGATACCGGTAACAAACGTGTTTCATCGGCTCCACTTGCATATAACATCGTAAATGATCCAAGTTTGCAAGGCGGACTGCCTACAGATGACAAAACGTTAGTAATAGCAAATGAATCTTTACTAACGCAATCCATTAGTAAATCAGATAAAGCAAGTACGGATTCTGCTGCAGCTCTCACAAAATCAACCGAAGCGGAAACAAATGCAGCTCTTGCTAAAACGGTTGCTGATTTAGTTCGTGCGGAGTTTGATCGTGTAATTGCAGAAGCGGGGAGTAATAATCCAGAGGTCGTACAGGCGCGAAAAAATGAAGTGAATTTGAATGCTCGGTTGAATAAAGTTGATTCGTCCTTGGCAGAAATGGTGTCGAAAAAAGCTTGGTGGAATCCACCTACAATACCTAGCGCAAATCTTTCTCTAACTTATCCAAACTTTATTGCAAACACATTCGAAACGCTTAGAAGTAAGTATCCAAACCTAATTTCAAGGTCAACAATTGGAACTGATCCATCAGGGAATTACCCCATCTATGAATATTGCTTTGCTCCAGCATCATTTGAACAAACCGTTTTTATTACAGCGGGTATTCACGGTGATGAACCGGAAGGTTATTGGGGAATTTATAACATCTTAAAAGAAATTTATGATGGTAACACTACTGATAAACGTTTACGGTATATCAGAGATAAAGTACGGATTGTTCTAATTCCTGTAGTTAATACAGGTGGATATGTCAACTTTACAAGGGTAAATCCAAACGGGATTAACCTTAACCGAAACTTTGATGTATTCTGGAATCAAGCAGGCAGCGATTCACAAGGCGGCACACCGTTTTCACAAAGCGAAGCACTCGCAGTTAAGAACACCATCGATAAATACAACGGAGAATTTAGTTTTCATCTTGATTTTCATACTGTCCCATACGGCTATACAGAGTATGGTATTTATGGTGGTTATTGTTACGTTAAGCCAAATTCCTTACTCAATGAAATCATGCATACAGAGCAGGAATATCTAATAAATTCTTGGAATAAAACTTATTCGAAATCTTTAAAAACACGTTATGTTGATTCTTTACACTCGGACGCTTCTAACTACTTAGAAACGGTAAGAGGTGTACCAAGTACAACTTTGGAATTTGCTACTGGAAATTTCAGTACAACTCTAGCTAATTCCGCTGAAATGACAAGAGCTGTGGAATGGTATGGTAATGTATTAATATCATTAGCGGAAATGTTTTCAGATGGTGCGATTAAATTAGATAAAAAACAAAAAACGGTGACGGCTTTAACAAATATATTTAATCTTGATTTAAACAACGGCGTTCGATTATTTACTATAAAAACAGATGATGCGGTAGCTAAAACGTTACAGTTTTCAAATGTACCAAAAGTACCGGAGTCACACCTTGATGTGCTAGTCTTTTTGGATTACCTAAATGCTGCTACAATTACTTTCCCAAGTTCAGTTGTATGGCAAAATGGAATAGCACCTACTTTTACAGTTAAAAATAAATACGTTCTCCAATTTAGGAGTTTTGACAATGGTAAGCACTGGATTGGCTCTTTTGTAGGAGCATGGGCTTGGAATATGGATGCTATTACAGATGATTTTAATCGTGCCAATAGCACTACTTCACTTGGAACTGCCACAACCGGTCAAAGTTGGATGGCGCAAAAAGGAACTTGGGGAATAAATAGTAACAAAGCATATACTGCTGCTGGAAGTAATGATAGCATTGCTGTTATTGATTCAGGGGAATCTAATGTAGCGATTAGTGTTGATGTAACATGGAACTCAAGTGGAGGAATCGTTTTCCGAGTAAATGGTACAGATTTGTTGGCAGCTTATGTTAACTCAACAGGAATCCATCTGTACAAATTCACCAGTTCGACGAATGATTTGTTAGGAGAGTATTTATTTACTCCAGTTGCAGCAACTACCTACGCAATTAAAGTGATTGCAAATGGAAGTAGTATCAAAGTATCCCTTGATGGAACTGAAAGAATAAGTGCAGTAAACACTTTTAACCAAACATTTACCAAACATGGCTTGAGAACCTTTAATGATCTTGTTACAAAATTTGATAACTTTAAAATTGAAGGTGCTTAATTCACACTCGGAACATAAGACGAACTAAGAGATGAATAAAAAAAGGCATAAAAAAGAGCAGCCGGATCACTCCGATTGCTCTTTTTCTAGTTTCAAAACATCTGTAATTTCACATCCTAAAACTTCACATATTTTCGCTAAATTATCAAGTGGAATCCTTTGTGTTTGATTTCTGCACATATCATTAATAGATGGCTGTCTTATTCCTGTTTGTCTTGCTAATTCATGTTGTGACATTTCTCTTTCAGTAAGTAATTGATCTAATTTTATTATTACTTTCATAGGACTTTCCTCCTCATTTACTTTTGATACGTTTTAGTTATTGATACGTTAAGTGTATTATATTATACTTAAATTAATCAATACGTTATACGTATCAAATTTAAGAGGAGGAGTAATGATGATAAATGATACAGCCCGCATAGCCAATGATTTACTAGTTGTTGTTAGCACGCTTGCTCCTGATGTTGATATGCAAGTACTTCCCGTGAGAATTGAAGAAATCTTGAGTAATTACGAAATCCAAAGAAGGACCCAAAAAGATTTAGAAATTGACCTTCTTGAAAAAATCGAAATATTTTTATCGGCAAGAAAAATCGAGGGTTTATCTGATAAAACAATTAAAGGGTACAAGTCAGAATTGACCATGTTTGCTAATTACGTAAATAAAGCGGTAGTGCAGATTACAACATCTGATATCAGGTTGTTTCTGGCCCACAATAAGACCTGGGCAATTACTACAGTTGATGCAAAATTATCCGTTTTAAAAAGTTTTTTCGGATGGTTAGTTCGTGAAGAAATGCTTTTGCGTGACCCGTCGGCAAAAATCAAGTCCCCTAAAAAGCCTAAAAGGTTGCCTAAAAGTCTCAGCATAGAAGAACTTGAGATTGTCAGAGATTCGTGTAAAACGCCTAGAGAACGAGCCGTCATGGAGGTTATGTATGCTACTGGTTGTCGATTGTCAGAAGTAATGAACATGAAAATATCCGATGTAAACTCACAGGAATTAAGTTTAAAAGTTATTGGCAAAGGCAATAAAGAAAGAGTTGTTTACCTATCCATTAAGTCGATGCATCAGCTCCGTAAATATTTAAACAGTCGTAAAGATGATTGTGAGTATCTTTTTGTAACAGAGCGCAGACCGATTCATCAATTGGGGGACCGAGCAATCGGAAGAATTATTGATAAAATTAAATCAAGGGCTAACATATCAAAGAATCTTACGCCGCACGTATTCCGGCACACCAAAGCCACATTAATGATGGAAAACGGTGCAGACTTAGCGGACGTACAGCAGATTTTAGGGCACGAAGACCCTAGCACGACCCTCGTATACGCGCATGTATCTGAAGAGCGTAAAAAACAAGCGCATAAACGATATCACGTACAATAATGCCATAAGTATCGCATAGGCAACGATATTTATTTGCAAAGAAGGGACGCTGCAGTAAACGGTGTCCTTTTTATATTGCCTTGTCCGAACGTTTACGACGTAAAACTGCAACGGCTTAATTACGCAATAGCTGACGAGCTTAAAACGGTGGAGGTACGCAATGAGCGAGGAATTAAAAAACGAAGTAGTTACCGAAAATCATACGGTTGAGGAACCGGTTCAAAAACCAGAAGTTAAAACGGTAACCATGTCTCAAGAAGAACTAGACGCTTTAATTGGTCGCGAAAAAGGACGCGTTAAAAGTAAGTACGCTGATTACAACGACCTAAAAGCAAAACTTGCCGAGCTTGAAAGCGCAGAGAATAAGCGCAAAGAAGCCGAGATGTCCGAATTAGAACTTCTGCAAAAGAGGCTCGAAGAAAAGGACGGTACAGCGCAGTCACTAGCGAAACAACTCGAAGACTTACAATCGCAGGTACAACGCGAAAAGGTACTAAACGCATTTATTAAGGCGGCCCCAGGTGTAAACATTCCGGCGGATCGAATCGATGCAGCGTTAAAACTTGCCGACTTATCGGCCGTAACAGTTGGCGAAAATGGCGTTGAAGGTTTGGATGCGGTGATGGGTGCGCTTGTTGAACAATACGCATTTTTAGCGGATACAAAAAAGCCGCAAAAACCAATCGGCGAGGCTACTAATTCGCATAAAGAAACAGCGGATAAGACTAGCGAACAGTTATTGAAAGACGCAGTCGAAAAGGCGAAGCGTACTGGTCGGATTGAAGACCGTATGGCAGTCGCCGCATTAAAACGAGAATTAGACATGTAATTTAGCAGGCGCCCATATCGGCGTCTTTTTTAAATTTCAAAACAAATCAAAGGAGGCCATCCAATAATGGCGAAAATTTATGATGTATCACTTATCGGTAAAAAACAATCAGTAGTAGACGAGATCCTTTTGCTTAACGGACACCAAACACCACTTTTATCTTTACTAGGATTTGGCGAAGCAGTAACGCAAACCACTCACCAATGGTTCGAAGATGAAATGTTTGCTGATGAATCAACTGTTGCAGGTGCAAAATTAGTAAGCGATACAGCGATCGTTGTTGCAGACGCTGAACCATTCCGTGTAGGTCACGTAGTAAAAATCGGTGAAGAATTACTTTTAGTAACTGCCGTTAATGCAGGTACTAAAACTTTAACCGTTACTCGTGGATATGCCGGAACAACTGCTGCAGCAATTTCTGACGGTGCTAAAATCGAAGTTCAATTCGTTGAAGGTCAAGAAGGGTCAGACGCTCGTGGGGCTAGATTCAAGGCTCGCGTTGCAAAGTCGAATAAAACTCAAATTTTCGACGACTCTATCGAGATCAGCGGAACTGCTCAAGCGGTAACACAATACGGGATCAATGATCTTTACGAATATGAAAAGCAAAAGAAACAACTTGAGCTTGCGCTTCAATTGGAAAAAGCGTTAATCAATGGCATCCAGTACGAAAATGGTCAAATCCGTCAAATGAAAGGTATCCGTCAGTTTATTGCTACGAACGTAGACAACGTATCTGGAGCATTAACTATGGATGCGGTAAATAACTTAGCTCAAAAAATCTACGAAGCTGGCGGTTTTGCAACTGGCGGAGACTACAAAGTAATCGTAGGCGCTAAACAAAAACGTAAACTTTCTGCGCTAGATACTAACAAAGTTCAAATCGCTCGCGGCGAAAACTCTCGTGGTGAAGTAGTCGACAAGTTAATCAACGACTTCGGCGAATTTGAAATCGCATTGAATAACAACCTTGCTGCAGACGAATTATTATTCGTTGATGCTAACCGTATGGCTATCCGTCCACTAGTTGGTCGCGAATTCTTCCACAAATTCATGGGCGAAAAGGGCGATTACACAACTGGTATGCTTGTCGGAGAATATACGCTTGAATTCAAGCAAGAAAAAGCTCACGGTCGCTTGAAGGGTCTTAACTAACTAAACTAACGCTCGCGGCTCGATTGGGTCGCGGGTTTTTCTATCGAAGGTGGTGCAATGTATGGCGAAATACAAATCGCAATATCTCGAACTAGGATTCTATGTAAAGGGTGATCGCAAGCAATTTAGCGGAGGCCATTTCGTTACTGAAAACAAAGCGGAGATAGAAGTGCTTGAAAAACTAGCGGACGTAGTCCGTATTGATGAACCAAAAGCGGAGGAGACGCCAAAACCGAAAGCGCCTGCGAAAAAGTCCTCCGGTAAATAAGCGGAGGTGGGATAGATGGCGGTTAACATTACTGATGCAGATACTTATATCGAATCAAACGTAATTGTGATTGACGACTGGACCGACAGTGACGAGGCGAAAAAACAACGGATATTAAATGTCGCTTTAACGACACTAAATCGGGTCTATTTGCAATATACGATACCGGATGCAGCGGTATATGAGTTTGCTGCAGTACTTGCGGTAGCATTTAACGATACTAACGCACAAATGCAAAATGGCGTCAAGCAATTCTCGGTTGCTGGGATTTCGTATACTTTTGAAGGCGGAAGGGCAACGTTAGAGTCGCTTATCCCTGTAGTGGCACTCGATTTAATCGGTAAAGCAAACGGAGTAACACTAGGCCAATCTACGAAACGCATCAAGTGGACGGTGTTGTAGTATGGCCGTTGTACCATTGAAGCAAACCGTCGAAATTCTACGTCATGACACCGAACCGGACGCCTGGGGAAACTCGCAAGTCAGCGAAACATTCAAGTTAAGATGCCGAGTTGAAGAGGGTGTAGCACTACGCACCTATCGTTCTGTAGGGATGACAAACAGCGAAGTGGTAGTCGCATCAGCACGCATTCTATTCGACAAACTCGCAGATATTCGGGAAACCGACACGCTTGTGTTTACGAATGAGCTCGGATTAACCATCGAGAAAAATCCGATTGAAATCAACGTTAAACGCGGCGCGAACGGTAAACCGATACTGACGGAGGTGGTCGTATGAGTAGCGGAGGCTTATCTTTCGACTTTGCCTCGGTGGTTGCGAATATGAACACGGCGACTTCACGCGTTAGGCAAGCGGCAAAAGATGGCATGCACGACTCAGTAGATGACTTAAAGCGAATCGCCGTCGATATTGCTCCGATTGATTCGAGCGACTTGAGGAGGTCAGGGAATACGACAGTGCGCGAAACTGCTGGCGATGTTGTGGGCGAAGTGTCATTTAGCGCCGTTGATAATAGTGGTGGTACACCGTATAACTATGCTATATGGATTCATGAAGGCGAGTACAATCTCGGACCATTATCGGCTGGATCGCCAGGTACTGACGGATATGATGTCGGCAATAAATACCTAGAGCGCCCATTAAAAGGTGAGGCGGATAAATACGTGCGATGGATAGCGGATGAAATTAAAGATGCGGTAGGTGATTAAACGTGAAAATCCTCGATTTAACATCGTTCATAAAATCGCGAGTTGATGGCGTTTATTACCCGAACTCATTTCCAATTTCAAAAACGACCCCGGACGCATGTGCCGTCGTAAAACTAACAGGCGGATTTCCTCCGAGTCAGTGGACAGGTAAAAAACAGCCGTCTTTTCAAATACGAGTACGCGGTAAGGCTAACGATCCTGCAGAGGTGGAGACACGAGCATATGCGCTTAATAAATCGCTGATGAATTTGCGAGATGTAATAATTGGCGAAGATTCAGTCGTCATTATTCGCGCAATGCACAGTGAGCCGTTTTATATCGGAAATGACGATAATAATCGTCCTATATATAGTATGAATTTCGATTGTGTAGTTAGGCCTAACGGCTAGACTGCGCAATTTTTTATTTTAATTATGGAGGGGAATTAAATGGCGGGAATTAATGTACCTATTGGTCCAGCGATTGTCGAATACGGTGAAGGCGTTGATATGGTAACATTCGACATTACAAAAGGCGGAATTGTTTTTACAACTACAAATTCCAAGCAGGATGTAACCGTTGACCAATATGGAGATACAGTTGTGAAATCAATCTACAAAGGCGGAACGGCGCAAGTAACAGTTCCTTTTGCTTTATATGATTTAGAAAAATTATCGAAGGTTACCCCAAACAGTACTTATGTTACGGGTTCCGGAGGGAAAGAGAAGTTGGAAGTCCGAGCAAGTGCCGGCCTTAATCTTTTGGATACTGCTAAAAAGCTAGTTATTAAGCCGACTGATCCTTCGGCGACTGCAAACGATTGGATTACGATTCCGATTGCCGGCGCTATCGTTGACCATAACTATGCTTACGACAGCGACAATGAACGTATTACTCCGGTGACTTTCGTAGCATATCCGGACATTGATGACGACGGTTTACTTTTTATTATGGGTGACGAAACGGCTACGGCTGTTTAAAACAGATGGCGGGCTTTCGGGCTCGCCTTTTACTTTTATCGGAGGTGCGTATCACCGTGTTGTTTAAACGAAAATCGAACATAACTGCGCTAAGCGAGCACGAAATAATGCTCGGTGAACAGCGCGTGAAAATAGAGAAGTTAACTATTGCAAAATGGCGGGAACTTTTCACAACCGTCGATAAATTACCGGGGCTTATCGTCCAGGTGCTGTCTGCGCCACAAGAAGATTTTTACCCATATGTAATTGCCGCGCTTGATATGGCGTTTGATGAAATCGCCCAAATTGTCGCAGTCCTTACTGGCTTAGATGCTGATTACATCACAAACAATGTCGGAGTCGACGAGTTAATTGAATACATCACTAAGACGATTACGCTTAACCGTCTTGACGCCGTAGCAAAAAACGTCAAAAGCCTTCTACCGAAACCGACTCAAGAGTAGCGGATGAAGGCGAGAAAACGACGCTTGATGACTTTTTAATCGAAGTTTCCGTTTCGCTTGGCGTTTCTCAAGTCGAACTAGAAACCGGCTATTATATGGTTGATTTGCCGGCATTGCTTGATACAAAACGAAAACATGACGCGTTAAATCGCTTGAATGAAGTTTCAACGCTGATAGCAACTGGAAATCGAGCGATGGATGATGCGGAATATAAGAAATTTATTGACGTGCTTTCTAAGGAAACAGGCGTCAAAGCTCCGGAAAAATTTGACCGTGCAAAGTTCGAACAGCTTCGTGCGATGGCGAATATGGGCGGAAATAAATCGAGATAAAAAGGGGTGAGAATTAAATGAACGTCGGAAATATACAAGCGACACTCACACTAAATACAGCGCAATTTAACCAGAGCATGCAGCAAGCGCAGAACCAAATGTCAAATACTAGCAACTCGGCTCAAACGGTCAGTAAAGATATTAAGCTTATTCAAAAGGCGAGCCTTGCGATGGGAGCGGCCCTGGTAGCAGGTGTCGGTGCTGCAGTAAAGACCGCGGCTGATTTCGAACAGAAAATGGCGGATGTTAAAGCCGTATCAGGTGCGACGTCATCCGAAATGAGTCAGTTAACTGAACTTGCGAAAGAGATGGGCCGGCAGACTGCGTTTAGCGCGAGTGAAGCGGCCGGAGGTATCGAGGAGTTAATTAAGGCAGGACTTGACATCGAAACGATTATTAACGGAGGACTTGAAGGTGCGCTAAACTTAGCTATCGCGGGCTCTTTGAATCTAGGGGAAGCGGCGGAGATTGCTAGTACAGCGCTTAACAGCTTTAAAGCAGATGCTCTATCCGTAAGCGACGCAGCCAACATTCTCGCCGGTGCGGCCAACGCATCTGCGACGGACGTGCGAGAAATGAAATTCGGACTATCAATGGTTTCGGCGGTTGCATCCGGAGTTGGTTTAACGTTTAAAGATACAGCCACAGCTCTCGCTACCTTCGCCCAAAACGGACTAAAAGGTTCAGATGCCGGTACTTCGCTTAAAACAATGCTCCTTAATTTATCTCCGTCAACAAAGGCAGCTTCAGAGCAAATGGCTGAACTCGGTCTATTAACGGAAAAAGGTACATCGTTATTTTATGACGCAAACGGATCGATTAAGTCAATGTCTGAAATCGCAGAATTGTTAAAAACGAAACTTGCGAAGCTTTCCGATGAGCAACGCCAAATGGCACTAAAGACGATGTTCGGAACGGACGCTATTCGTGCGGCCAACATCCTATATAAAGAAGGCGCAAAAGGCATAGACGAAATGTGGAGCGCTATGTCAAAGGTAAAAGCCGTCGATGTAGCTCGCGTTAAAATGGAAACATTAAAAGGCGCATTTATTCAGTTCCAATCGACACTTGAGTCAGTCGGAATCGGTATCGGTGAGGAGTTTTTGCCGGCTCTTACGGACATAACAAAGTTTGCGACGGGTTTAATCCGACAATTCGGTGAAGTTGATAAGTCTACAATTAAAGTCGGGCTGGCGATGGCGGGAACAACTACGGCGATATTACTTGTCGGTAGTACGATCGCAAAGTTAAGCGTTGCATTACGCGCATTTGCCCTAACGCCGGTTGGCGCGGCTATTACTGCGCTTTCAATACTTGGAGGAGTAATTGCCGGAGTAGTCGTTCACTCGAACGAAATGAAAGAAGTAAATCTCGAAACTGCTGAATCGTTGTTAAAACAAGCGGACGGCCTCGGTGTTAGCATAAACCGATTTGACGAATTGAAAACAAAATCAAAGTTAACTAACGATGAGTTTGCGCGTTTTGTCGATATCAATTCGTCATTATCAAAGACTGCTGATCCGGAAGCTATCGCAATGTTAACTAAAGAGCAAGATAAACTCCGAGAAAAGTCCGGATTATCTAACGAAGAACTCGATACAATGGTCCAATTAAATAACGACCTAATCGAAACGGTACCGGAAGCGTCCCGAAAAATAAGTGAGCAAGGCAACGTAATACTTGAAAGCACCGATAAAGTGAAGGCGTATAATCAGCAACAATACGAGCGTGTGAGATTAGAACTAGAAGCGCAAAAAGCAAAGGCTGAAGCGAACATGGGAGATTTACTCCGGAAAGAGGCCGAGGAATTAAGAAGAATTAACGGGATAAAAGAAAGCCTAGCGGGCTTTGACGATAAAGAATTCGAACAACGTAAGAAGATTGGAAAGTTATATGAATCTTTAGCTACAGCAAAGAAAAACAACGACGCTCTTGAAATCGATCGTATTAACGCGGCTATTGAAAGAGAAGAGTATAAAATCGGAGCAATCAAGAAGCAACGCGCGGAGGCAGCCGGTTTGCTTGTCGATCGGACGAAAGAACTTGATAAAATTCAAGAGCAAATCGGAAAACTCGACGAAGTTAAGCGAAAAATGATTGACCTAGAATTACGCCAAGTCGGATTGACTTCGAAACGTGGCGAAGAAGTTGCGGTTATAGACACGGCTATTGCTAAATTAGAGGAGCAAAAGAAAAAGCTTCACGATTCTATCCCAATTAATCAGCGAAACACTGCGGAATATCGCGAATCCGTTAGCGCAATTCAAAGTCAAATCGATAAACTTCAAGGCACAAAATCGAAAGTAGAAGAAATTATTGCTAAAGCGCAAGCGATGAACAATGAACTGGCGAAAGACGTCACTAAGTGGGTTAATGTCTACGTCCAAGAGCAGGCAAGACATAGTAGCGTTTCTATTAAAAAGAATGCCTTAGAATATCATACTGGCGGAATAGTAGGAAAACCTCCGAAGTTGCACACAGGTGGGCTTGCGTCACAATTCGCAAATTTACCGACACATAACGAAGTGGATGTCCGGTTACTTCGTAACGAAATGGTACTGACGGAGGCGCAACAGGCGAATTTAATGCGTATGATTGACGCAGGTATCACGGATAAAAGTGCAGGTCTTAGTGATTCGGACCGTGAATTATTATCGTTGCTAAGGGATATTCGGAGTAATACTGGAAAAGGCGTAAATGCTACCGTTATCATGGACGAACGCGAAGTAGGGCGCATTATTGAACCCTACGTGACGGAAGAACAGGCGCTTAATAAAAGTCGAAGGGAGCGGTTTTAGTGGCGTTGAATAACGGATTTACCTTTAACGGGATTCGCAAGGACTATATGATGACAATTTCAAAACGCCGGACGTATTGGGCACCGATCAGTCGCCAATTATTAACTGTTCCCGGAATGGCCGGCGCTTATCTTAGCGAGACCAATACAGACGTAAGAGTAATCGAAGTCAATGTCGAAATCAGTGCGGATAGTGCAGATGAGCTTCGCAAACAGTCAGAGGATTTAGCGGCTTGGCTTTATACTAAAGAACCGGTGGAACTGGTTTTTGACGATGAAGTAGACCGGATTTACTATGCGGTTGTTGATGGTACATTTAATCCCGAGGAAATTGTATCGCACGGTTACGGCACGATTACGTTTATTTGTCCGGATCCTTACAAGTATGGTGCAGAAAAGGCAGTAGAGTTCAGCAATTTCGGTCAATTTAATGTGGACGGAACTATCGACACAGAGCCGATTATTACTTGCGAAATAAAAGCGGACACAGCGTTTGTCGCCGTCAGTGATGGTGAAAAAATTAATCTCATCGGTAATCCTACGGAGGTTACGCAACAGCCGTATGCGCGAGAGGAAAGGAAGTTTTGGCACGAATGTAATACTCTTGTTGGATGGGCAGGTACGACGTCGATTGAAGGCGGAACGAATAAGGGTACACTTAAAGCGGGAAGTTACTATTTTTGGACTGATGACTACGGCTTGGATTCCGGATGGCATGGGCCAGCCATGAAAACATCTATCAACACGACATTACAAGATTTCCAGGTTGATACGTTAATCACTCAAAATGGCAGTAGTGGCCGAGTAGGCAGTATCGAAATTGACATGCTGGACGTAAATAATCAAATTATCGCGAAAATAATAATGACTAAACGGGCGCCAGGCTCGCAAGCAAACTGGGCACGGCTGAGAGCCGGTAATGATGCAGGGGGCGTTAATATTCTGGAATATAGAGGCGATGCCGATTGGGTGTGGGCGAACTTCGACGGCATAATGCGTATTGGTAGAGTTGGTCGGTCTTGGTATGCCTACGTAGCAACGATTAGGAATGGCAAGCATGACAACACTCTGTACAAGACATGGGAAGATACACAAGGATTGTACACGGCTAAAGTCTCTCAAATACAAGTGCAATTATGGCAATATGGCACTGTGCCCGCCACTGACCAGCGGATTAACGATTTAAAAGTATATAAGATTAACAGTCCTGTGGATAATCAAATACCATACGTGGCTCGCGCTGGGGATGTAATCGAATTCGATCACATTAACGACATTATTAGAAAAAACGGTGAACCAATCCTAAAAGAAAAGGCGTTTGTCGGTGAATACTTTCCTTTATCGGCGGGTTCAAATAATTTACTAATTGAACCGTCAGAATCAATTAACAGTACGGAAGTGAGGTGGCGACCGAAGTGGCGATAATTCACGTTTTAGACAAGAAGACGGACGAAATCCTAGGAACGCTTAGCTTATCGAAAAAAGAAATAGTCGGCCAACCAATTCGTACTGATAGTCTTAACGGAGAAAACAAATTTGACTTTATCGCAAATGCCTCAGTCGAAAAGTCGAGTCTTCTTGTAAAAAGAAACCGTATCATTATACAAGATGAAGACGGTTATTTTCGTGAGTATATCATTAACTATGCTCGTCAAACGAAGAGGAACGAAAGAGACGTTCGTTCTGACGCAAGTTTTTCGGACTTATCGAAGGCAAAGGTTATCGAGCCACAAACATTGACCGGTACGACATCCATTCTTGCAGTCGATTTAGCGCTAGACGGCACAGAATGGACGCCTGGTTATATCGAATTTACCGATACTCAAACGATAACTATCAATGAATATACGAATCCACTCGCGCTACTGCAGTTAATTGCTTCGACTTTCAGACTCGAAATCTCTCATCGTGTTGAAATTAGCGGAAATAGAATTGTCGGCAGATTCGTTGACATGCGTAAGCAAATGGCGGGATTTGAAGGCAAGGAAATCAAGTTCGGCAAGGATCTTGTAGGGGTTACAAGGAATGAAGACAGCGGTCAAATCGTAACGGCATTGCTCGGTATCGGTCCGGAAAAAGAGGATGGAACGCGGCTTACCGTTTTAGTTATCGATGATGACGCATTTCAACGTTGGAACCGTAACGGTCAGCATTTAATTGTTCCGTTCGTTCCCTCAACAAGTTCGACTGACATGACGCTTGAACAGTTGCGGAAATTGACACAAGATGAGCTCAAAAAGCGAGTTGACGCTGCAGTATCTTACGAATGTGCAGCGGTTAGCTTAGAGCATATATTCGGACGTGAACACGAGAAAATAAGGCTAGGGCAAACAGTCCGGATAAAAGATGACGGATATCAGCCTCCATTGTACGTTGAAGGACGCATTCAAGACGTAGAATTGAATCAAGCGACCGGCCAGATTAAGTCGTTTACTATCGGAAACTTTATCGAATATAACAAGACGGACTTAGAAAAGCAAATCGCTCAGCTTAAAGCATTAGTGGCGCAAAAAGTTATAATCGCGACTTCGGCGGCGCAGAAATATACCGAGGATTATTCCGAAAAGAAAAAGGTAATGTCCGCTACTCCTCCGGAAGATACAAAGGTCATTTGGGTAAAGCCTAACCCAGAAACGAATGTTAATATTGCCCATGCTCATGACGGAACTGATTGGGTGCCGTTAACGACTACAAGCGCCTCTGACATTGTGGATGGCGAAATGCTTTTTGACCGTTTACGAGGTGGAATGTTAATTGCTGGCGGAGATAAAGACGGAGTTATCGAAGTAAGAGATGCAAGTAACCTTACGCATACTAAGATTGATAAAAACGGAATCGATACAAATAAGATTACAATTAAACGTCCTGACGGATATACATCTGTAAATAACGGTATTATTCAGAGTGATTTCGCTATTACAGGAACGGAGCCAGCGTTTAAATCCGACAGTGTTGATATCGTCCAGTGGTGGTGGCATACGAAACAAGTATTACCCTCAAATTGTAATTATTACACGTTCACCCACAATTGCCGATATGTCAAAATTCAAGTCGCTCTCTATGCAGGCAATGCGGCGGCAGGTAGCCGATTATCCATCGTAGATAATAATGGCACTGTACTGGCGCAAAGAACCACTTACGACACAAGTCAAACGAGTGATTTAGCGGTATTTGGCGAAGTGTTAACCCTTGATTTCGGTGTACCAACAGGCGCGAATAGATCGTTTTATGTGCGCCTGAATACAGGTAACGGCGGCTATGATGCATACGGACGTATCATCCGAATGTGGAAGGAGGGTTGATATGGGATATCTATTATTTTGCGATGTAGATGAGCAAGGGAATATTACTGATGCCTTATCGGGTGTTAATATTATACCTTCTCGTCAATATGATTATTTTTTCTTTACGATGGACGAAGGCGTAGTGGAAGATGTTTCGCAGTATAAAGTGGATTTGGAAGCGCGGCAGCTTATTCTAAAGGAGGGCGTATATTATGGCGGAACCAATATCGCGTGATATCGCAGAACTTCGCGAATGGCTTGTGCGGATAGATACGAAAATGGACTACATGAGCGAAGTGAAACGTGTTGCAGACGAAGCAAAAACAACGGCAGATGAAGCGAAGCAGTTGTCGGTGGAAAATCGTGAAGATATTCGGGATATGAAGGCGAACACAAAATGGGTTTGGGGAACGATTATTGCGGTGTTAGGTTTACTTGTAACTGTGGGCATTGCGGTTTTCAGTTAAGCCAGTCGGCATCCGCACCATTTCGCTGGTTACGATCAAAGTTGCGGAGCCGACCTTAATGTTGATTGTACCACAAATATAAACGGAAAGGATATGACGAATTATGAAACGGTTTAAGAATTACGGATTGTGGGCAGCGATGCTTGCATATCTTCCGATTGTGTCTGATGCGCTAGGATTTTATAAGATTGACTTTGTTTTACCGGGAAACTACGACAAGCTAGTCGTTGGGCTTCTCGGTATTTTAGTTTTGGCCGGTATTGTTTCGAACCCGAACACGGATAATAAAGGATTCGGAGATGATAAGAAATGACGTTCAAAATAGCGTTTTGCGCAGGTCATGGGGGAGGCAACTCAACGCCAGGAAAGCGGACGCCTGATGGCGAATATGAGTGGACATTTAATAATACCTTGGCTCTCGCGTTCGAAGATGCGATAAATCAGTACGAAGGAGTAGCGTTATTACGCACGGATGATAGATCCGGCAAAACAGACGTTGGTCTAAGCGCCCGGACTAATAAAGCTAATTCATGGGGCGCCGACATTTATATTTCCTTTCATCACAACGCAAATACAAGTAAGTGGGGAGATTGGGGCGGAATTGAAACGTTTGTATATACGAGTCCGAGCGCAAATTCGTTGCGATTGGCTGCGTCAATTCATCCGAAATTCGTAAATGCGTACGGATTAAAAGACCGGGGAATTAAACGTGAGAATTTGCATATCGTACGTGAATCGAAAATGCCGGCGGTATTATTAGAAGGTGGATTCATGGATTCCGTTATCGACATTAAAAAATTACGTGATCCTGCCGTTCTAATTGCTGCTGGATACGCAGTGGCTGAAGGGGTTGCCGAATACGCGAAACTTAAAAAGAAAATGGTTACTCAGACGGCTAAGAACGGTTGGGCACTAGAGTCTGGCGTTTGGTACTTCTATAAAAACGGTGCCCGCGTTAAAAATGATTGGGCGCAAGATAGTAAAAAGTTATGGTATTTCCTCGGCGATGATGGCGCCATGATTAGCGATAAATGGGTACGCTGGAAAGACAAATGGTATTACATGCTATCTGACGGCAAAATGGCGACTGGCGAAATTACGGTTAAAGGTAAGCCGTACAAGATTCGTGATAACGGTACGTTAATTATGACGGATAAAGACGGCGCTATTGTTGAATAACGAAAAAATAACGACGGGTGACGCATAAAACGCCCGTCCTTTACATACGATGGAACATGAGGTAAAATTAGGAATAATTAGAAATCGGAGGGGTTACGCATGTCAAATATATTAAAATGGTCCGGATACTTCGCTATCGTTACGGGAATTATTATCGCTATATATCTTATTTCTTCATTAAAAGTAATCGACATCAGCGCGATAGATTATATCGCGGAAGAGGCGCCTAATCCTTATCGCTGGCTTTACGCTTTCTTCGTACTTGCGGTCACCATTCCTATGGGTTTATTAGCGGTAACAGTTTCACAATTTCTCGATAGTAAATCAGGAGATTATGAATATAGCGCAAAAAAACGCAGGGAAGAAATGTTACGTTCATAAAAAATGCCTCGCTTTTATAGCGGGGCTTTTTCTTCGTTTTATACATCGAAAAACTTATCGCGATCTACATCGTATCCCATCGACTTAAGCGCACGCTGAATTTTTACCCACGTCGAGATCCTAGGGCAGTGGTCCTTATCGCTACACATCCTCGTTAATGTCATCTCGCTTACTCGCGCCTTTTTCGCAATTTCCTTCTGAGAAATATCATTTCTATCTACCCACTTTCCGAATTTACTGCGCGGTTTTCCTAATCCGAACATAATGGCGTCACCTCAACGTTTTTAACACCATCATGTCCAAAAATAACTTTTTTTATACGAATGCAAAATTTGTGGTATCACGGACATCCAGTCGCCCATATAGTGTATAACAAACGTAATACCAACGGAAAACACCCGAAAGTATTACCGATGTTATACACGTATTGGAGGCGATGGTATATGCGCAAAGTACAGCCGGTGTCGTTCAGCCTGTCGGACCCATTCGAAAGCCAGCTCTATAAATACGCCACATCTAACGGAGCATTTTCGAAATATATTAAGCGCTTGATTCAGCGTGACATGGAGCGTCAAATTCGCGTCGTGCCAACAAAAAAAGCGCCTGCCCCACCGAATGTAATACACGGCGGAGCAAACGCTTTAAACGGATTTATTTTAGGGCAGAAGTAGGCTAGGTAGCCGACGCGCCTTTACGTCAGCTTATGCCGTGATTTACGAAATAATGCACGTACACACGGTATTACATTAACTTTATTTTTACGGAGGGATGTCCGAATGAAAGTACAGACGGTCGGATCAATTAGCGAGTTTTTGAGTGATGGTCGGGTTCACCGTGAACCTGAGTCATTTAGCTCAAAAGTTGAGCGTCATTTTAAGAAATACGGAATGATATATAAGGTCGCAGGAATTACCTTTATTATTTTGGCGAGCGGTATAGGTAGTCACACGTTTGCTGCCGGTTTTATCGACGTTGAGGCTACGAAGCTTTATAGAGAGTTAGTCGGAATTGGTAAATGGTTTATCGCTTTTAAAGGAGGCGTTGAAGTAATTAAATCCGTAGGGAGCGGAGATTTTGATTCGGCGAAAAAGTCGTTTTTCTCTTACCTTTTAACTTATTTATTTTTACTTGCGCTGCCATACGGTTTAGATAAGGTAGACAGTATTTTTAATAACGCTACGCCTTCGACATCTACAAGGGGGTGGTAACGATGAAGTTTCGCTTAACGGGAAAATTCGGAGAACTCTCACCAGTTCGCGACTTCCAGCCACATTCCGGAATAGACCTCGCCATGCCGGAAGGAACGACTCTTCGATCCATTGCCGACGGTGTAGTTGATAAAGTATTTGACGGATCGGGCGCAATAGGCAAGGGTCTATCCGTAAAAATGCCCGATGGCACTCGGACTATTTACGGCCATATGAACGAAGTGAAAGCGCGTATTGGCGAGCATATAAACGCTGGCGAAATAATAGGGCTTAGCGGTAATACCGGCAATTCGACGGGACCACATCTTCATTTCGGAATGAAGGACGCAAGTGGCCACGTAATCGACCCGACAGCACACGCCGACAAACTCGCCAGTATTAGCGGAAATGATGTAACGCTCGGTCCGTTGGGGCACTTAGTTTCGTGGGGCACGGAAACATTGCGCGAAAAGGCAGCGGACGCCACTACCGAAATATTGTTCGGAGTATTTGACGCATTAAAAGATTTGTTGCTCGGAACGACGCTAATTGGCGCAGGCGTGCTAATCCTTTTAAAAGTCGCTGGTTGGCGCGATGGTGGCCGATGGGCGGGCGTACTGATTTTCGTTAACATTCTGCTGAAATTTTTATTCGGAGGTATATAATATGAAGAAACTCAGAATTTCCGATTATATCAACGTCGTCAAACCGTCCTACGCTTGCCTTCGCCTGACTCCTAACAATTCTATTCGCAATCAATCCACTCATAAAATCGCCAAATCCATCGCATCTCTTTATCGCAACGTCACACAAAATATCCGTAAAGAAAACGCTAAAGTTATTAAGGTGTTGGGGCGTGAGTTTCTATTCGGGACTAAATTCACCGTCGAGACTAGCGCAAAGGTTTCGTATTACGTCTATATCGAAAAGAAAAAGGTCGAGTTTTACTTCGTCATTCCTCGCAACTATTTAACGTTAATCAAGGAAAAGATTTCGGACTCATGGACGAATATCACCGTTAAGGAGGTCGCAACATTGCCGTCCTTTTCAGAATCAGCTACTAAATATTCGCTTGCTTATACGAAAGAGGATGCGCTAAGCATCGCCACCGATCGGCGTAATGACGACCTGCTCCGTTCCAAACTAAACGTCGTTGACGTAATGGAAGAAGGCGATAAAGTCGGCGTGTTCTACAACTTTAAACCTACGACGCAGTTTACCTGGCGGAGCACCTACGAAAATACGATTCGCAAGGTCAAACGAGGTCTTCCAATCGACCGTAATAAGGTGGGGGTAGGTTACGCATTTAAGACGATTGTAGGCGTAATTTCAGCGCTATTTGACGACTTAGGAGACGTGTTAGGAGGCGGGAATGGTAAGCGTAAGGGAGAAGGACTAAACGGTCTAGAGGGTCTGCTAGAGGCGTTAAATGGAATGGCACGAAAGCCTAGTAAAGCGACGATTAAAAAGGCGTCGGCAACCATCCTCGATACACAAATCGTAGTCATGAGCGAATCATCCGATAAGTTAAGACAGAGGAATAACGCACGGAGCCTAACGCAAGCATTCGAAACAATAACGGAAGATAATCGACTGGCACCGAAGCCATTACGTAAGTCCTTCAAGTTTACGGACTATTCGATAGCGGGATCGGAAGTAAATAAACTCGGCGACGAAGAGGCGCAAAACTTTATCGCAATGGCCGGCCGTGA
This sequence comes from Neobacillus sp. 19, assembly GCF_049463095.1. Classification (NCBI taxonomy): domain Bacteria; kingdom Bacillati; phylum Bacillota; class Bacilli; order Caryophanales; family Bacillaceae; genus Neobacillus; species Neobacillus sp. 19. The sequence goes on along the minus strand of NZ_JBMPZU010000058.1, from coordinate 276,859 downwards.
TATTCTCGAGCGTTATAACTTTATCGAAAAGGTTGAAACGCAAGAAACGGAAGTGCCGGAGGACTTGCAGAAAGGGGATATATACCTGGGTGAAGTGACTTATCGAGGTCATAAACAGCCTGCTTATTTAACAACAGACAAAGAATTTAAGAATCTAGCATTAATGGTTGTAGGACCCCAACGAGCAGGTAAAACGACTCTGTTCGGAAATTTTACAAAAAATGCAATAGACGTTGGAGACTGTGTTATTATGTTTGATTTTATCGAGAATTGCGAAATGAGCTCGCAAGTGGCTTCGTTATTTCCACCGGAAAAAGTCTTGAATATCGAATGCGACGACATTAAGAAAGCGCAAGGGCTCGGCTATAATGAGGTGCGGATAAGCGACGATCCCTGGACGCAATATACGAACGCAAAAATGCAGACTACGCAATTGATGGATTTAATTAACGCTGTCAATACGGATGATAAGCGGTTGGCTCCGAAGATGGAACGTTATTTAGAGAGCGCGGCCAACGTCGTATTTATCCAAGGCGGAAGCATTAAGGACGTTTTCGATGTGCTAACGAGCCATAATAGGCGCGGTCAATGTATCCGATTAGTTTCGCCTGCCCATCACGAATATCTATCGGAGTGCCTCGAGAGTTTGACGGAGCTCGACGACTACGATAAGGACGGCAAATTGCGTGGAACAAAGCTCGATAGGATTGTCGGCATTATCGACCGTCTGAGCAAACTGAAGCATAATCCGTATATGGAGCTGATGCTGCAGAAGTCGACGGCGGACAATATCGACCTGGTAACGGAAATCGAAAAGAACCAGCTTATCTGCATCAAAATGCCAGAAGATATGTTTAATACGGATAGCGAGCGCGACATTTACACGACGTACTGGATTTCGAAAGTATGGCTTGCGCTTCAGATTCGCGCCAGTTTGATTCCGAAAGATAAGCGTAAAACTTGCCACCTTATAATCGATGAATTATACCAGGTGCAGAATACGGAGGCGTTCTTGAGTACGAAGCTGAACCGTCTTTCTAAGTTCCGATTAAAGCCGATCATAAGTTGCCATTATCTCGATCAACTTCGCCATCTGAAGAAGGAGCTTAGCGGAGCCAATGCGTCATATATGTTGCTTAGCGGTTGCGACCGAGATAATTTTCGTGATCTGGCCGAAAATCTGCGTCCCTTCGAATTGGATTCGCTTATTAATTTACCGAAGTATCATTCGTTAAACTTAATTAAGAATAAAACGGGATATGGACGATTTATAACGAAATTACCGGCGCCAGTGAAGGAGGCATCGAAATGTTAACGATATATTGGTGTGAATTCTGCGGCTCAAAGTTTGCGACATTTGCTCGTTTTCCAGCGGACATAATGCCTTACTGTGTTAATTGCGCAAACGACGAAGACGTCACGGAGATGGAGACGATTGACTTGCCCGCATATTAATTGCGGGTTTTCTTTCACTTGATTAACGAACTAACGTTCGGTTATAATATCGTTAGGAGCGTGATATATAATGGAACTTAAGGATCGCGGAATACTGAAATGGGCGCCTGCCTCATTCATGCCAGAGGGCTTAGCGATGACTCGCGCAATGTATCGAGAGGACGAACGGATAGCTATGCCGTTGTTAGACGAATATCAAATCGATGAATTCGACCGGAAAGTATGCTACGCAATGGAATACGCCCTGCCGGTTAAATTTCGCATATGGGAAGAAGGTTTCGAGCTCGAAATAGAAGGGCGCGTACATCGGCGCGATGAGATAACGAGAGAGCTGCGGGTTGAGTTAGCGGACGGCACGTTTGATATCGTGAGGGCTGGCGAGTTAGTTGGCGTTGAGGTGATCGAGGATTAATTTACGGATTGCTGCGCGAATTTCCTGTTTCGTACTTATTATAAGGTAATAGGACATACGCTAATTTGCGTATTTATTACTGAGGTGAGTGGAAATGGAAAAAGTCATGCTTGATGTTAAAGATATCATGCGATTAACTGGCGTAGGCAGAGATAAGGCTTACGGTTTACTTTATAGTAAACAATTTCCTATTAAGACAATAGGTAAGAAGAAGTTAGTCCATAAAGATATATTTAACGAATGGTTAAAAGGCAAGGAGTATAAGGTTCGTTGAATCTTGTACTCCTTTTTCTATAGGTGTGGTAAACTATTTTATAGTCACACTTATAGTCACTCAAACTTTAATCTATAGAGGTGGCTATAATGGCAGCAATTAAACAAGACAAATATGGTTACTATTTTGTACTCAGTGCAGGTTATCACCCAGATGGAAGAAGAAGACAAATCAAACGAACTGGATTTAGGACGAAGCGTGAAGCACAAGCAGAAATGGATCATGTTAAATCCGAGTTAGTTAATGATGAGTATATTCAACCTTCTTCCACATATCTGAACGACTTTATCGATGAGTATCTTGAAATGAAAAAACGAAGCGTTGAAGATTCTACAATGCTAAGGTACAGGCGAGAAGTTAAATCCCACATTAAACCTTATTTCCAAAACATGAAAATGCAAAATTTAAATCCATTTCTTATGCAAAAGTTTTTCAACTATTTAATAGAAGAAAAGCGGTTTTCGCGTAACACCTGTGAGATAAGCAGAAGGATATTAAGTGGAGCTTTGAGTAAGGCGGTAGAATTAAAAATAATTAAAGATACTCCAATGAAAGGGATTGAACTTTCTAAAGAAAAGGAGTATGAATTTAATGTTTGGAATAAGGAACAAATCAATACCTTTTTAGATATTGCTGATACTCAGTATGTTAAGTATGCAAAACATTACACTACAATCCTTCTTGCTCTAATGACTGGCATGCGTAAGGGGGAAGTATTAGCATTAACGTGGGATAACGTGGACTTAGAAAAGAAAACAATACAGATTGATAAAATTTTAGATGAAAAAAATAAAATTCAATTCAGAACAAAAACATCATCAAGTAAGAGGCTAATTACAATCCCTGAAATATTAGTTAAACATTTAAAGGAACATAAATTGAAACAAGAAGAGGAATTAAAGAAACACAAGTGTATCAATGAGAATAATTTAGTCATATGCACTCTAAGAGGGAAAGCTGTTTATAGTTGTAATGCAAATCGATTGTTGAAAAGTATTTGCGAAAAGTTTGATTTACCACAGCTTCGATTTCATGATCTAAGACATACACATGCTACCACTCTTATTGCAGATGATGTAAATTTTAAAATCGTGCAACAACGTCTTGGTCACAAAAAATCAAAAACAACTTTAGACACATATAGTCACGTATTACCGGAAATGCAACAAGTAGCTGCAGATAAATTAGATCAGTTATTTGGTGACTAAAACATGAAACGTGACTAAAATGTGACTAAGGCAATGCGGCTGATCCTGAACCATTGATTAATAAAGGCTTGTATATAAGTAACAATGGATGGGCTCCTTCCATATACTATCGTAGTGATTGGAAGGAAGGAGTCAAAGACTAATGGTTCAGTTGTTCTCACTTCTCATATTAGCTTTTGCTCTCAGTCTTGACAGCTTTAGCGTCGGGTTTACCTATGGGCTGCGGCAAATGGTCATGCCGATTAAGTCAATACTCATAATAGCAACGTGCTCGGCCGTCTCATTAATGATTGCCCTGTCAATCGGACATGGACTTGAAAAGGTGCTGTCACCGGGCATTACCGCAAAGCTTGGGGGAATCATTCTAATCGCCCTCGGTGCCTGGGTATTGTACCAATTTTTTCGGCCGGAAAAAGAAAAAGAAGTTTTAAAACATGAAAAGACCATCATTAATTTTGAAATCCGCTCCCTAGGCATAGCCATTAATATTCTGAAAAAGCCGATGTCCGCTGATTTTGACAAATCTGGAACGATTACGGGGATTGAAGCGTTTATGCTTGGCTTTGCCTTGTCCTTAGATTCATTTGGTGCAGGAATTGGAGCGGCCATGCTTGGGTTCTCCCCGTTTTATTTAGCCATTACTGTAGCGATTATGAGCTCATTATTTGTGCTTTTAGGGATTAAAAGTGGAACCTTCTTTCGTAAATTTGAATGGGTCCAAAAGTTTTCGTTTTTACCAGGGATTCTTTTAATTATTATTGGAATATGGAAGCTATAGTGGAATAGAAAGGAAACGAGCATGACACTAGTTATCGGGTTAACAGGCGGTATCGCCAGTGGAAAAAGTACCGTATCAAACATGTTAAAAGAAATGGATATAACAGTAATCGATGCCGATGTTGAAGCACGCCTGGCGGTGGAAAAAGGGGAACCTGCATACTACAAAATCATCGCTGCATTTGGCCATGAAATTTTAAAGGAAGATAGCAAAATTGATCGCTCTAAACTTGGTTCAATTATTTTCCATCATGCAGAGAAGAGACAGCTTTTAAATGAAATGACCCACCCGGAAGTTAGAAAAAGAATGATGGAACAAGTTGAAAAGGCAAAAAAAAACCATGAAAAAGTAGTAGTTTTAGATATCCCTTTGTTATTTGAAAGTAAACTAACATATCTGGCGGATAAAACCATTCTTGTATATGTGGACAATGAAATACAATTGCAAAGATTAATGGCAAGAAATCATTTTACGCGGGATGAAGCTGAAGCGAGAATCCGTTCGCAAATGCCGCTGTCTGAAAAAGTAGCACTCGCAGATGCGGTGATTAATAACAATGGGTCTATTAGCGAAACAAAAAAACAGCTCATGGAAGTACTGATAAATTGGAAAATTAATATCGAATAATGGTAAAGAGAAGGAGCCCCAGCGGCTCCTTCTTTCTTTTTTTGGGGGTTAATAAGTGACCAAAGTAAAAAACATAAATAATTCCGCATTTTATTCATCACAATTTCACCTAATTGTGTTATACTAATTACAACAATACAAGTTAAAAGTATAACATTAATGCGGAAGGGGCCGTAAAATGATGACGAAGATTGCAATTAATGGTTTTGGGAGAATTGGAAGGATGGTTTTCAGAAAAGCAATCCTTGAAAATAAACTGGAGGTTGTAGCAATTAATGCGAGCTATCCTGCAGAAACATTAGCACATTTAATTAAATATGACACAAACCATGGACCATTCCAAGGTGATGTGATTGCTTTAGATGATGAGTTAATTGTTAATGGAAGAAGAATTAAACTATTAAGCAGCCGAAATCCTGGAGAGCTTCCATGGAAAGAGCTTGGGATTGACATTGTGATTGAGGCAACTGGAAAATTTAATGCAAGGGAACAAGCAGCCCTTCACTTAGATGCTGGAGCAAAAAAGGTGATTTTGACTGCTCCGGGGAAAAATGAAGATATTACTATCGTAATGGGTGTGAATGATGAAAAACTTGATGTTACGATGCATGATGTTATTTCAAATGCTTCATGTACAACGAACTGCCTTGCACCCGTTGCAAAGGTATTGGACGAGAAGTTTGGGATTGAAAGCGGCCTGATGACAACAATCCATGCCTATACAAACGATCAAAAGAATATCGATAATCCACATAAGGATTTACGGAGAGCGCGTGCATGTGGACAATCCATTATTCCGACATCAACTGGTGCGGCAAAAGCATTATCACTTGTGTTGCCACAGCTGAAAGGGAAATTACATGGGATGTCACTTCGTGTACCTACGCCTAATGTTTCACTCGTAGATCTGGTTGTGGATTTGAAACAAGATGTAACTGTTGAAGATATTAATCATGCATTTATTGAAGCGTCAAACGGTTCATTAAAAGGCATTCTTGATTTCACGATGGAGCCGCTTGTATCGGTTGATTTTAATACAAATGAACATTCAGCGATAATTGACGGTCTTTCAACAATGGTATTGGGGGCAAGAAAGGTGAAAGTTTTGGCTTGGTACGATAATGAGTGGGGGTACTCTTCAAGGGTCGTTGATCTAGCCCTCTACGTAGCAGAACAAATTGCCGATGCTTCCAAGGTCAAGGTTGGCTAAAAACAAAATAAATAAAAAAATGCTGTCAAATGACAGCGTTTTTTTATGTGAACACTCTTACATGTTTATCTTTATAAAAATTAATTTGGTAGGTTGCAAAATAAATATAAACAAAGTATACTAGTCATCGTGAACTTCTTGAAATCAGGTAGCGATTAATTACTTAAAGGGTTAGGACCTCTTTGGACTAACTTTCCCCCGTGGTAGTTACTAAGATACCGTCAATAGCAGGATTTCAAGAAACAATCATAAAAGCTAAAAGGGGGAAAAATGAATATGGAAACAATGGGCCGTCACGTAATCTCTGAGCTTTGGGGTTGCGATTTTGAAAAATTAAATGATTTGGATTTTATTGAAACAACTTTTGTCGAAGCTGCGCTTAAATCAGGTGCTGAAATTCGTGAGGTAGCATTTCATAAATTTGCCCCACAAGGTGTCAGCGGTGTCGTTATTATTTCGGAATCACACCTTACCATCCACAGTTTTCCTGAACACGGATATGCGAGTATCGATGTGTATACATGCGGTGATTTAAATCCGAATGTAGCTGCTGATTATATTGCTGAAGCATTAAATGCTCAAACACGTGAAAATATTGAAATCCCGCGTGGAATGGGTCCTGTACATGTAAAACAGGCAAAGGCTCTATAATCTTAATTAAAACAAATAGTCAAGAGGTGTACCAATTGTACACCTCTTTTTATATTTTAGGTTAAATGTTGTAAACTAGATAAAGAAAACTCGCCGATTGGCGAGCCCGTTAGGGCGAAGACAGAGGCGTAGTTGCACTTATGCCTGATAGGAAAGTTATACTATCCTATCGGCTAAAAAGACATTTGGAGGATATTTATGGGTATTTTTACACGATTTAAAAAGCAGCTAGAAACATCAGACCATAATATGGATGATTCCTTGAAGACACATTATTATAAAGCAACGTTTAATCAAATGTTTCAATCAGTAGAAAAACTATTCCATGAAGATGCCGATTGCCAGGTAATGACGGTTTCGAAAGAACATGGTGAGATTGCGGTGGAAGTAAATAAACCAATACCGTGCTTTCTAATTGTCACCATCGTTTCTGTAAAACCAATGGAGACAGCAGTAGACTTTAATATTTCATCTGAAAAATTTTCATTGTTGGGCATTTATCCCGATTTAAAAAAACGCATCCAGTCCTATTACGGGCGGATTGGTCAACTACATAACCTTGTTGGAATCAAAAAAAACTCGTAACACTTCTACTTGTACAATGGTCCGCTTTTTAATAAGATAAAAGTAAGGATTTTGTCGGATTTGGAGCTGATTAACTAATGAAATGCCCTTCATGTCAAAACTATGGTACACGTGTGCTTGATTCCCGGCCCGTTGATGAAGGACGTGCAACACGGAGAAGACGAGAATGCGAAGAGTGTGGATATCGGTTTACTACTTTTGAAAAGATTGAAGAGATTCCCTTAATTGTGGTAAAAAAAGAAGGAACGAGGGAAGAGTTCAGTCGTGATAAGATACTGCGCGGCTTGATTAAGGCTTGTGAAAAGAGGCCGGTAGCCTTGAAGGAATTAGAAGATATCACTCATGGTGTTGAAAAGGATCTTCGCAGTCAGGGTATTTCCGAAATCAAAAGTGAAGCCGTTGGTGAAATGGTTATGGATAGGCTTGCGCATGTTGATGAGGTCGCATATGTGAGATTCGCCTCTGTCTACCGCCAATTTAAAGATATTAATGTATTTATAGAGGAATTAAAAGAATTAATAAAAAAAGAAAAATCCTAAAGGAGCTAAATTTTTTGGCTCTTTTTAATTGGAAAAGCGGAAGTTCACGAGCCGCTTGCCGCTGGAGCTGGACAATTATCTAATTAACAAGGGAAAGGTTGGAATGATATGGCGCAGCATTGGCAGGAAATTCTTCCTATCGACCGGTATATTGTAGCGGCCAATGGGCTTTTGCATGAGTATGACCGAAAAGTGCTGACGTTTTTATATCAGCCATTGATTGGGTCGACTTGTTTTAGTTTGTATATGACTCTTTGGACAGAGCTTGAGGAAAACCGGCTCTGGTCTGAATCCTCCACCCACCATTTTTTGATGAATTTAATGGGAATGAATTTAAAGGATATTTATGAAGCCCGATTAAAGCTTGAGGGCATTGGTCTATTAAAGACATTTGTCAAAACAGAGGACGGGGAACGGTCCTTTATTTATGAGCTGCATCCCCCGCTTAATCCGGAGCAATTCTTTTTAGATGGAATGTTAAATATTTACCTTTACCGGAAGATTGGCAAAACGCATTTTGCCCGTTTGAAACGATTCTTTACGGATCAGCAAAAGCCGGAAGAAAAAGTATACCAGGATGTGACGAGGGCCTTTCAGGATGTGTTTGCTTCAGCAACACCAGGCAGCCTTCAATACCTTCAGGATGTTTCTGAAGATATTGAAGAAGCTGGGGAACATACACAATTCATCGGCCGAAACGAATCGAATCCTATTCAAATTGATTATCGTCTTTTTGATTTTGATTTATTAGAAGCAGGTCTAAATGAATCGCTTGTCCCTAAAAAGGCACTTACACCTAAGGTGAAGAGTGTGATTAGCAATCTTGCCTTTCTGTATAATATAGATCCGATTGAAATGAAAAATTTCATCCTTGGTGCCATTAATCCCAATGATGAAATAGATATTGAAGATTTAAGAAAGGGTGCTCGTGATTGGTATCAATTCGAGAATTATGACCAGCTGCCAAGCCTGATTACCCGCACCCAACCAGCTGCCCTTCACACTCAGATAACCGAACCGAAAACACAGGAAGAAATATTAATCCACCATTATGAAACGAACTCACCGCTTACCGTTTTTAAACAATTTACGGGTGGTGTGGAGCCTTCAAACGCAAATCTGAAAACATTGGAAGAAATCATGATTAAGTATAATCTTCCACCTGGAGTAGTAAATGTTTTAATAGAGGTTGCATTAAGGAAATCAGATATGAAGTTTACTTTTGCGTTTGTTGATTCGATTGCCAGCCACTGGGCACGAAAGCATGTTAAAACAGTGAAGGAAGCAATGGAACTCGCAAAAAATAATGAAAGTGCTCAGAATGAAAGTAAAAAAGCTGGAAAGAGAGCGAACAAAAAGCCAATTCGGACAGAGCTAATACCTGATTGGTTTGATGAAAGTACTAAAACTGCCGCGGTGAAAGGCTATCCTCAAGAAGACAACTCCGAAGACGAAGCCAAGAAGCGGGCCATCGAAGAAAAATTAAAGGCGTTTAGGAAGTAGGAGGTGAATCGTATGGAGAAAATAAATAAAACATTACAGCGGCTTGCTTCAAATCAAAATTTTCAGAAGCGCTACCAGGAACAGCGTCAGGCAGTTCTTCAAAACGCAGGCATCCAAGCATTTTTAACAGAGCATAAAAATGAAATTACCCAAGACATGATTGAAAAAAGCATGAGCAAACTATACGAGTACACAAACCAATGCAAGGATTGCAGCCGCTGCGAAAGTCTTGATACATGTAAAAACTTTATGAAGGGGTACCACCCTGAATTGGTTTTATCGCGAAATTCTATCGATGTTGTCTATAAGCAATGCCACAAAAAAATCATGGCGGATGAGAAGAAGAAAAATGAAAAGCTGATCAAAAGCCTATATGTACCAAGAGATATATTGCAGGCGACGTTTGAGGACTTTGAAGGGGATACAGGCAGGCTTGATGCGGGTGATAAGGCTGCAACCTTCTTAATGAATTATGAAGCCGGGAAAAAAGCAAAAGGTTTATATTTATATGGCAAATTTGGTGTTGGCAAATCCTATATATTAGGGGCTATTGCCAATGAACTGGCTAGAAAACAAATTTCTTCGATGATTGTCTATGTTCCAGAATTACTTAGAGAAATGAAAAGCTCCATTGCCGATTCAACCTTAAATGAAAAAATTGAAGCGTTAAAAAAAGAGCCTATCCTGATGCTAGATGACATTGGAGCTGAAGCGGTGTCAAGCTGGACAAGGGATGAGGTGCTAGGGCCGATTTTGCAGTTCCGCATGCTTGAAAGTCTGCCAACATTTTTCACCTCTAATTTTGATTTTAAGGGGCTCGAGCATCACTTAACGTACAGTCAGCGCGGGGAAGAAGAAAAGATGAAAGCAATGCGGATTATGGAGAGGATCCGTTCATTAAGTGAACCAGTGCTCGTAGATGGCCCAAATCGGAGATAAAACCATAAATTATGGATTGTCGTTATAAAACGGCGGTCCTTTTTTTATTTAAATGCAAAAAGCAGTGTCAAGCTAACTTCTATTTTGGTCAAGTCCCCCATATATATTTTAAAACAGGGATTTGCGAAAAGGGGGGGTTTGGTTGGCGGAAATCATCTTCCAAAGCAAGCTGGATGCGCGAAAGTTTTATCACCACTTGCTGAAGTACGTACCATATAATCCAGAAAAAGAAACAATTCTTCTTTTAGAAGATCGACATATAGTGAAATTAGTAAATAGCAGTACAAGCCTTGAGGGATTTGAGGTGCTGAAAACGGCATTCTATGATTATATTACAAGTATTAAACGAAATGATTGGTTTAGAGAAATCATTAGGAATCAATATTATTTTGAGGATCTAGAAGAGATTCAGCAAATAATGGAGATTATCTATTCAATAATTGAAGGTCAAAGAGAGGATCTTGCCGTTTTTCTAAAAGAAACAAGCGGGGAGCTTGAACTTATTAAAGCTGCAATCAATCAAATTTTTCAAGGGGATGTTTCTTTCTCGTTTGATTCTTTTCTTAAGTTTCGTTTGCGTCCATACCTTCAGATTCTCGAAGGCTATGTGGAACTTGCTATTGATGAATATAAAATGGAGCAGGAATATCAAATGTTTGTCCAAATGCTGCGGGATTTTTTAATGAATCGGGAGCCGAAAATGGAGAGTCTCCATTTATTGTTTGATGAGGAAATCACCTTTTACAATGAGCAGTTTAGTGAGATGAAACGAGGAGAATTAGCAAGAATGATTGACCGGAAATTATTAGTTAATCATCCAGTGTATGTGGATTCAGCATCCATTGCGCCACTTTTATCGCTTGCACCTACGACCATTTTTATTTATACAAAAAATCCTGACGAACCCTTGGTCAGAACAATCAAAAATATCTTTGAAGAAAGAGTGAACATAAAGACATTTGATGCCCTTCGTGAAACGAAAAAATTGGCAGCGGATCAATATTCTTCTGAAAATCAGGCATGAAAAATAAAATTATGGCAATATTTAGTTTAGTGTACCTTGATTTTTCTTAGTGAACTCATTATAATAACGTACATAGCATAAATCACGCAAAAAAGTAATGATAAGGACAACAGTATTTCTTTACGGTTTATTAGAGAGGGAGACCCCCGGCTGAAAGTCTCCTAACACGAATGAGAATACTTACCGCCTTTAAACTTCAGCAGTGAACACTTTATTTTTTATGGAGTAAGTAATTGTTGACGGTCTACAGCCGTTACCTGACCAAAGTCATTTTCAGTGCTGCATTGATGATGAAAAATTGGGTGGAACCACGTGTTAATTAAAACTCGTCCCTATTCCAGGGACGGGTTTTTTTATTTTTTACAAGTGCTGCAAAATGGCGCTTCAAATTAAAGGAGGAATTGTTATGTCAGACGTTGTTAAGATTTCGTTTCCTGATGGGGCAGTAAAGGAGTTCCCAAGAGGAACAACAACGGAAGATATTGCCGCTTCCATTAGCCCGGGTCTAAAGAAAAAAGCGATTGCCGGCAAATGGAACGGTCAAATGGTTGATCTTCGCCGTCCAATTATCGAAGACGGATCCATAGAGATTGTAACACCAGAATCAAATGATGCATTAGAGGTTTTGCGCCATAGTACTGCACATTTAATGGCACAAGCGGTTAATAGATTGTATCCGAATGTCAATCTGGGTGTTGGTCCTGTTATCGAAGGCGGATTTTATTATGATATGGATCTTGAGGTTTCCCTAACACCGGAGGACCTTCCAAAGATTGAGAAAGAAATGGCGAAAATCGTCAATGAAAATCTTGAAATCATTCGTAAAGAAGTAAGCAGAGAAGAGGCGGTTCAGCTTTTTAAAGAAATGGATGATCCATACAAGCTAGAACTCATTGAAGCTATCCCTGATGAGGAAACTGTTACACTTTATCAACAAGGTGAATTTGTTGACTTATGCCGCGGTGTCCATGTTCCCTCAACAGGTAAAATTAAAGAATTTAAATTATTAAGCATCGCTGGTGCTTATTGGCGCGGCAATAGTGATAATAAAATGCTGCAGCGTGTATATGGAACGGCCTTTTTCAAAAAAGAAGACTTGGCAGAGCACCTTCGTTTACTTGAAGAGGCAAAAGAGCGTGATCACCGAAAAATTGGCAAAGAATTGAACCTTTTCACTACTTCCCAACTAGTTGGACAAGGTTTACCGCTGTGGCTTCCAAAAGGGGCAACAATCCGCCGTATCGTTGAGCGCTATATTGTCGATAAGGAAGTTCGCCTGGGATATGACCACGTGTATACGCCTGTAATGGGCAGTGTCGATCTTTATAAAACTTCGGGACACTGGGATCACTATCAAGAAGACATGTTCCCGATCATGGATATGGATAATGAACAATTAGTTCTTCGTCCAATGAACTGTCCGCACCATATGATGGTCTATAAAAACAGCATTCACAGCTATCGTGAACTGCCAATCCGTATTGCTGAACTTGGTACAATGCACCGTTATGAAATGTCAGGTGCATTATCAGGATTACAGAGGGTTCGGGGAATGACGTTAAATGATGCCCATATCTTCGTTCGTCCAGACCAAATTAAAGAAGAATTCAAGCGGGTAGTGAACCTTGTTTTAGCCGTTTATAAAGACTTTGATCTTAATGACTATTCCTTCCGTCTTTCCTACCGGGACCCGCAGGATACTGAAAAGTATTTTGATGATGATGCAATGTGGGAAAAAGCGCAGAGTATGCTAAAGGAAGCAATGGATGACTTAGGTCTTGATTATTATGAAGCAGAAGGAGAAGCTGCCTTCTACGGTCCAAAGCTTGATGTTCAAGTGAAAACTGCATTAGGTAAGGATGAAACGTTGTCTACTGTGCAATTAGACTTCTTGCTGCCGGAGCGATTTGACTTAACTTATGTCGGTGAGGATGGCAAGCAGCACCGCCCAGTTGTCATTCACCGCGGGGTCGTGTCGACAATGGAACGTTTTGTCGCATTCTTAATCGAAGAATACAAAGGAGCATTCCCAACTTGGCTCGCACCCGTGCAGGTTCAAGTTATTCCGGTATCTCCAGGTGCACATTATGAATATGCAAAGCAAGTACAGGAACAGCTGCAAAACGAAGGCTTCCGTGTTGAATTGGATGGCCGCGATGAGAAAATTGGCTATAAAATCCGTGAAGCCCAAATGCAAAAAATACCATATATGCTTGTTGTCGGTGATAAAGAAGTAGAAGAACAGGCTGTTAACGTCCGCAAATATGGTGAACAAAACTCTGAAACAAAGCCATTTGCTGAGTTTTTAACCGCACTTCAGGGTGAAGTGAAATTAGGATAATGTTTACGAAGGGAGGAGCTCCTCCCTTTTTGTTTTTAAAAAAATGGTTGAATAATTTTCTGTTTCTTGCTACAATAAATTTCGTTGTCAAAGAAAATAGTTCGTTTGACATCACGTCTTTGATTATGGTATAGTTACTAAAGTAAAATTGAATATAAGTTTTTGGGAAAAGAAGAAGCACCCGCTTCTCACCTGATTTGACGCCCATGTGCAGTTGGCAGGTTTTACGTGAACTTTTTGTTATTACTTATGTTTCGTAAAGTGTGGGTGTATTCATCCGCACTTTTTTATTTGCATACTTAAGAAAAAAGTTGTTCATACCTGTAGTGCAACATGGTGTCAAATGTGATGCTTCTTGGCCCAAACGTTGTATTCGAGATAAAACCTTGGAGGTGGCTAACTATTAGCAAAGACATGTTGTTAAATGAGGGCATTCGCGCACGTGAAGTTCGCTTAATCGATCAAAATGGCGAGCAGTTAGGGATTAAATCCAAATTCGAAGCGTTGGAGATTGCCGGACGAGTAAATCTTGATTTGGTACTTGTTGCACCAAATGCAAAGCCTCCGGTAGCCCGGATTATGGACTATGGCAAATTTAAATTTGAGCAGCAAAAGAAAGAAAAAGAAGCTCGTAAGAATCAAAAAATTATTACGACTAAAGAAGTTCGTCTAAGTCCAACAATTGACGAGCATGACTTTAATACAAAGCTTCGCAATGCAATTAAGTTTTTAGAAAAAGGTGACAAGGTAAAAGCTTCAATCCGTTTCAAGGGCCGGGCGATTACCCATAAAGAAATCGGTCAGCGTGTGTTAGACCGTTTTTCCGAGGCGTGCAAGGAAGTTGCAACCATCGAATCACATCCAAAAATGGATGGACGAAGCATGTTCCTAGTTCTAGCACCTAAAATCGACAAGTTATAAGGAGGACAATCATAATGCCAAAAATGAAAACTCACCGCGGCGCTGCAAAGCGTTTTAAGAAAACTGGTACTGGTCAATTAAAGCGTGATCATGCTTATACAAGCCACTTATTCGCTAACAAATCAACAAAAGCTAAGCGTAAACTTCGCAAAGGAACCCTTGTTTCTAAAGGCGATTTCAAACGCATTCGTCAATTATTAACTTACGTAAAATAATCTCGGATAGATCGATTTATATAGGAGGGAAATTACATGCCACGTGTAAAAGGCGGTACAGTTACGCGCAAGCGTCGTAAAAAAGTTTTAAAATTAGCAAAAGGTTATTTCGGTTCAAAACATACATTATATAAAGTTGCTAACCAACAGGTTATGAAATCTTTAATGTATGCATTCCGCGACCGTCGCCAAAAGAAGCGCGACTTCCGCAAACTTTGGATTACTCGTATCAACGCAGCAGCACGTATGAACGGTCTTTCTTACAGCCGTTTAATGCACGGCTTAAAGCTTGCTGGTATCGAAGTAAACCGCAAGATGCTTGCTGACTTAGCAGTTAGTGATGCAAACGCTTTTGCTGAATTAGCTAACGTTGCTAAGCAACAATATAACAAGTAATAATAATGCCATTCTCATACTGAGGATGGCTTTTTCTATAAAGGGGATACCTAGATATGATGATTTTGGTTGGTTTTTTGGTAATGAATATTGCAGGGCTCCTGATTATGGGGGAGGATAAGAAGCGGGCGAAAAAGCACCAATATAGAATTAGTGAGCAAACATTATGGCTGGTGGCATTATTTGGCGGAGCGATCGGGACAACAGCAGGGATGCAGCTTTACCGTCATAAAACAAAGCATCTCTCATTCAAAGTAGGCTTTCCGCTTTTAGCAGTTGTCGAGGCCGTTTTATTGATCATGTACCTAAAATAATAGCCGCGATATAGCGGCTATTGACTTAAAAATTCCTTCACTGGACTTTTCCAATTGATTTCGGCATTCGGGTAATGCTCAAGTATTTTTTGATTCATATAAAAAAAGTCATCCCTGACCATCCCCTTAAGCGAGGAAGTATTTTCCGGCCAAATAGAGATGGAGACGACGTCAAAAGTATTATTGACCGAGCCCAAGTATTTTTCACCAGAAAACAAGGCACCTTTATAGGTTAGCTGAAAATTCCTTCTCACATCATCATGATCAATTAATAAAAAGCGTTTATGTTTACGCGCTGATTCCAGCTTTCGGGATGATTGAAAAAGTATTTTTACTCCCATGTAAAATAGAAATACTAAGAAAAATAACAATACGAAGCGAAGCAACCAAATCATGGTCAAGCCCCCTACACCTATTTTCCTTCTAATACGATTCAACAGCAAAAAGGTTTCAATCATTTCACATTTTGCTATAATTTTTCCATAAGGAGTGATGATCATAGTGCAACTTGAAAACTTGTTTCGGATGCAAAAAGCATTAGATACCCATATTGAAGAAAAACATCAGCTGCAGGATGAGGATTTATTTGCAAAAAAGGTTCTCGCCTTGCTTGTAGAAATTGGTGAATTGGCGAATGAAACACGCTGTTTTAAATTTTGGAGCGTTAAACCATCTTCGGCTAAAGAAGTGATTTTGGAAGAGTTCGTCGATGGGGTTCATTTTATTTTGTCCCTTGGGATTGTGTGCGGTTTTGACGGGCCGGAATTGGAACTGGAAACGAGCGAGTCTGATATGAATGTGACAGAGCAGTTTCTTAGTGTATATGAAAAAATAATGTTTTTTCAAAAGAGCAGGGATTTTACTGACTATAAACGATTATTTGAATCGTATTTGCAGCTTGCAGCGCTCCTTGGCTTTAAAAATGCAGAAATTGAAAAAGCATATTTTGCAAAAAACGAAGTAAATTATCAAAGACAGATGAATAATTATTAAAGGAAATTGCAGAATTTTTTTGTATAATGAAAAATGTACGTATATATAGGGGGCTAATAAATGGTAAAAATGAATGAAACCTTAATGATGTTAAAAGACTTAACCGATGCCAAAGGGATTCCTGGCAATGAGCGTGAAGTACGCGACGTGATGAAGAAATACATAGAAGCATATGCAGATGAATTGACAACTGATGGACTTGGCAGTTTAATTGCCAAAAAGACAGGGGCTGCGGGCGGTCCGAAAATCATGGTGGCCGGCCATTTAGATGAAGTCGGCTTCATGATTACTCAAATCGATGACAAAGGATTTCTAAGATTCCAGCCTGTCGGCGGCTGGTGGGGACAGGTAATGCTCGCGCAGCGCGTAACCATCGTGACAAGAAAAGGCGATGTAACCGGTATTATCGGTTCTAAGCCTCCGCATGTATTGTCTGCTGAAGCACGGAAAAAGCCGGTAGAAATTAAAGACATGTTTATTGATATCGGCGCTTCTAGCCGTGAGGAAGCAGGGGAATGGGGTGTCCGTCCCGGAGATATGGTTGTCCCGTATTTTGAATTTACGGTAATGAACAATGAGAAAATGCTGCTGGCCAAAGCTTGGGATAACCGCATAGGCTGTGCCATTGCCATTGAGGTGTTGAAACAACTAAAAGGTGTGGATCATCCTAACGAGGTTTATGGTGTTGGGGCGGTTCAAGAAGAGGTTGGCTTGCGCGGTGCTAAGACGGCAACCTACAAAATTCAACCGGATATCGGTTTTGCAGTCGATGTTGGAATTGCCGGCGACACACCTGGAATTTCTGAAAAAGAAGCAATGAGTAAGATGGGTAAAGGCCCTCAAATTGTGGTTTACGATGCGTCTATGGTGTCCCATAAAGGCTTGCGTGATTTAGTAACCGATACAGCGGATGAATTGAATATTCCTTATCAATTCGAATCCATTCCTGGCGGGGGAACGGATGCCGGCTCGATTCATTTGACACATAATGGCGTTCCGGCACTAGCTATTACGATCGCTACGCGTTATATCCATTCACATGCGGCTATGCTTCATCGTGATGATTACGAAAATGCGGTTAAATTGATTGTTGAAGTGATCAAACGCTTAGATCGTGAGACCGTTGATAAAATTACTTTTGAATAAAATAGGAAATCCCTGGCAGAAGTTTTTCGCCAGGGATTTTTTTGAATAAAAAGAGCTGCCGATTAATGGTTGGCAGCTTAGGGATTATTACTTTAGCCCGCTTTCAAGCACGGTAAGCATTTCTTTCTTTTCTTCTTCTGATGAGTTTTTCCAAATGATTTCAAATAAGACGCCAAGTCCAGGGAGCATCTTTTCTTCCCCGTTTTGGATTGCATCGACGATTGTATCTTCTAATTGATCTTGGGTGTTGCCGGAAACATTGTGAATAATAGCATTTCTAAGGTTTAAATTCATGTCTAAACACTCCTTTTTAATCCTTTATTTCTCTAATATGTTTTCTATTTTTGGTTTAATTATGTATTATTGTTATGATTATGATTAATTAGATGAGATTTTTTAAAGGAGAACACTGTTTTGAAACGTATTGAATCTGAAAATAATCCTAAAGTAAAACAATGGAAAAAACTATTAACAAAAAAAGAACGTGATAAGTCCGGAACATTTTTAATTGAAGGCTTTCATTTAGTAGAAGAAGCATTAAAACAAGATGAGCAAATTGTAGAAATTATTGTATCGGAAAAAGTGGGGCTGCCTCCCCGGTGGGATCCTGCCGGAACGCCAGTTACCTTTGTCACGGATGAGATTTCGAATTCTTTATCCGAAACAGAAGCGCCGCAGGGAATTTATGCTGTATGCCGTCAGTTGAATCCTGAAGTTCAGGAAGCAAAAACTTATCTGCTCATCGATGCTGTTCAGGATCCTGGAAATCTAGGAACGATGATTCGTACGGCTGATGCAGCGGGGATAGATGCCGTCATTATCGGAAAGGGAAGTGTGGATCCTTTTAACGCAAAGGCCCTTAGATCTGCCCAGGGAAGCCATTTTCACCTTCCCATCATTAGAGGTGACCTGCACGAATGGATGGATAAGCTTCAAGGGGAGAAAGTACCCGTTTATGGAACGGCACTAGAAGGGGCATCTGCCTATACTGAAATTTCAAGTGCGGATTCTTTTGCGCTAGTTGTAGGAAACGAAGGAAATGGCGTGGATCAAGACATCCTTACACGCACCACCGCCAACCTGTATATTCCGATTTACGGCAAAAGTGAGTCACTGAATGTCGCTGTTGCCACCGGGATCCTGCTCTATTATTTGAAAAAATAGGCTTGTACTGGTTTGACCTTTTCAGTGAATTTATTATATAATAGTGAACAATATTGATAATAACAAAAACGATGACGGAGAAAAGTATCTTGTCGATTGATCATATAGGGAGAAAGTGCCGCGACTGAAAGCACTTTTATGATACAAGACTTGAGAAGTTCACCTCCTGAGTTGGCATCGGGACCATTTTTGACTATAAAAATGTAAAGATGCACCGGCTAAAAGCCGTTATCCCAACGAAGCGAACACATATATTCATACATATCGTGTTTACAAGGGTGGTACCGCGAAACACAAACCTCGTCCCTTTCCAGGGATGGGGTTTTTTTGTCTTTCACAGTAGAAATGGTGCCTGACACCCTTTCTACTGTCATTGTACTAGTAATGGTGCCTGACACCCTTTTTACTACCATTGTATTAAAAATAAGGAGGATGTAACGATGCAAGAACGTTTGAAGGAATTGCAGGAAGAGGCTATTCAGAAGATTGAGCTGTCTGCAAGCTTGAAAGAATTGAATGATATTCGCGTTGCGTATTTAGGGAAAAAGGGTCCCATCACAGAAGTGCTGCGCGGGATGGGTAAGTTGTCTGCTGAAGAGCGCCCTGTTATGGGAGCACTTGCCAATGAGGTCCGTGAAGCGATTGCTGTAAAGATAGAGGCAAAACAAAAAGGATTAGAAGAAGCTGCTGTGCTTGAAAAGCTCGCTTCAGAAAGCATTGACGTGACCTTGCCAGGCCGCCCTGTAAAGGCTGGAAACCACCATCCACTTACAAGAATCATTGAAGAAATTGAGGATTTGTTTATTGGCATGGGTTATCAAGTTGCTGAAGGTCCAGAGGTTGAGCAGGATTATTATAACTTCGAAGCTCTTAACTTACCGAAGGGTCATCCTGCCCGCGACATGCAAGACTCGTTCTATATCACAGAAGAAATTTTGATGCGCACGCACACATCACCTGTCCAGGCACGGACAATGGAGAAGCACCAGGGGAAGGGCCCAATTAAAATTATTTGCCCTGGTAAAGTGTACCGTCGTGATAATGACGATGCGACGCATTCTCATCAATTTATGCAAATCGAGGGACTTGTGGTTGGTGAGAATATTCGCATGAGCGATCTGAAAGGAACATTAGAGGTTTTCGCCAAAAAAATGTTTGGTGATGACCGAGAAATCCGCCTAAGACCAAGCTTTTTCCCGTTCACGGAACCATCTGTTGAAATGGATATTTCATGTAAAATTTGCGGCGGCCATGGATGCAGCGTATGTAAACAAACGGGCTGGATCGAAATTCTTGGCGCCGGAATGGTTCATCCAAACGTCCTTGAGATGGCTGGCTATGATTCTAAAAAATACACTGGATTTGCATTTGGAATGGGTCCAGAGCGGATTGCGATGTTGAAATACGGTGTCGATGATATCAGACACTTCTATACAAATGATGTTAGATTTTTAAAACAGTTTTCTAAACACGAATAAAGGAGGATGACGACATGTTCGTTTCATATAAATGGCTCCAGGACTATATCGATTTAACTGGAGTAACAGCAGCTGAATTAGCTGAAAAGATTACTAAAAGCGGGATTGAAGTGGAAGGTGTAGACGTATTAAACGAAGGGATTAAAGGTGTCGTTGTCGGGCATGTATTAGAACGTGACCAGCACCCAAATGCCGATAAATTAAGCCGGTGTCTTGTTGATGTCGGTGAAGGTCAGCCCGTTCAAATCATTTGCGGTGCACCGAATGTGGCACAGGGTCAAAAGGTTGCTGTTGCGAAGGTTGGTGCAGTATTACCTGGTAATTTTAAAATTAAACGGGCAAAGCTTCGCGGTGAAGAATCCAACGGCATGATTTGCTCCCTAACTGAGCTTGGAATGGAAGGGAAAGTTGTTCCGAAAGAATATTCTGAAGGAATCTTTGTTTTTCCAGCAGATGCAGAAGTTGGAGCAGATGCACTTGCCTTATTAGGCAGGGACGATGAAATTTTAGAACTGAGTTTGACTCCAAACAGAGCCGATTGTTTGAGCATGCTGGGCGTTGCGTATGAAGTGGCTGCCATTCTTGGCAGAGAAGTGAAGCTTCCGGAAACAAGCCTTGAACCTGTTGTTGAAAAAGCCGCTGATTATGTAAGAATTGTTGTAGAAGCGAAAGAGGATAACCCTTTATATGTAGCTAAAATGATCAAAAATGTGAAGATTGGACCATCACCGCTTTGGATGCAGTCGCGTCTAATGTCAGCCGGTATCCGACCTCACAATAATGTCGTCGATATTACAAACTATATTTTATTAGAATACGGCCAGCCGCTTCATGCGTTTGATTATGACCGCTTGGGTTCAAAAGAAATTCTTGTCCGCCGCGCTGCTGATGGCGAAAAATTTGTTACTCTTGATGATGTGGAACGAACATTAACGGCAGACCACCTTGTAATTACGAACGGAACAGAGCCGGTAGCCCTTGCCGGTGTAATGGGTGGTGCGAATTCAGAGGTAACTTCTGATACCACAACTGTTTTATTGGAATCTGCCTATTTTAACGGGGGAACCGTCAGAAAAGCTTCAAAAGACCACGGCTTAAGAAGTGAAGCTAGTGCCCGGTTCGAAAAAGGGGTAGACCCTAATCGTGTGCGTCCGGCGGGAGAACGTGCCGCATACTTAATGGCGAAATATGCCGGCGGGGAGGTACTAGAAGGAGCTGCGGAAGCTGATACACTTAAGGTTGAACCGGCGGTTGTTTCCATTACTTTGGAAAAAATTAATCGTGTCCTGGGAACAGATTTAGTTATGCAAGATGTAAAAGATATCTTCGACCGCCTGCAATTTGCAGTCACAATCGAAGAAGATTTGATTACGGTAACGGCTCCAACTCGCCGTGGTGATATTAGAATTGAAGAAGATCTTGTGGAAGAAGTAGCCCGCTTGTATGGGTATGACAATATTCCTAAAACATTGCCAATCGGTTCCACTACACCTGGGAAATTGTCAGAGTATCAAAGAAAACGCCGCGAAGTCCGTCAATACCTTGAGGGAGCGGGCTTGTACCAAGCTGTAACGTACTCTTTAACTAGTGAAGAAAAATCGTCCCAATTTGCGCTTGATAAACGCGGTACAATCCGTCTCTCCATGCCAATGAGTGAAGAGCGCAGTGTGCTTCGCTTAAGCATCCTGCCGCAGCTTTTAGAAGTAGTAAAATACAACAGTGCCCGTCAAAACGACAGCCTGGCTGTATATGAAACAGGAGCGGTATTCTTAGCGAACGGAGAGGAAGTCCTTCCGGAAGAAAAAGAACATTTAGCCGCTGCGGTTACCGGCTTGTGGCATAGTCATTCATGGCAAGGAGAAAAGAAACCGGTCGACTTCTTCGTAGCGAAGGGGATCTTAGAAGGTATGTTCGCCAAGCTCGGCTTGACCGATCGTGTTGAGTACGTTCAAGCGCAGGCAGACGGCATGCATCCAGGCCGTACGGCCGAAATCCGCTTAAACGGAGAAAAGATCGGCTTCGTCGGCCAAGTCCACCCAAGCGTCCAGAAAGAACTTGATTTAAAAGATACGTATGTATTCGAACTATCCTTAAAAGCAGTACTTGAAGCAGACACACCAGTATTACAATACGAAGCCATCCCACGCTTCCCATCGATTACAAGAGACATTGCCCTCGTGGTAAACAGAGAAACGGTGTCAGGCACCATGAAAAATATTATCATTGAGGCTGGTGCTCCGCTGTTAAAAGAGGCTGAAGTGTTTGATTTATATGAGGGAGAAAAAATGGAGGCAGGCAAGAAATCGATTGCTTTTGCTCTTAAGTATGCTGATCCTGAACGTACTTTGACGGATGAAGAGGTTACGAAGGTTCATGAGCGTGTGCTTGACGCCTTGAAGGATAAGGCTGGCGCAGTGTTGAGAGGATAATATTTGAAGAGGCTGGCTCGATTTTTTCGGGCTGGCTTCTTTCTTTTTGGGCAGCAGAATGCGATTCGCTGATATATTGGGAAATTCGCTGATACATGTCCGCAATTCGCTGATAAAACAAAAAAAGTCGCTGATATAATTAATTTATAAACATTTTGACAGGAAACATGCCCTCATGTTGTGGATACAGCACAGGATCAGCAACACAATACAATGAAAAAGGCTGCCACGCCGTCAAAATTCACGGGGGCAGCCTATATTATTTACATTTTCCCAAATATTTCATCATACTTCTTCGCCAAAGCTATATCCAAATCGGTCAATCCTCCTGCGTTCCAGGAAGTAAGCCTTAAGGTCACTAATTTATAGTCGATTGCTATAAACGGGTGATGATTTTTTTCCTCCGAGAGTGCCGCAATTTCATTTACAAATGACACGCCTTTTAAAAACTCCTGAAAGCGATACTTTTTGACAATAAATTTTCCGTCTAATTTCCAGCTGGATAACACGGCAAGAGATTCATTAATCTCGGTTAAACTAAGTCGCTTTGCCACTAAAAACCCCTCCAAACTCTTCCATTATCCATTATATATATTCGTCAACGAAATTTTTTATTTGCAATTCCCAAAGCTTTATCTGTATTCGCAAAATGAAGCTTGACAAAAGACGGCAGGATGTCGCGCCCTTTACTCAAAATCAGTTTTGCGGCCGCAACATCCACCTGTGCCCCGGCCCCTTTTGGAATTTTAAAGCCCGCCGCATCGCTTAGCTTATCTATATATTGAATAAAGGCATAGCGGGCAAGAATGCTGGCAGCGGCAACGGCAAGATGAATACCTTCTGCCTTCGTGCTAAAATAAACGTCCTTTTTAGCAACGGCTTTCTGACCTTTTAAATGCTGAAAATAGGTAGCCGGCTGCACAAATTGGTCAACCAGAATCGCTTCTGGGGTTGCGGGTGCAATTTTTCCAAGGACATTTAAGATTGCCTGATTATGCAGGATGGCCTTCATTTTCCCTTGGGACATTCCTGACTGCTGAACCTGATTGTATTTTTCGTTTTTTAACGTCATCAGGCTGAATGGTACAACGTCTTTGATGATCTTGGCAATCGCCACGATTTTTTCGTCATTTAAGTCCTTCGAATCCCGCACACCTAATTCCTTTAATAATGGGATATCTTCTTTCCTGACATACGCCGCAACAACAGTAATCGGACCGAAAAAGTCACCTGTGCCGACCTCATCTGAACCGATGGCCGACATTCCGCCGATGCCTGCCGGCAGATCGCCTTTCGCTGCGGATTTTACTTTAGAAGCAGCTGCCGGCTTTTTCCCAACGGAACTGGCACTGCTCCACTTACCAGCTTCTTTCTCGCAATCATTCCCTTGAAATAAGACCTTTCCCGATTTATAGGCCGTAATCATACAGGCTGGAGTTTTCGCTGCAAACACACCCCCAGGTATGTTCTTATCTAAAAGCTGCTTCCCGTAATAGGTTTTCATTTCGCTAATTTTAGCCAGATCCATTTGAAGTACAACATTTCCCATTGAAAAAACACCACATTTCTAAAATTGTTTAGACTTTTCGACTTCTATTCATTCGTGTTATAGTATAGAGTAGGATTCTTGAATGGAGGCTTTAAAGTTGTCAAATTCACAAAAACACCGAACAACCGTTGATATATACGGGCAGCAATACATCATTATGGGTACGGAGAGCCCAAGTCATATTCGACTTGTGGCATCGTTAGTTGATGACAAAATGCGCGAAATACATTCCAAGAATCCAAATCTGGATGGAAGCAAACTTGCTGTATTAACAGCAGTAAATGCAGTCAATGATTATATTAAAATAAAAGATCAATTAGAACGGCTGCAAGCGGAACTACAAAAAGAAAAGGACTAAAAATTATGTTAGATTTAGCCATTATCATTTTTTTAATCATCGGATTCTTTGTCGGCCTTAAAAGGGGCTTTATTCTGCAGCTTGTTCATTTAACAGGTTTTATTATTGCATATATTGCAGCCTATTCATACTATGACGAGCTGGCACCCAAATTAACACTATGGGTCCCTTATCCAAACTTTGGTGAAGGGACGACATTAAAAATATTAACCGATTCAAGCAACATGGAGACGGCTTTTTACCGCGCGATTGCATTTGTGATTATCTTTTTTGCCGTAAAAGTGTTATTTCAAATTATTGGATCAATGCTGGACTTTGTTGCCCATCTGCCGGTACTTAAGCAGCTGAATGTATTTGCTGGCGGAATCCTCGGCTTTTGTGAAGTCTATTTAATTATTTTTATTTTATTATATATTGGTGCCTTACTGCCAATCGGACTGGTTCAAAATTATTTGGAACATTCATTCATGGCAAAAGCAATTGTGAACCACACTCCTATCCTTTCACAGCAAATTAAGAGCTTGTGGATTGAATATACAGCTGCTTCGACTTCTCTATAGCAGAGAAGTTTTTCTTTTACCGCCTTAAATAAGGTAAAATGAAGATGCTAAACTTGAGGGAAGGTGCTTAAAATGGAAGTCAATAAAAAAGAAGTCATTCGTTTATTAGAAACGATTGCGATATATATGGAATTAAAAGGAGAAAACCCGTTCAAAATTTCTGCCTTTCGCAAGGCAGCAAATGCACTCGAAACCGATGAGCGCGCGATAACAGAGATAGAAGATTTTACAACAATTTCAGGTATTGGCAAAGGCACGGCCGCTGTAATTGGTGAGTACATAAAAGAAGGTTCATCCTCCGTTTTAAAAGAGCTAAAGGAGGAGGTTCCCTCAGGGTTAATTCCATTATTGCAGCTACCCGGTCTTGGCGGAAAGAAGATTGCCAAGCTATATAAAGAGTTAGAAGTGGTAGATGTCACCAGTTTAAAGGAAGCCTGTATGGCAGGGAAAGTACAAGCCCTTGCTGGGTTTGGCAAAAAGACAGAGGAAAAAATTTTAAGCGCTATAGCAAATGTCGGGACAAAACCCGAAAGACTGCCGCTTGCCTACATGCTTCCCATTGCCGAGCGAATTGAAGCAAGACTTGCAGAATTGCCGGAAATTGACCGTTTTTCAAGAGCGGGAAGTTTAAGAAGAATGAGAGAAACAATCAAAGACCTGGATTTTATCATTGCTACAACCAATCCGGAAATCGTCCGCGGGCAACTATTACAATTTCCGAACATTAAAGAAGTGATTGGCGCTGGAGATACAAAAGTTTCCCTTGTTTTTGCGCTTGATTATGATGTTTCCGTCGATTTTCGTCTTGTAAAACCGGAGGAATTTATCACCACCCTGCACCATTTCACCGGTTCAAAGGACCATAACGTCCGGATGCGGCAGCTGGCGAAAGAACGCGGAGAAAAAATCAGTGAATATGGTGTAGAAAACGTGGAAACCGGGGAAATCCTCACCTTTGCATCTGAAGCAGAATTTTTCAAGCATTTTGATTTTCCTTTGATCCCGCCGGAAATCAGGGAGGATGGCAAGGAAGTGGAAGCTTTCTCTGCCAATGAAGCATTAATCGAGCTCAGCGATATTAAAGGGGACCTTCACATGCATACAACATGGAGTGATGGCGCCCACACGATTGAGGAAATGGCAGAAGCCTGCAGGAACCGAGGATATAAATATATGGCTATTACGGACCATTCACAATTCCTCAAGGTGGCGAATGGACTCACAAGAGAACGGCTTTTAAAGCAAAAAGAAGAAATTAAAAAGCTAAATGAAAAATATGATGATTTTCTTATTCTTTCTGGTGT
Source organism: Neobacillus sp. 19 (assembly GCF_049463095.1). NCBI lineage: Bacteria > Bacillati > Bacillota > Bacilli > Caryophanales > Bacillaceae > Neobacillus > Neobacillus sp. 19. Next base: position 250,486 of record NZ_JBMPZU010000058.1, on the reverse strand, counting down.
TGAAATGGACATCCTTCCAGATGGTACATTGGACTATGAGGATGACATACTTGCCGAAATGGACTTTGTCATTGCGTCAATCCACTCGGCCTTTTCCCAGCCAAGGGAAAAAATCATGGATCGACTTAAGACAGCACTGGAAAATGCCCATGTGGATTTAATTGCCCATCCAACCGGCAGAAAAATTGGCCGCCGTGAAGGCTACGATGTTGATATCGACATGCTGATCCAATTGGCGAAAGAAACCAAAACGGCCTTAGAATTAAATGCAAATCCCAATCGGCTGGACTTGGCTGCTGAATATTTACGAAAAGCCCAGGACGAGGGTGTGAAAATTCTCATCAATACGGATGCCCATCAAATGGACACCTTAAAGCATATGGAAATCGGCGTTTCTGCAGCCAAAAAAGGCTGGATTCGAAAATCATCAGTAATAAATGCACTTGATAAAAATGAATTGCTGGAATTTTTGGCTAATAGGAAAGTATAAACTTTTTGTCTAAAAGTTTATACTTTCCTATATCGCATAAGTGCAACTACGCCTCTGTCTTCGCCCTTGGGGCTTGCCAGTCGGCGAGTTTACTTTACATAATAGATAAGGAGGATACACTCCATGCACGAAAGAGCACTAAAGGTATTGGAATTCACCAAGGTAAGAGAGCAGCTGCTCGAGCATGCCGCTTCCCCACTGGGGAGAGAAAAAATTATCAACCTCGTGCCATCCACTGATTTTGAAGAAGTGGTTAGACTTCAAACAGAAACAGATGAAGCGGCAACGGTTTTTCGCATTAAAGGAAATGTCCCGTTATCGGGGATACATGATATCCGTGCCCATATTAAACGATCGGTTATTGGCGGAATCTTAAGTCCGCATGAATTAAACCAAACCGCCAGCACCATTCATGCCAGCCGCCAGATGAAGCGGTTTATTGAGGATATCGCTGCGGAAAGAACGGAATTACCCATTTTATTGGAGCAGGTAGAACGGATTATTCCGCTGGCAAACCTGGAGCAGGAAATCAAACATGCCATTGATGAAAGCGGTGAAGTGTTAGACGGTGCGAGTGAGCTGCTTCGCTCGTTAAGGCATCAGCTCAGATCCAATGAGTCCCGTGTTCGTGAAAAATTGGAAAGCATGATTCGCTCCTCGAATGCGGCTAAGATGCTTTCTGATGCGATTATCACGATTCGAAATGACCGATTTGTCATTCCGGTAAAACAAGAGTACCGTGGCCACTATGGCGGGATTATTCATGACCAGAGCTCATCGGGGCAAACGCTATTTATCGAGCCTCAAGTGATTGTCCAATTGAATAATCAATTGCAAGATATTCGTGTGAAGGAACAGCTTGAAATTGAACGGATCCTAACAGAGCTTTCAGCAAATGTTGCTGAGCATGAGAACGAACTACATGTAATCGTTGATGTTTTAGCCAATTTGGATTTTATTTTTGCAAAAGCAAGATATGGAAAAAAAATAAAGGCATCTAAGCCGGCGATGAATCATGATGGGAGAATCTCCTTATATAAAGCAAGGCATCCGTTTATTCCTATCGATAAAGTGGTTGCCAATGACATTATGCTTGGGACGGATTATACCACCATTGTTATTACTGGTCCAAATACCGGGGGGAAAACCGTCACTTTAAAAACGCTTGGCTTGTGCTGCCTAATGGCGCAGGCAGGATTGCAGGTGCCTGCACTGGACGGATCTGAGCTTGCCGTTTTTGATGCCGTCTATGCCGATATTGGTGATGAACAGTCGATTGAACAGAGCTTAAGTACATTTTCATCGCACATGGTCAATATTGTCGACATCCTTAACAGTGTCGATTTTAACAGTCTTGTGTTATTTGATGAGCTGGGGGCGGGAACGGATCCGCAAGAGGGTGCAGCCTTGGCCATTTCCATATTAGATGAAGTGCACAGGCGGGGGGCAAGAGTCATTGCCACAACCCATTATCCGGAATTAAAGGCATACGGCTATAATCGTGAAGGTGTACTGAATGCCAGTGTCGAGTTTGATGTCGAAACCTTGAGTCCAACGTATAAGCTGCTTCTCGGCGTTCCCGGCCGAAGTAATGCCTTTGAAATTTCGAAGCGATTAGGATTGAATGATCGTGTCATTCAAGCTGCACGTTCACATGTAAGCGAAGATACGAACCAAATCGATAAGATGATTGCCTCCTTGGAGGAAAGTAAACGGGTGGCGGAAATTGAACAGCAGGAAGCCAGGGATTATTTAAAACAGGCAGAAAAGCTTCATCAAGATTTGCAAAAACAAATGATTGAATTTTACGAGAAGAAAGACGCTATGCTTGAAAAAGCGGCCGAAAAGGCAGCAGATATCGTTGATGAGGCAAAAGACGAGGCAGAGAAGGTCATTCGTGATCTACGCAAAATGCGAACGGAAAAACATGCGGAGATTAAGGAGCATGAATTAATTGATGCCAAAAGACGCCTCCAAGAAGCGGCACCGGAAATTAAGAAGTCAGTAAATCTAACCAATAAGAAAAATAAAAAACATACCTATATGCCGGGCGATGAAGTAAAGGTTTTAACGTTTAACCAAAAAGGTACGTTGGTTGAAAGGGTTTCAACAAATGAATGGCAGGTTCAGATTGGCATTCTGAAAATGAAGGTAAAAGAGAAGGATATGGAATATATCAGCACACCAAAACCGGTAGAAACAAGACCAATGGCGATTGTTCAAGGGCGGGAATCAATCGTAAAACTGGAACTGGATCTTCGCGGTGAAAGGTATGAGGATGCTCTGTTGAAGGTGGAGAAATATATTGATGATGCCCTTCTATCCAGTTATCCTCGTGTATCGATTATTCACGGGAAAGGGACTGGGGCATTACGGCAGGGCGTCCAAGAATACTTAAGAAACCATCGTTCCGTCAAGAAAATTCGCTTTGGAGAAGCCGGAGAAGGTGGTTCGGGCGTAACCATCGTAGAATTTAAATAATGTCGGGGAGATAAGGTTATGAACCAGTTTTGGGAGAACGAATATATTCAAATTGCAGCTTATTATAGTGTTGTTATTCTTTGCATGGTTGTCTTTTTAGCGGTTTTTGAGATGGTAACCAAGTATAAAAATTGGGAAGAAATTAAAAAAGGAAATTTGGCAGTAGCGATGGCAACCGGAGGGAAAATATTCGGTGTCGCCAATATATTCCGAGCGTCGGTGGAGGAGCACAATTCATTGCTTGAAATGGTCGGCTGGGGGATCTACGGCTTTGTTCTTTTATTAGCAGGCTATTTTATCTTTGAATTTTTAACGCCAAAATTTAAGATTGACGAGGAAATCCAAAATGATAACCGTGCTGTTGGATTTATTTCGCTAATGATTTCAATTGGATTATCATATGTAATTGGTGCAGGAATTTAGTAAGGGGAGAAAAACAGTGGAAACATTGGCAAAGGTACTGATTGGATTATGCGGCTTGTTTTTACTTATTGGCATCGTATATTTAGTGTTTTTTGTTTAATAAGAATGCACCGCTGATCGTAATCAGCGGTGTTTTTTTTGCAATAACTTCAATTGTTTATTGTGAAATACTGTACTATAATATAAGAGAGTTTAGAATTTTTATAATTAAATATACAAAAGGGAGGTTATGTGTGTTGGAGTCAAAACCATGGTTGGATATTTATCCGAAAGAAATTCCTGCCACACTTGAATACTCTTCAGAACTCGTCCAGGATTATCTTGTAAAAGCAGCAAAAGAGTTTCCGGAAAAAATAGCGATTCACTTTATGGGGACAGAAATGACCTATAAAAAGCTCTTTGATGATGCATTATGTTTTGCAAGTTATCTGCAGGGGCATCTGGCAATGAAAAAAGGCGATCGAATTGCGATCATGCTTCCTAATACTCCACAGGCGGTTATAAGCTATTTTGGTATATTAATGGCGGGCGGCATCGTCGTTCAAACAAATCCATTATATACCGAACGTGAACTAGAGTATCAGATGAAAGATTCTGGAGCCCAAGCCATTATCACCTTAGACATCCTCTATCCAAGAGTCTCAAAAGTTATGCCGCAGACTAATTTACAACACATTATTGTAACCGCTATCAAAGACTACTTGCCATTTCCCAAAAATCTCATTTATCCTTTTATTCAAAAAAAACAATACGGTATTGTTGTGAAAGTAAAGCATGGGGGATCCTCTCATTTATTGACGGAAATTCTAAAGGAGGGTCCAAAAGAGTTAACTGCATACGAGTTTAATCCCGAGGAAGATATTGCGCTGCTCCAATATACAGGAGGAACAACTGGTTCTCCAAAAGGTGTCATGCTGACGCATAGAAATTTAGTGTCCAATACAGCCATGAGTGAGGCATGGCTATACAAAGCCAAACCGGGAGAAGAATCGATGCTTGGCATCGTACCTTTCTTTCACGTCTATGGAATGACTGTCTGTATGATCTTATCGATTAAAATGTCCTGTAAAATGATTTTACTTCCAAAATTTGATGCACTGACAACGTTAAAAACCATACACAAACAGAGGCCAACGCTATTTCCGGGAGCACCAACTATTTATATAGGCCTATTAAACCATCCCGACTTAAAAAAATATGATTTATCCTCCATTGAAGCCTGTATAAGTGGTTCGGCTCCGCTGCCGCTTGAAGTCCAGGAGAAATTTGAGGAAGTAACCGGAGGCAAGCTTGTCGAAGGCTATGGTTTGTCGGAAGCATCACCTGTCACACATTCCAATTTCCTATGGGACGTGGAAAGAGTAAAGGGCAGTATCGGTGTTCCATATCCTGATACGGATGTAAAAGTCGTCTCAATTGAAACAGGGGAACAATTGCCTGTCGGGGAAATTGGTGAAATTATCATTAAAGGTCCGCAAATTATGAAAGGCTATTGGAATCGTCCTGAAGAAACGAAGGAGGTCCTTCATGACGGATGGCTGTATACAGGTGACCTGGGTTATATGAATGAGCAGGGATATTTTTATATTGTCGATCGCAAAAAGGATATGATTATTGCAGGCGGATATAATATTTATCCTCGAGAGATTGAAGAAGTATTATATGAGCATCCGGATGTACTTGAAGCCGTGGCCGCCGGGATTCCAGATCCATATCGCGGCGAAACCGTAAAAGCTTATATTGTGTTAAAAAAAGGATCTACCCTCTCAGCAGATGAAATGAACCAATATGCACGAAAATATCTCGCGTCATATAAGGCGCCAAGATTATATGAGTTTAGAGAAGAATTGCCGAAAACGGCCGTAGGAAAAATTTTACGAAGAATGCTTGTAGAAGAAGAGAAACGAAAAATAGAGGAAGAAAGCCAAAAGCACGCCTAATTTTTTTTGAACATAAAGGCTTGTCTCAAAATATATTTTATTATAGGATAATAAAGTTCGAACAGAAATTCTTGACAGGAATAAATTAAAATTTTATTATTAAAATATGAATGATGATTCATTCATATTTTTCTTTTTGCAAATGTAGTAATGTACTTCAAAGGGGGGATACATGTTGAAAAAAAGTAAGCCGAAATATATGCAAATTATTGATGCCGCGGTCATTGCCATCGCCGAAAATGGTTACCACCAAGCGCAAGTTTCAAAAATTGCGAAACAGGCAGGAGTGGCAGATGGCACGATATATCTTTATTTTAAAAACAAAGAAGACATCCTCATCTCACTCTTTGAAGAAAAAATGGGAAACTTCATTGAAAAAATAGATCAAATGATAGCAGGAAATGGGACAGCGGCGGCGAAGTTATTAATGATGATCGAAGCGCATTTTAGCCTGCTATATGAGGATCATCATCTTGCCATTGTAACCCAGCTGGAATTGCGTCAATCCAACAAGGATTTACGGCTCCGGATTAATAACATTTTAAAAGGTTACTTACAGGTGATTGATAAGATTATTTTAGAAGGCAAAGACAAGGGAGAGTTTTCACCTGACCTTGATGTTCGCCTTGCCCGGCAAATGATTTTCGGCACCATTGATGAAACGGTAACATCTTGGGTGATGAACGAGGAAAAGTATAATTTGCTTGCTCTGGCATCCCCAGTCCATCGTCTTTTAATAAATGGATGCGGGGGCGGACAAGTAAAAGAATAGGGGGAGAAATTTTGGACTATTTAAAATGGTCGCATCAAGACAATATTGCGACGATCACGATTCAGCGTCCTCCGGCAAATGCTCTTTCTTCAGGCCTTTTACGGGAGCTGTCGGGTGTACTGGATGAAATTGAGCCAAACCGAGAAATTCGAGCGATTGTGATCCATGGTGAAGGACGCTTTTTCTCTGCTGGTGCGGATATCAAAGAATTTACCACGGTTAGTTCCTCTGAAGGGTTTGCTAACTTGGGTAAGTTTGGACAGGATTTATTTGACCGCATGGAGAAGTTTCCAAAACCGATTATTGCGGCCATTCATGGGGCAGCCCTAGGCGGCGGTCTTGAACTGGCAATGGCTTGCCACATCCGATATGTCAGTGAAACAGCTAAACTCGGTCTTCCGGAGCTTCAGCTTGGGTTAATACCCGGTTTTGCCGGCACACAGCGCTTGCCAAAATATGTAGGGGTCGCCCGAGCGGCGGAAATGCTGTTCACGTCTGAGCCTATTACTGGTTTAGAGGCAGTCCAGCATGGGCTGGCAAATCAAGCCTTTCCAGAAAACGAAGTATTTGAACAGGCTTATAAGTTAGCAGGAAAAATCGCTAAGAAAAGCCCTGTCTCGATTAGTGCTTCCATTCAATTATTAAACTATGCGAAAACAGAAGAGTTTTATAAAGGAACTGAAAAAGAGGCAGAACTGTTTGGCGAAGTGTTTGTCTCAAAAGATGCAAAAGAAGGCATCCAGGCCTTCCTTGAGAAAAGGGAACCAAACTTTACAGGTGAATAACTTCTTAGGCAGGATTCCTGCTTAAGAAGTTGTATACATTTATTTTTCTAAAAAATTTTCTTAATCTTTCAAACTGAGCGAATGCTCGGAAATATGGAGGGGACCACAAACATGAACATTTATGTGTTAATGAAAAGAACCTTTGATACGGAAGAAAAAATTTCGATATCTGCTGGGAAAATCAATGAGGATGGTGCAGAGTTTATCATTAATCCTTATGACGAATATGCAATTGAAGAAGCAATCCAAGTCCGCGATGCCAATGGCGGAGAGGTAACCGTTATATCTGTTGGCAATGAAGAATCAGAAAAGCAATTGCGTACAGCACTTGCAATGGGTGCGGATAAAGCTGTCCTCATTAATATTGAAGATGATGTCGAAAACGGTGACCAATTTACAACTGCAAAAGTCATTGCTGAATACTTAAAGGATAAAGAGGCTGATTTAATTTTAGGAGGAAATGTTGCGATTGACGGCGGTTCCGGTCAGGTTGGCCCTCGTGTGGCAGAACTGCTAAACATTCCTTACGTAACAACCATTACGAAGCTCGAAATTGACGGAACAAGCGTAACAGTTACGCGCGATGTGGAAGGGGATGCGGAAGTAATCGAAACAAGCCTGCCGCTATTAGTCACGGCGCAGCAAGGTCTTAATGAGCCCCGCTACCCATCATTACCGGGTATTATGAAAGCGAAAAAGAAGCCGCTTGAAGAAATAGAATTGGATGATCTTGACCTTGAAGAAGAGGATGTCGAAGCAAAAACAAAAACAATCGAAATCTATTTGCCGTCCAAAAAAGAAGCTGGAAAAGTTTTATCCGGCGAGTTAAATGATCAGGTTAAAGAGCTTGTTCACCTTCTTCATACCGAAGCAAAAGTAATTTAAGCGAATTCACATAAAAATTGTTTTTTCAGGAGGTAAACTTACATGTCAAGAAAAGTATTGGTATTAGGAGAAGTTCGTGACGGGTCATTACGTAACGTTTCTTTCGAAGCAATTGCTGCGGCAAAAACGGTTGCAGAGGGTGGAGAAGTTGTAGGAGTATTAGTCGGTGAAACTGTAAGCGCTTTAGGTACAGAACTCGTTCAAAACGGAGCGGACCGTGTGGTCGTTGTTGAGAATGATAAACTAAAACAGTATACATCTGATGGGTATGCGCAAGCATTATTAGCTGTTATTGATCAAGAAAAGCCGGAAGGTTTGGTTTTAGGCCATACCGCGCTTGGAAAAGACTTGGCACCTAGAATTGCCGGGAAACTTTCATCCGGTCTCATTTCCGATGCAACAGCAGTTGAAGCTGCCGGAGGAAATATCGTCTTTACCAGACCTATTTATTCCGGAAAAGCATTTGAAAAGAAGATTGTGACAGACGGTTTAATATTTGCAACCGTTCGTCCAAATAACATTGCTCCATTAGAAAAGGATGAAAACAGAAGCGGAGAGGTTTCCTCACTAGCTGTTGATATTAAAGACCTTCGTGCCATCATTAAAGAAGTAGTAAGAAAAGCAAGTGAAGGCGTGGATCTAAGCGAAGCGAAAGTGGTTATCTCTGGCGGGCGCGGGGTGAAAAGTGCTGACGGATTTAAGCCGCTTAAAGAATTAGCAGACGTTCTTGGCGGAGCGGTCGGTGCTTCACGTGGTGCCTGTGACGCGGACTACTGTGATTATTCCCTGCAGATCGGACAAACTGGAAAAGTAGTTACGCCTGACCTGTACATTGCCTGCGGAATCTCCGGAGCCATTCAGCACTTAGCCGGTATGTCTAACTCCAAGGTTATTGTTGCGATCAACAAAGACCCTGAAGCAAACATTTTCAAGGTAGCTGATTATGGAATCGTTGGCGATCTATTTGAAGTCGTGCCATTATTAACAGAAGAGTTTAAAAAGCTTAAAGTACATTCATAATAAGAAAAGCGGAAGCGCCTTGACCAGTGGCGACAGGCATATGACGAACGGGCGGGAAGGTTGTTCTTTAACCTTCCTGACGGATTGGCTTATGCCCCAGACCCCCTAGGCGCTGGAGCTTGACAATAGGATAAAAGCGAGCGGAATAATCCGTTCGTTTTTTGTTTAATTTTCAACGTTAAGGGGAAAATAACATGTAGAGCAATTTATTAGCGTGATTTTCCAATCGATGTTATACTTTCGGTAGTATTTCAGTAATATATAGGGGGTAAATAAAAAATGGCTATTTCACATTTAACAGATCAAAATTTTGCTTCTGAAACAGGATCAGGGCTTGTACTTGTAGATTTCTGGGCACCATGGTGCGGACCTTGTAAAATGATCGCGCCAGTTCTTGAAGAACTTGACGCTGATATGGGCGATAAAGTGAAAATCACAAAGCTTGATGTGGATGACAATCCACAAACTGCTGCTAACTTTGGTGTTATGAGCATTCCAACTTTGTTAGTAATGAAAAATGGCGAAGTCGTTGACAAGGTAGTCGGCTTCCAACCAAAAGAAGCATTAGCAAGCGTATTAGAAAAACACGTATAAGATCTAAAGTGAAAAAACCTTAGCTGGAGACCGTTCCCGCTAAGGTTTTTTGCGTTTTATGTAACTAAAAGTAGGAAAAAAGATGAATGTGGCAGCTAGATAAAAAGTTCATTTACCATCTAAAGAAAAAAGAAGCCCGCGTGGTAAATGAAACCCTATTACATTGACCAAATCACGAAAAAGACGGCCAAGTGGTAAATGAAACCCCGTTACATTGACCGAAACCCATAAAAAATACCTCAATCGGTAAATGAACTGCCTTCCTACTTCCCTTTATGTGCCGTTTGCATTACTATTTTATAAGATAGCCAAAAAAAGACGGAGTGGGGTGGCCGGAAATGAATGAAACGATAAAGCAAAAACTGACACTGCTGCCTGATCAGCCTGGCTGCTACTTAATGAAGGACCGTCAGGGAACCATCATCTATGTGGGGAAAGCAAAGGTGCTGAAGAACCGTGTTCGGTCCTATTTCACCGGTTCGCACGATGGCAAAACATTAAGACTTGTCAACGAAATTGAGGACTTTGAATATATTGTTACCTCTTCGAATATAGAAGCACTTTTACTGGAATTAAACCTTATCAAGAAGTACGATCCAAAATACAATATCATGCTGAAGGATGACAAAAGCTATCCGTTTATTAAACTGACAGCTGAAAGGCATCCGAAGCTGATCATTACACGAAAAGTAAAAAAGGATAAGGGCAAATACTTTGGCCCCTACCCGAATGTCGGTGCGGCTAACGAAACCAAAAAACTACTCGATCGGATTTACCCGCTGCGCAAATGCTCCACATTGCCTGACCGAGTCTGCCTTTATTACCATTTAGGGCAGTGCCTCGCCCCATGTGTCAATGAAGTGAGCGAGGAACAGTATAAGCAGATGACCGATGAAATTACGCGCTTTTTAAATGGCGGGTATAAGGAAATTAAAAAAGAGCTTACGGAAAAAATGACTGCTGCCGCAGAGGAACTTGATTTTGAACGGGCAAAGGAATTTCGTGATAAAATCGTTCATATTGAAACCATCATGGAGAAGCAAAAAATAACGATGACAGATTTTACTGATCGTGATGTCTTTGGCTATGCCGTGGATAAAGGCTGGATGTGTGTTCAAGTCTTCTTTGTACGTCAAGGAAAGCTCATTGAGCGGGATGTTTCCATGTTTCCCATTTACAATGAACCGGAAGAAGAAATATTAACCTTCCTTGGCCAATTTTACACAAAAGCAAATCACTTCAAGCCAAAGGAGATTCTGATTCAGGATCAAGTAGACTTATCAATGGCAGAACAGCTGCTTGAAGTCAAAGTGCTGCAGCCGCAGCGCGGACAAAAAAAGGATCTCGTCAAAATGGCAATAAAGAATGCCAAAATTGCCTTAAATGAAAAATTCTCCTTGATTGAAAAAGATGAAGAACGAACGATCAAAGCAATCGAAACCCTTGGAGAACTTCTTGGGATTTATACCCCGCACCGGATTGAGTCATTTGATAACTCAAACATTCAGGGAACGGACCCTGTTTCCGCGATGGTCGTTTTTACTGATGGAAAGGCTAATAAGCGAGAATACCGAAAATATAAAATCAAATCGGTTAAAGGCCCTGATGATTATGAGTCAATGAGAGAGGTTACAAGAAGAAGATACACAAGAGCATTGAAAGATGAATTGCCGCTTCCAGATTTAATTATCATTGATGGCGGAAAAGGACATGTTGAGGCCGTAAGAGATGTACTAGAAAATGAGCTGGGGTTGGATATCCCGCTTGCAGGGCTTGTTAAGGATGAGAAACACAGAACATCCCAGCTTCTTTATGGAAATCCATTGGAAATAGTCCCGCTTGCAAGGAATAGCCAAGAATTTTATTTATTGCAAAGGATTCAAGATGAAGTTCACCGCTTTGCTATTACCTTCCATCGTCAACTCCGAGGGAAAGGTGTATTCCAATCCTTGCTGGACGATATTCCGGGAATTGGTGAAAAACGGAAAAAACAATTGTTGAAGCAATTCGGTTCTGTGAAGAAAATGAAGGATGCTACGTTCGAAGAATTTCGGGCCCTGGGCATTCCGGTGAATGTTGTGGAGGAATTAATGAAAAAACTTCATTCATAAACATTGTCAGAAAAAATGTAACATGCTATAATGAGTGAAAATTTAATTTACTATCACTTTTAAGTACTAAAGTGAAGGTAGAGGTGCGAGCTTCAATAGTAATGATTCTGAGAAGGATGAGCTTCAAGGAAGAATCATGAAAGGGGATGTTCGCCGAAGTGAAGAAGGTCTCATTTCTTTCTTTGCTGGTTCTGCATTGAATAAATGCAGGATTGTCAAGACTTGTGTCTTGGAGAGCTATCTTACATTGTGTGTACGAGAATTTATTTTTTCGTGTGTATGAAGCAATGAGATGCCCTCTCATTGCTTTTTTTATTTTTTCAAGGGAAAGATAAAAGGAATAATCGAAAGTAGGGGAAATCATGGGGCTGATCGTCCAAAAGTTCGGAGGAACCTCCGTCGGTAGTGTAGAAAGAATCTTAAATGTGGCAGCATGTGTGAAACAGGAAAAAGATCAGGGTAATAATGTCGTTGTCGTTGTGTCGGCGATGGGGAAATCAACCGATCATCTTGTCGGTCTTGCGAAAGAAATTTCTAAACAGCCAAATAAACGGGAAATGGATATGTTGTTATCCACAGGGGAGCAGGTGACAATCTCCTTATTATCGATGGCTTTAAATCAACAAGGGATTGAAGCCGTATCCTATACAGGATGGCAGGCGGGAATTGTAACGGAACCGGTTCATGGAAATGCTCGAATCTCAAAGATAAATACGGAAGCAATCCAGAGCCAGCTTTCAGAAGGGAAAGTGGTTATTGTTGCCGGATTCCAGGGGATCACAGAAACCGGTGAAATTACCACGCTTGGCCGCGGGGGTTCTGATACGACTGCAGTGGCATTAGCTGCAGCACTTAAAGCGGATAAGTGCGATATTTATACCGATGTGACCGGGGTGTTTACTACGGATCCAAGGTATGTGAAAGAAGCACGCAAATTATTATCTATTTCGTATGATGAAATGCTGGAGCTCGCAAATTTAGGCGCGGGTGTCCTTCATCCAAGAGCAGTGGAATTTGCGAAAAACTATCAGGTTCAGCTTGAGGTTCGTTCGAGCATGGAGAAAATAGAGGGAACAGTCATTGAGGGGGAAGCAACAATGGAACAAAATTTAGTGGTACGCGGGGTCGCATTTGAAGATGAAATTACAAAGGTAACGGTACTGGGACTAACCAATTCACTAACAAGTTTATCGACAATTTTTACCACATTAGCGCAGAATCATCTTAACGTTGATATTATTATTCAAAGCACAACAGAGGGTGGAACAGCTAACCTATCTTTCTCCATTCATACAAATGATTTATTAGAGACATTAAAGGTTCTAGAGGATAATAAAGGAGTCCTGGGGTATGAACAGCTCGATGCAGAGAATAAATTAGCTAAAGTGTCGATTGTCGGTTCAGGGATGGTCTCAAACCCAGGTGTAGCAGCAAAAATGTTTGAAGTACTTGCTGCAAACAACATCCAAATCAAAATGGTCAGCACATCCGAAATAAAAGTATCAGCTGTCGTCGAAGAAAAACATATGCTCCAAGCAGTAGAAGCACTACACTCAGCATTCGAACTAGGTAAATAGTAAGAGGCTGTTAATAGTAAAAAGGGTGACAGGCACCATTAAGGTGCCTGTCACCCTACTTAACGTGAATATAGTACATTGGTAAGTTTGCGGCTATTATTTGGTGGGGTCTTTTGGATCCCATTTAATGGTGAATTGGACCTTGTTTGCTTTTTTGACAGGGTGCTCGAAGGCTTCGGTGATGACTTCTTTTTGGAGCTCAATTTGCTGGGCTAGGAAACCGGCCTCAAGCTGGAAAAAGTGCTCTGCTTTTGATTTTACACGAGACACAATTAACGGGCTGGCTAATTCAACTTCAATTGCGTGCTTTGTTTCTGTTTTAAGTTGAAGCTGACCCCAAGAAGCATTAGCAAAAAACTCAATAACCTGATCAAAATCAGCCAACGGGAATTTCCGAGCGAGACGTTTCCCTGCCCAATATAAGATTTCAGGAGTGTCCTTTCCAAGAATCTCCGGCAACAGGTATTCCCGGATTAACTCATATCCGAATATCGGTATAGTTCGTGGTTCAGTGTCATTTTCATTCAAATTTACAACAGTACTTTCTTTCACATGTTTCCCCTCTTTCTATCATTCTATTATATACAATTTGTGTTAAAGTTCATTACTGTTTTCAAGATAAAATAATGTTATTGTACAATATGTAATCTTATTTATCATCATAATTATCTTTTCCTAAAAGGTAAAATTACCAACAGTAAGATGTTGGTAAATGAGGGTGAAAAAATACTGCTTTTTTTAGAAAAAGACAAGTCTATTAAGCGTTTCAATACATTCTATTATAATATCAATATATTTTAAAAATTTTATTTTTTACTAAAGATTGTGTATCCGTTTTCTTGACGCTCTAGGATGTTGGGAGTAAAATGGACATGTCACATAATTGTCACAGTGGTGGTAAGTTAAGGATCTTGTTAGGGGAAAAACATAACATCACGTTTAAAAATTCAAGGGGGGTAAAGTAATGGCGGGTAATCGAGAATTTGTTTATCGCAGATTGCATTCGTTGCTGGGCGTTATTCCAATCGGAGTATTTCTGATACAGCACCTTGTAGTCAACCATTTTATCACAGGAGGACCGGAATCCTTCAATAAGGCTGCAGGTTTTATGGGAAGTCTGCCATTCCGGATTGTCCTGGAAACAGTAGTTATTTATTTACCAATTCTTTTTCATGCAATTTACGGACTTTATATTGCTTTTACGGCAAGCAGCAATGTTAACAGGTTTGGTACATACAGGAACTGGATGTACATGGTGCAGCGTGTAACAGGAGTCATCACACTGATATTTATTGCATGGCACGTTTGGCAAACTCGTGTGGCTGCAGCATTTGGTGCTGAGGTATCCTATGATATGATGCATGATATTCTTTCATCACCATTTATGTTCGTTTTCTATTTAGTAGGTATCCTTTCAGCTATTTTCCATTTTGCCAATGGTTTATGGTCATTCCTGGTTAGCTGGGGGATTACTGTGTCACCACGTTCACAAGTCATATCTACATATGTGACAATTGGTGTTTTTGTGATTCTATCATTTATTGCCATTCAAACATTAATCGCATTTGTTTAATAAATAACTATTGTTCGGAAAAATATTGTATTTTGGATTGAGGGAGTGAGTCACGAATGGGTAAAGGTAAAGTGATCGTAGTCGGCGGCGGCTTAGCAGGCTTAATGGCTACCATCAAGGTTGCAGAATCGGGAACACCGGTAGAACTATTTTCTCTTGTTCCGGTTAAACGTTCTCACTCTGTTTGTGCCCAAGGCGGTATTAATGGAGCTGTAAATACAAAAGGTGAAGGTGATTCTCCGTGGATTCACTTTGACGATACCATTTATGGCGGTGATTTCTTAGCCAATCAGCCTCCGGTAAAGGCGATGTGTGAAGCTGCACCGTTTATTATTAATTTATTTGACCGGATGGGAGTAATGTTTAACCGTACTCCTGAAGGCTTATTAGACTTCCGGCGCTTTGGTGGAACACAGCACCACCGTACTGCATTTGCCGGCGCAACAACTGGACAGCAATTGCTATATGCACTAGATGAGCAGGTTCGTCGTCACGAAGTAGATGGTTTGGTAACAAAGTATGAGGGCTGGGAATTCCTCGGTGCCGTTGTAGATGATGATGGCGTATGCCGCGGGGTGGTTGTCCAAAACCTTAAAACAATGGAAATTAAGTCGTTTTCTGCTGATGCCGTTATTATGGCAACCGGCGGTCCTGGAATTATTTTTGGTAAGTCAACGAACTCCGTTATTAATACAGGATCTGCTGCATCAATCGTGTACCAGCAGGGAGCAACTTACGCAAATGGAGAAATGATTCAAATTCATCCAACTGCCATCCCTGGTGATGATAAGCTCCGTTTAATGAGTGAGTCAGCTCGTGGTGAAGGCGGACGAATTTGGACATATAAAGATGGGAAACCATGGTACTTCTTAGAAGAAAAATATCCGGCATACGGAAACCTTGTTCCACGGGATATTGCCACACGTGAAATCTTTGATGTTTGCGTTCGTCAGAAGCTTGGAATTAACGGCGAAAATATGGTATTCCTTGATTTATCTCATAAAGATCCACATGAATTAGACGTAAAACTGGGTGGTATTATCGAGATTTACGAAAAATTCATGGGTGATAATCCACGTAAGGTTCCAATGAAAATATTCCCAGCTGTTCACTATTCAATGGGCGGACTATGGGTTGATTATGATCAAATGACTACTATTCCAGGCCTATTCGCTGCCGGTGAATGTGATTATTCACAGCATGGCGCCAACCGTCTTGGTGCTAACTCCTTGCTTTCAGCCGTTTATGGCGGAATGGTTGCCGGACCGAACGCGGTGAAGTACGTCGACGGGCTTGAAAAGAGTTCTGAAGCGATTTCTTCTACAATCTTTGATCGTCACGTGAAAGAGCAGGAAGAGAAATGGAATGCTATTATGTCTCTAAATGGCACAGAAAATGCGTATGTACTTCATAAAGAACTTGGGGAATGGATGACAGATAACGTAACAGTAGTCCGTTACAATGATCAGCTGTTAAAAACAGATGAAAAGATTCAGGAGCTTTTAGAGCGGTACCAAAACATTAATATCCATGATACATCAAAATGGAGCAACCAAGGAGCAGCCTTTACACGCCAATTACAGAATATGCTGCAATTGGCACGTGTTATTACCATCGGCGCATACAACCGTAATGAAAGCCGTGGTGCACATTATAAACCAGACTTCCCGAAACGGAATGATGAAGAATTCTTAAAAACAACAATGGCTAAATTTGTTGATTCTACATCTGCTCCTGCCTTCCATTATGAAGATGTTGATACATCGTTGCTTAAGCCGCGTGAACGCGATTACACTAAAAAGCATTAATAGAAAGGGGAGTAGGAAAGAATGTCTGAAAATAAAACAGTAAAGTTTAAAATAATGCGTCAAGATGGTCCAGATTCTGCTCCTTTTGAGGAGGAATTTGAGGTTCCCTACCGTCCGAATATGAATGTTATTTCGGCGTTAATGGAAATTCGTAAAAATCCTGTAAACGCGAAGGGACAAGCCTCAACCCCTATTACTTGGGATATGAACTGTCTTGAAGAGGTTTGCGGTGCTTGTTCAATGGTCATCAATGGCAAGCCGCGTCAATCCTGCTCGGCACTTGTTGATCAATTAGAACAGCCAATCCGTTTAGAGCCAATGCGTACCTTCCCTGTCGTCCGTGATCTACAGGTGGACCGCAGCAGAATGTTTGATTCCTTGAAAAAGGTAAAAGCATGGATCCCAATTGACGGAACCTATGATTTAGGACCGGGACCGCGTATGCCCGAGAATAAACGCCAGTGGGCATATGAATTATCTAAATGTATGACATGTGGTGTTTGTTTAGAAGCATGTCCTAACGTTAACAGCAAAACCAACTTCATGGGACCAGCTGTATTTAACCAAGTCCGCTTATTCAATGCCCATCCAACAGGTGCGATGAATAAAGCAGAACGCTTAAATGCTTTCATGGAGGACGGGGGAATGCAAGGTTGCGGGAACTCCCAAAACTGTGTGCAAGCATGTCCAAAAGGTATTCCAATTACGACTTCCATTGCAGCTATTAACCGTGATGCAACAATGCAGGCATTTAGGAACTTCTTCGGAAGCGATCAAGACTAATAAGAACCAAAGGCATCCGATTATCGGGTGTCTTTTTCATTTCTATTTTATAAAAAGAACGATATAATTAGTATAAAAATGAATGGATATTCATATTTGCGAAGGAGTTTGGCAAAATGGGAAAAGCATCGTACATCGAGGATCTTCATCAATGGGAGCAGGAGTTTGAATTTCATACCTCTGTCACGGTTCGTTTCTCCGAGACGGATATGTTTGGGCATATGAATAATACGGTTCCCTTCGTTTATTTCGAAGCGGCAAGGATTAAATTTTTTCAATCCATCGGGTTAATGGAGCAATGGACACGGCCGGAAAGTGATACTATTCCCGTGGTGGCTGATCTTCAATGTGACATTTTACAGCAAGTCTTTTTCGATGAAAGGTTAACCATTTATGTAAAGGCACAATCTGTTGGGAATTCGTCTATCGACATTCACTATCTGGCGAAAAAAGAAGATGGATCTGCCGGGTTTGTCGGCAGAGGAACCATGGTACAAATCTCGAAAAGGACGGGCAGAGGGGTTCCGTGGACTGAGGAAATGAGAAATATCCTTGTCAGCCTCAAGAAAGTTAGATAATAAACAGATTTATTTTAACAAAATCGTTCTCCTTAAAGCAATTATAGTCACTACATTTGTATCGTTCACATAAGATATGTTGACTAAATATATACCCACCCCACGATTCATTACTGGCGAAGGCAAGGAGGGTTACAATACTTGAAGGAGAATGATTATAATCACAAGCCGCTACTCACCAAACGTGAAAGAGAAGTATTCGAACTACTAGTACAAGACAAAACAACGAAAGAAATCGCTGGTGAATTATTTATAAGCGAGAAAACCGTTAGGAATCACATTTCAAATGCCATGCAGAAGCTTGGTGTTAAGGGGCGTTCACAAGCAGTTGTAGAGCTCCTTCGTATGGGAGAGCTAGAACTTTAAATGATGACCGGCATCCATCTTTTGGAGGCCGGTTCATCTTTTTCTAATGACTGGTTCGAAACGGGATTGGAATAATTTCCTGCAACATCCAAATGGTAGTACAAATGGCTTTATCCAATTTAAAATCCAATCACAATGAAAATATGGGCTAAACGGATTAAATGTTATATAAGTCAATGGAAAATAGTTGAAATGCCTTGAAAGTTTTATCAGTAAAATTTACAATAACAATAGAAACAGAAATAATTTAGAATCCAAGTAGCAAATGAAGTAAATGATAGTTTGCGGATTAGGCTGTATACATAGATACTAGGACCATCGTACTGATTTAAACATTAGCATCATAGAGGCGGTAGTGAGTTAGACAGTGAGCTAGACACAAGCCAAGATGGGGAGTCTTACTCATCTTGGCTTTTTATTTTTTAATTAAAATCGCCGGGAAAGGAACTGATAGAGAGAGATGAACGGTCCTGTTGAAACAATTAAAAACGAGAAGAGAATGCTTTTGTTAGAATTTCTAGATGAAAATAGGAGCAGGTGTGAAACATTGTTCACTGATAACCTCGATGGTATTTTTATCTTGGATATTGAAGGAAATATTGTGCAAGTGAACCCTAAGTTTGAAAGACTTTCGGGATATGAAGCAGAAGCAGCGAAACAGGTGAAGCTCCAATTTCTTTTTCCTATTAATTATGTAAATAAAGTATTTCATCATTTTCATAAAGCCGTTCTTGGCCAATTTCAAAATTATGATTGTAAAATGACGAGTAAAAACGGGGAACTGGTTGATTTAAATATTACAAATGTCCCAATTAGTGTGAATAATCAAATAACAGGTGTTTGTGCTGTTGCCAGGGATATAACTGAATTAAAGAGAAGAAAAGAAGAAGTAAGAAAAGTGGAAGAAATGCACAAGATCCTAACGGATAATGTTTTAGATCTGATCATTAGCACGAATTTAAAGGGGGAAATCCTCTACGTATCACCATCCTGTGTCCATATTCTCGGTTATACTGCCGATGAAGTGGTCAATCAAAATAGTTTTGCCTTCATTCATCCTGATGATGCAAAAAACGCTTATTATAATCGAAAAAAAGTCCTCAGCACCCTGGAAAACGGCAGAGAATGCTATCGTATTTTGAAAAAAGACGGAGATTTTGTTTGGGTAGAGTCTATTTGTAAACCGATTATTGATCCTGAAACCCGTCATGTGCTTGAGGTGGTTAGTGTTCTTAGAGATATTTCGGCACAGACAAAGGTGGAAGAAGAAGCGAAAAAACGAGAAGAAACCTATCGTGACATTGTTGAGTACTCACCTGATGCTGTGTTTATCGCAAGTGGCGATCAGTTCCTTTATATAAATGAAACAGCAGCCACATTATTAGGAGCAGCAAATAAAGAAGATATTTATAATATCGGGATTTCCGACATCATCCATCCGGATTATCAAGAGATTGCAAAAGAACGAATTCAAGTTGTATTAAGAGGGGAAGCTACAGACTTTTTGGAATTTAAACTAATCCGTTTGGATGGCACTGTTTTTGTAGCGGAGGTAAAAGAGTTACCTACTATTTTCCAGAGTAAACCAGCGAGACATATTATCTTTAGGGATATCATGGAACGGAAAAAGACACAAGAACTATTACTCAACTCCGAAAAGTTAAATGTGGCGGGGCAGCTGGCTGCAGGGATTGCTCATGAAGTTCGTAATCCGCTTACTGCTATTAAAGGGTTTCTTCAATTAATGGAGGCACAATCAGATCATAATCAAAATTACTTTGAGATCATCCAATCTGAGATGGATCGAATCGAGCTAATTCTAAGTGAGTTATTAGTACTTTCCAAGCCTCACGAGCTAAAGTTTGAAACAGTAGATTTAATCAAGCTAATTGAAAGTGTGAAAATGTTAATAGATACCCAGGCAATCATGAATGGTGTCCGTATTGAAACGATTTACAGCTCTAAAAATATCACCATCAATGGTGATAAGAATCAGTTAAAACAGGTGTTTATCAATATCTTAAAAAATGCCATTGAAGCAATGCCAAAAGGCGGTATCATTACCATTGAACTGAAAAAATATAGTTTCAATAAGGTAAAGCTGCTCTTTAAAGATACCGGCAGCGGGATGCCTCAGCATATTTTAAAACGCCTGGGGGAGCCGTTTTTTACTACAAAGGAGGACGGCACCGGTTTAGGAATCATGATATCCAAACATATTATTGAAAATCATGAGGGTACGATTCATTTCTGGAGTGATCAAAAAGGTACCATCATAGAAGTTATTTTACCGATGGCAAGATATAACCAGAAGTAGCCATTCCCTTGAGGGAAGTGCTTGAAGTGAAAAAATCCGGCATCCAATTGGAAGCCGGTATATTTGTTTATTCACTTATTGTATAACTATATTCCACTTCATCTTTTTGTGGATTGTAATCAACATGTAAATCATGTCCATTAAAAAACCATAAATCTGTTCCTTCAATGAAAAAAGTAATTCCTTCTATTTCGGTTTTCACAGACATATCGACCGGTTCATTATCGACTGTAAACCCCAAGGCGAAATTTTCTTGTACAGGACTGCTCCCGTAAATTTGCGTGTAGAACCTCACTTTATTCCCCTTTTTTAATTCCACTTCTTCCTGAAACCACTTTATAGCTGCATTACTTATGTTGATCTGCATGAGAAAAACCCCCACTGTATTGAAGTCATTTTATCTGTTCATCATTCTATAATATCTCCAATGAATGTGAAACTAATTTGATTGGATCAAAAGGCTAAGTAGTTTTCGAACAGTTTCAGCTTGAAATTTTGCCGGAAAAAGGTGAAAATAAAGACAAGCTAAAATTATTTTACTAAGAATTTTTTAAATAATTGGCCTTGAGGATAAGCATATTTTAGGAGTGTTAAATCAATGGAACTCGAAAATCCGCAAAAAGGTACTGAGGAGATTTTTGCTAATATTGAAAAGGATTTACGTTATATATCTGGTATTATCAAACAAAAGGGCAGAGAAATGTTAAGTCATTATAAGATTACTCCTCCCCAATTTGTGGCCTTGCAATGGCTTTTTGAAGAGGGCGATATGACCATCGGTGAGCTATCGAACAAAATGTATTTGGCCTGCAGTACGACGACAGACCTTGTCGATCGGATGGAGAAGAATTTACTTGTAGAACGAGTGAAGAATCCAAGTGACCGTTGAGTGGTCAGGATTCACCTGCTTGAAGAAGGTAAGAGAATTATTGATGAAGTCATCAAAAAACGACAAGTTTATTTGGAAGAAGTGTTAAAAAATTTCTCAACGGAAGAAATTCAACTTCTTCAAACCGGTCTGATGAAACTTCATCAGGAAATGCGTTAGAATGAGGCGAGATGTTTGAAACAACCAATAGGTGTAATAGATTCCGGTGTCGGTGGATTAACCGTTGCCAAAGAAATTATTAGACAGCTTCCAAACGAGAAAATCATTTATTTGGGGGATACGGCCCGTTGCCCCTATGGTCCAAGATCGAGGCAGGAAAGTAAAGAGATTCACTTGGGAAATGACCACTTTTTTATTAGAAAAAAACATCAAAATGCTGGTGATTGCTTGCAATACCGCAACCGCAGCGGCACTTGATGAGATTCGCAAGGAATTGCCGATCCCTGTTCTCGGGGTAATTAATCCCGGGGCACGTGCAGCCATTAAGCGGACGAAAAACTATCGAGTTGGCATTATCGGCACAGTGGGCACAGTTAAAAGTGGTGCCTATGAAAAGGCATTAAAATCGCTAAACAGCCGTCTTTTTGTTACGAGTCATGCCTGCCCTAAATTTGTCCCGCTCGTGGAAAGCGGTGAATATAATGGACCGATTGCCGAAAGAATAGTGGATGAGGCGTTAAAGCCGTTATTAAACCAACATTTGGATACCTTGATTTTAGGCTGCACACATTATCCTTTGCTGGAACCGCTGATAAAAAATGTTATGGGCGAAACGGTACATGTCATTAGTTCCGGTGACGAAACAGCCCATGAAATTAGTGCGATCCTTCAATACAGTGGGCAGCTCGATGAATTAGAGTCTGTGCCGGAGCATGAGTTTTATACAACCGGCTCAAAAAGGCTTTTTTCAAAAATTGCCTCCCAGTGGCTGGGGATTCCAGTTGATCATGTGAATAAAATAAAACTATGAGTTCCTATCAATGATAGGGGCTTTTTTTATAAATTTATTCTATTTTTCTTTCACTAAGCGGTCTAATTTCGCATATAGCTCGTATATATGATAGTACAAACTGTCTTAGGGGGGAATTAATGTGTCTAAAAATAAAGCCAAAATCCTGGGTGTAACGGTGCTTACCTCAACAGTATTGCTTTCCGGCTGCGGCTTGTTTGGCGGGGAAAAAGAAAAGAAAATCGATCCGCCAAAAAGTGTGACGGTCACCGAAAAACCAGTAAGCAAGGAAACAGCTGCTAAAGAAAAGGCCAAGGCAGAGGACGTCATCAAGACTGAACTATATTTAATTGATAAGGACGGTTACGTCGTCCCGCAAACATTAGACTTGCCGAAAAAAGCTTCTGTTGCAACACAAGCACTTCAGTATTTGGTAGCAAATGGTCCAGTAACGAACATGCTCCCAAATGATTTTAGAGCCGTCCTCCCTGAGGATACAGAGCTCTCCGTCAACATTGATAAAGAAACAGGCGTTGCAACGGTTGATTTTTCAAAAGAATTTAAGGATTATAAACCGGAAGATGAGATGAAGATACTTCAATCGGTCACATGGACGCTAACGCAATTTGATAATGTCAAATCGGTCAAATTGAAAATGAACGGGCATGAACTGACAGAAATGCCAGTCAATGGCACCCCAATCAGCCAAAATCTATCAAGAGCGACAGGAATCAATATTGATACAAACGATGTCGTCGATATTACCAATACGAAGCCTGTTACTGTGTATTATATTGGTGGTGAAGAGGGCTCCTACTACTATGTTCCTGTCACTCGCCGAATTAGCAATAACGAGAAGGATCAATATGCTGCGGTCGTTAACGAACTAATTAAAGGGCCAAGCGGAAAATCTACTCTTGCGTCTGAGTTTGTTTCTGATGTGAAATTGCTTGAGGCTCCAAAATATCAAGACGGAACAGTCACCTTGAACTTCAATAAGAACATTTTAGATAGTTCTGAGAAAATGGAGATTTCACAATCATTACTAGATACTATCGTGCTCTCCTTAACGGAACAGCAAGGAGTTGAAAAAGTGGCGATTCAGGTTGACGGTAAAGCTGAAATAAAGAATGATAAAGGGAAAAAATTATCGGAGCCGGTCACACGTCCGGAAAAAGTCAATACAGGTAGTTTTTAAAAAAACATTTTTGTTATACTATATAGTGGACAATAAGAGAGGTTGGCTTAGTGCCGCCTCTTCTTTATTTGAAAAAATAGTATACGCTGAAGGAGGAAGGTTTGTGCGCGTCGATGGAAGAGAGCCATTACAGCTAAGACCTATACATATTGAAACAAATTATTTAATCCATCCAGAAGGTTCTGTCCTTATTTCTGTTGGGAATACAAAGGTGATTTGTTCAGCGAGCATTGAAGAACGGGTTCCTCCGTTTATGAGGGGGAAGGCAAGGGCTGGATAACAGCTGAATATTCGATGCTTCCAAGAGCTACGGAATCAAGAAACATCCGCGAATCATCAAAAGGAAAGGTATCCGGGCGCACAATGGAAATTCAGCGGCTGATTGGCCGTGCACTAAGGGCGATTGTCGACCTTGGCGCAATCGGCGAGCGGACGGTTTGGATTGATTGTGATGTCATTCAAGCAGATGGCGGAACAAGGACTGCCTCCATCACTGGTGCATTCGTCGCGATGGCACTTGCCTTGAATGCATTAGCTGAAAAAAAGTCATTTTCAAAATTTCCGATTACCGATTATTTAGCGGCAACGAGCGTCGGAATCTTGGGAGATGGCGGAGTTGTGCTCGACTTAAACTATGCTGAGGACTCCAAGGCCCACGTCGATATGAATATCGTGATGACCGGAAGCGGCGAGTTTGTTGAGCTGCAAGGAACCGGCGAAGAATCAACCTTTTCCTACAATCAACTGCAAGGCTTGCTGGATGCGGCGCAAGCAGGGCTGACGGAACTGTTTGAACACCAAAAAGCGGCATTGGGCGAGGAAATTATGCGAAAAATAGAGGGCAGACGGAAGAAATAACCTTAATTTTGTAGTGATTTTGAAAAAAGATAGGCTAATTAGCGGATAACCGGATTCAATCAGCGGATAACGTATTTCAATCAGCTGATAATACAATTCAATTAGCGATCTACTCAAAAAACAATTTTTCAACTAAAAATGATTTATTAAAAGAGGCGATTATTAATGAATGAAGTGATTATTGCAACAAAAAATCCCGGAAAAGCACGGGAGTTTGAACATATTTTTGCAAACAGAGGAATCGAAGTGAAGACATTGCTTGATTTTCCCGAAATTCCTGAAGTAGAAGAAACAGGTACAACCTTTGAAGAAAATGCCATCCTCAAAGCTGAAGCGGTTTCCCAAGCACTTAATAAAATGGTCATTGGCGATGATTCCGGCCTAATGGTGGACGCACTAGAAGGCAAACCGGGAATCTATTCTGCCCGTTATGCAGGCGAGCCAAAAAATGACCAAAACAACACGGATAAAGTGCTATCGGAGTTGCAGGGTGTCCCTGAAAGCGAGAGATCGGCAAGATTTTACTGTGCGTTGGCAATAGCAATTCCCGGAAAAGAAACGCGGACGGTGTCAGGCTCCTGTGAAGGACGGATTCTTGAAGCCCCCCGCGGGTCAAATGGCTTTGGGTATGACCCGGTTTTTTATGTGCCGGAAAAAGGAGTGGCCATGGCGGAGCTGTCTTCAGATGAAAAAAATTCGATCAGCCACAGGGCCAATGCCTTGAAAAAGCTGGATGTAATTTTGGATTCCATTTTGGAGAGTGCAAAACAGTCATGAGCAAGGTGCTAGTGATAAGCGATAGCCACGGATTGACGAAGGAACTAGAAATGGTAAGGGAAAGACATTTAAACGAAGTTGATTTAATGATCCACTGCGGTGATTCGCAGTTAGCACATGATGACAAAGCCATTTCCGGTTACTTAACCGTAATGGGGAATTGTGATTTCGGCGGCGGTTATCCAATGGAAACAACTGCTGAGGCAGCTGGGCGAAAAATTTTTATTACACATGGACACCGCTACTCCGTGAAATCAACATTAATGAATCTAAAATATAAGGCAAAGGAAGTAAATGCCGATATCGTCTGCTTTGGTCACTCACATGTCCTTGGGGCTGAAATGATTGACGAGACCTTATTTTTGAACCCTGGAAGCATCCTCCTTCCGCGTGAGCGTTTGGAAAAAACTTATGTTATCCTTCATTTGTTAAACGATCGAATAAAGCTGTCAGTATTTGAAGTAAACGGCCACGAAATGAAAGACTTGGCCAGGGAATTTGTACTGTAAACATGAGGGGGATTGTCATTCCCCTTTCATTAATTAAAAAATGATTAAAAACCAGTTGACTTTTAGATGGTATGATAATATAATAAATCTTGTCTTTGATACACTGTTAAGTCCCAGTAGCTCAGCCGGATAGAGCATACGCCTTCTAAGCGTACGGTCGGGAGTTCGAATCTCTCCTGGGACGCCATTTAAACTACATACCAGAATTTCCAACTCACCAGTGCAGGTGAGTTTTTTTTGTATTTTATATGTGCTACACTATTTTTCAACGACATACTGAAGGACGGATATGGAATGAAAAAACGGGAACAGGTGAAACGGAAAGATAATGTGGTCTATTTTCCCGGACTGGAAAAGCGATTAACCCATAAAGGCTTAGAAAGTCTTGAAAAGAGAAATTTCAAAGAAGCAATATCGCTGTTGGAAGAAGCGAGAGAGCTGGATCAGGAAAATGACGATATTTTAATCGGGCTAGTCCTTGCCTATTTTGAAGCGGGGTCTTTTAAACAAGCAAAAGTCCTTGCAAATGAAATGCTATTAAAAGGAATTGGCGACTATTTTCAAATGGTCGATCTTTATCTGACCGTGCTGATTCAGCTTCACGAATACCAAGAAATTGTTATGACCATCGAGGCGTTGCTAGAGGAAAAAGAGATTCCGCCAGAAAAACATGATCATTTTTTAACCATCCTGCAATTTAGCCGGCGGATGGCCGAAAATCGCCAGCCGCCAGAAGAAGAAGAAGAAGAACCTGCACCCGAGAGACAGAGCCTGCAGCTCCTTTCAAAAAATAATTTAAATGAACAAATGCTGGCAGTTGCAAGTTTGGCGGAGAAAAATATTCGGCCATATCTTGATGAAATTGCAGACTACTTAAAAACGGATACTGGCCATTCTTTTGTAAAGACCATGCTGGTCACTCTTTTAAAAGAACAAGAAATTAACAAGGAACTGGTCGTGAGGAAGTTTTTAAAAGAGAAAACTTTCATTCCTACAGAATTGCCTGAAGTGAGAACCCTGCCGAAAATGGTAAAGGTAAAAAAAATACTAGAAAATAGTTTGGAAAGTAAAAATCCGGGTCTCTTTGAAAATACCATTGGAATGGTAGAACGGACATTTTTTATCAGTTATCCGTTTGAATTAGAGCCCGAAGATCCAGCAGCATGGGCGGCGGCCTTTCATAAACTAGCCCAAGAATACTTGGGGATCGAGCCGATAGTGAGTAAACTAGCAAATGAATATGGCGCCGAACTGCAAGAAATAGAGCAGGCAATGGCTCTAATAGAGGAGATTGAGAAAATTTCCTATCCTAATATTTAGGTCTCACTGTTGAAAGAGAGCAAACCTATGATATAATGTAGGGGTTGCATTGTGTAAAAAACTATATTTTACATTTAAATGATGGAAAAGTGGCTTGATAGACAAGGCATATTCCGACTCAAATTCGTTATCGAATGAAATGAGAATAGATTTGTTGGAGGGAAAAAAGTATGACAGCAAAATGGGAAAAATTAGAAGGAAACAGCGGCGTCCTTACAGTTGAAGTAGATGCTGAAAAGGTGAGCGAAGGCTTAGACGCAGCATTCCAAAAAGTTGTAAAACAAGTAAACGTTCCTGGCTTCCGTAAAGGGAAAATGCCTCGCGGAATGTTCGAAAAGCGTTTCGGTGTAGAATCACTTTATCAAGATGCATTAGATATTCTTCTTCCAGAAGCATACGGAAATGCAATTGACGAAACAGGAATCGAGCCAATCGACCGTCCTGATATCGATATCGAACAAATGGAAAAAGGCAAAGTCTTGATCTTCAAAGCAACTGTTCAAGTGAAGCCAGAAGTAAAATTAGGCGAATACAAGGGCTTAGAAGTGGAAGAACTCGATGCAGCTGTTACAGATGAAGATGTACAAAAAGAATTAGAAACAATGCAAAACCGTCAAGCTGAGCTTGTAGTTAAAGAAGAAGGTACAGCTGAAAACGGTGATACAGTAGTTCTTGACTTTGAAGGATTCGTTGACGGTGAAGCGTTCGAAGGCGGAAAAGCTGAAAATCACTCACTAGAACTAGGTTCAGGATCATTCATTCCTGGATTTGAAGAGCAATTAGTTGGCGTTGCAACTGGCGAATCGAAAGATGTGGAAGTAACTTTCCCAGAAGAATATCATGCAGCAGAGCTTGCAGGTAAGCCAGCTACATTTAAAGTAACTATTCATGAAATTAAAGGAAAAGAACTTCCTGCATTAGATGACGAGTTTGCAAAAGATGTAGACGAAGAAGTGGAAACATTAGATGCATTAAAAGAAAAAATCAAAACTCGTTTAGAAGACAGCAAAAAGCATGAAGCTGAACACCACCTTCGTGATACTGTAGTGGAAAAAGCTGCAGAAAATGCAGAAGTTGAAATTCCAGAAGTAATGGTGACTAACGAAGTAAACCGTATGCTTCAAGAATTCGAACAACGCCTGCAAATGCAAGGTATGAACCTTGAATTATACTTCCAATTCTCAGGTCAAGATGAAAATGCACTTCGCGAGCAAATGAAGGAAGAAGCTGGAAAGCGCGTGAAAATTAACCTAACATTAGAAGCGATTGCTAAAGCTGAAAACCTTGAAGTGACTGAAGAAGATGTGAATGCAGAACTTGAGAAAATGGCCGGCACTTACAACATGCCTGTAGACACCATTACCCAAGCTCTTGGCGGTTTAGACGGCATCAAAGCAGATCTTAAACTTCAAAAAGCAGTAAACTTTCTTGTTGAAAACAAGAAATAATGGATAAATTATGAAATATGAGCAAGACACGATAAATAATCGTGTCTTGTTTTATACTTTTTTTCAATTACATATTATAATAAGGACAGGGAAACCTTTTTAACAATGGACATGGATGACGGAAGCAGGAAATAATTCGATCGATGGCGAATAATTATTTTTCATAAAGGTTTTGTCTTATTTTTAATAATAATGGTTAAGATTAATGAGTACATAATTTTTACATGTGAGGAACACAAACAAATAACGGGAAGAGAAAACATAATAATGTAAAGCGTTTTAGTTCCAGTCCATTGGTTAAATGTGTTACAATGCAAAATACATACCACCAGAAATATTAGAAAACTCGGACTTTGTTTGTGTAATTCGCGAGCTTTAATAGGGGTTTTAACACGTTTTGAGGGGTGAAAGGATTGTTTAAATTTAATGACGAAAAAGGACAATTAAAATGTTCCTTCTGTGGCAAAACACAGGATCAAGTTCGTAAATTAGTAGCTGGGCCGGGTGTATATATATGTGATGAATGCATCGAGCTTTGCACGGAAATCGTTGAAGAAGAACTTGGAACAGAAGAAGAAGTAGAGTTTAAAGATGTTCCTAAGCCAAAGGAAATCTGTGAAATTCTGGGCGATTATGTCATCGGCCAAGACCAAGCGAAAAAATCGCTGTCTGTTGCCGTATACAACCACTACAAGCGCATCAATTCCAACAGTAAAATTGATGATGTTGAGCTGGCAAAAAGTAATATCTGTATGATTGGGCCGACTGGTAGCGGTAAAACCTTATTGGCACAAACATTGGCGCGGATTTTGAATGTGCCATTTGCGATTGCAGATGCAACTTCACTGACAGAGGCTGGATACGTGGGTGAAGACGTAGAAAACATTTTATTAAAACTGATTCAATCGGCTGATTATGATGTAGAAAAAGCAGAAAAAGGAATCATTTATATCGATGAAATTGATAAAATTGCCCGTAAATCTGAAAATCCTTCCATTACACGGGATGTTTCCGGTGAAGGCGTACAACAAGCATTGTTGAAAATTCTTGAGGGTACAGTGGCAAGTGTGCCGCCTCAAGGGGGCAGAAAGCACCCGCATCAAGAATTTATCCAAATCGACACCACGAACATTTTATTTATCTGTGGCGGTGCGTTTGATGGCATTGAACCGATTATCAAGCGTCGCTTAGGCCAAAAAGTCATTGGTTTTGGTTCAGATAATAAGCAGGTGGAGGTAAATCAAAAAGAGCTGCTTTCCAAAGTATTGCCCGAGGACTTACTCCGTTTTGGGTTAATTCCGGAATTTATCGGACGTCTTCCGGTTATTGCCAGCTTAGAACAGCTAGATGAATCAGCATTAATTGAAATTTTAACCAAGCCTAAAAATGCGCTTGTGAAACAATATCAAAAAATGCTTGAAATCGACGATGTTGAGCTGCAATTTGAAGATGATGCGCTTGTTGAAATTGCCAAGAAAGCAATTGAGCGCAAAACTGGAGCCCGTGGTTTACGTTCGATTATTGAAGGAATTATGCTCGATGTGATGTTTGACCTTCCATCGCGCGAAGATATCACAAAGTGTATTATTACGAAGGAAACCGTCTTAGGTGAAAGTGTTCCAAAACTAGTTTTAGAAGATGGAACCGTTATTGCGGAAGAAAAATCTGCATAAAATATGGAAAGACCCGGCTAATGGCCGGGTCTTTTTTAATAAAGTGGATAGAACAGTTAAATATTTATAGTTTATTCCGCCTTTCTACAGGAAATACTTATTAATATATATTGAGTATTTAGTGTAGGAGGGAAAAGTATGAGTTGGACGGGGATTGCCTTATTTATACAGCTGTTTTTCGGAATTATCATAGGGCTGTATTTTTGGAATTTGCTAAGGAACCAGCGTACGCAAAAAGTATCTATTGATCGGGAATCCCGGAAGGAAATGGAACAGCTGCGAAAAATGCGATCGATATCTTTAACAGAACCACTGTCGGAAAAAGTTCGTCCTTCAAGCTTCAATGACATTGTGGGTCAAGAGGATGGAATAAAATCATTAAAAGCGGCCCTGTGTGGTCCGAACCCACAGCATGTGATTATTTATGGACCGCCTGGAGTCGGCAAAACAGCAGCAGCGCGGCTTGTATTGGAAGAGGCAAAAAAGAATGCGAAATCACCGTTTAAACCAGCTTCAGTTTTTATAGAATTAGATGCGACAACAGCACGATTTGACGAACGGGGCATTGCTGACCCGCTAATCGGTTCTGTCCATGATCCGATTTATCAAGGAGCAGGGGCGATGGGGCAGGCTGGAATTCCTCAGCCAAAGCAAGGGGCAGTAACAAATGCCCATGGAGGCGTCCTATTCATTGATGAAATCGGCGAACTGCATCCCATTCAAATGAATAAGCTGTTAAAAGTTTTGGAGGATCGGAAAGTTTACCTCGAAAGTGCTTATTACCATGAGGAAAACAATCAAATTCCCACGCATATTCATGATATTTTTAAAAATGGCTTACCAGCTGATTTCCGTTTAATCGGAGCTACCACGAGAACACCGAGTGAAATTCCTCCGGCTATTCGTTCAAGGTGTATGGAGGTTTTTTTTCGCGATTTAAATCAGGAAGAGATTGTCACAGTTGCGAAAAAAGCGGCTGATAAAGTAAACCTCAAAATTAATGAAACCGGCGTTGATACATTATCTACATATGCAAGAAATGGCCGCGAAACGGTCAATATGATTCAGATTGCTGCTGGTCTGGCCATTACAGAGGATCGTGATTACATCAAGGACGAGGATATCGAGTGGGTCATCCATGCCAGTCAGTTGACACCGAGAATGGAAAGAAGGATTCATGATATTTCACATGTTGGGCTTGTGAATGGACTTGCTGTCTATGGGCCGAATTCCGGGGCACTGCTCGAAATAGAAGTCACAGTCATCCCGGCAAAGGAAAAAGGCTCGATTAATATTACAGGAATTGTGGAAGAAGAAAGTATTGGCAGCCAAGGCAAATCGATTCGCCGGAAAAGTATGGCGCGCGGTTCGATTGAAAACGTCATCACTGTTTTACGGTCGATGGGTGTTCCGGCCAACGACTATGATATCCATGTTAACTTTCCCGGGGGAGTTCCAATCGACGGTCCATCGGCCGGGATTGCGATGGCAACAGGGATTTACTCTGCCATATATAAAATTCCGATAGATAACACCGTTGCGATGACTGGTGAGATTAGTATTCACGGCAATGTCAAGCCAATTGGCGGTGTCTATCCGAAAGTGAAAGCCGCGCGGAAGGCTGGGGCCAAAACCGTAATTATACCGGAAGAAAATAGGCAGACCATCTTAAATGAAATTGACGGAATAAACATCGTTCCTGTTACCCACCTGCATGAAGTATTTGAAATTGCCTTAGTTAATTCCTATCCGAAAAACGATGTCATACCGGCATCCATTGAATTAACGAAAAAAGAGTCAATATAATAAAGAACTTCGGTTTGGTTGAAAAACCATTCTGAAGTTTTTTTTTGAAGAGAGAAAACCATATTATTGGGGAAAATAATTATATTGCAAAAGTGAGAGGTCAACGCTTACTAAAAATAGACACATAAATACAAATAAGATAGAATTGTACAACAAAGACTATTCTGCTTTACAGTAGAAAATGCATGTGGAGGTGCAGTATTTTGGCGAAAAAGAACGAATTGATCGTCCCCCTCCTGCCGCTTCGAGGATTACTTGTCTATCCAACAATGGTCCTTCATTTAGATGTAGGCCGTGAAAGATCTGTACAGGCACTCGAAAAAGCAATGGTAGATGACCACCTAATATTCTTAACAACACAAAAAGATGTTTCCGTTGATGAACCTGGTGAAGAGGACTTATATAGACTTGGAACGTTAACGAAGGTTAAGCAAATGCTTAAATTA
Source organism: Neobacillus sp. 19 (assembly GCF_049463095.1). NCBI lineage: Bacteria > Bacillati > Bacillota > Bacilli > Caryophanales > Bacillaceae > Neobacillus > Neobacillus sp. 19. The sequence goes on along the minus strand of NZ_JBMPZU010000058.1, from coordinate 218,110 downwards.
CCTAATGGGACGATACGCGTATTGGTAGAAGGCTTAAATAGAGCGGAAATTGTCTCGATATATGATGAGGAGGATTATTATTCCGTAAGTATCGTTACCTATGACGATCCGGATACGAAGGATGTAGAAGACCAAGCGTTGATGAGAACGATGCTTGATTATTTCGAGCAATACATAAAATTATCGAAGAAAATCTCTGCTGAAACATACGCCTCTGTCGCAGATATTGAGGAACCGGGCCGGATGGCGGATATTATCGCGTCTCACTTGCCAATCAAGCTGAAGGAAAAGCAAGAGATTCTTGAATTGATTGATATCAAGCAGCGTGTGAACCATTTGATTGATACGATTCATAATGAGAAGGAAGTCCTTAATCTTGAAAAGAAGATTGGCCAGCGTGTAAAACGATCGATGGAACGGACGCAAAAGGAATATTATCTTCGTGAGCAAATGAAGGCGATTCAAAAGGAATTAGGCGATAAAGAAGGAAAAACAGGCGAAATCGCGACATTAACCGAAAAAATTAATCAGGCGGGTATGCCTGAACACGTTCTTAAAGCAGCAATGAAAGAGCTTGACCGTTACGAAAAGGTGCCGACAAGCTCAGCCGAAAGTGCTGTGATCCGCAATTATATTGATTGGTTGATTTCTATTCCATGGTCGAAAAAGACTGAGGATGATATTGATATTATCCGGGCGGAAAAGATTTTAAATCAAGACCATTACGGACTTGAAAAGGTAAAGGAGAGGGTATTGGAGTATTTAGCCGTGCAAAAGCTGACGAATTCTCTGAAAGGACCTATTCTTTGTCTAGCAGGACCTCCCGGTGTCGGAAAAACTAGTCTTGCCCGTTCGATAGCCACATCGCTAAATCGAAATTTCGTCCGTGTATCTCTTGGCGGGGTTCGCGATGAATCTGAAATTCGCGGACATCGAAGGACCTATGTTGGAGCGATGCCGGGCCGGATCATCCAAGGGATGAAAAAAGCGGGAACGATCAATCCGGTCTTTTTACTGGATGAGATTGATAAAATGTCGAGCGATTTCCGCGGGGACCCATCAAGTGCGATGCTTGAGGTATTAGATCCGGAGCAAAACCATAATTTTAGTGATCATTATATAGAAGAAACGTACGATTTATCGAAGGTCATGTTCATAGCGACCGCCAATAACCTATCTACCATCCCCGGGCCGTTGTTGGACAGAATGGAAATCATCACGATTGCAGGCTATACCGAGCTTGAAAAGGTCCACATTTGCAGAGACCATTTGCTGCCAAAGCAAATTAAAGAAAATGGACTAACAAAAGGAATCCTTCAAGTACGTGATGAGGCCATCTTGAAAGTGGTTCGTTACTATACTCGTGAGGCCGGAGTGCGAAGCCTTGAGCGTCAAATGGCAACGATTTGCCGAAAAACGGCAAAAATCATTGTTTCAGGTGAGAAAAAGCGCGTGATTATTACTGAAAAGAACGTGGAAGAATTTTTGGGGAAAACACGGTTCCATTATGGAATGGCGGAAACGGAGGATCAAGTAGGAGTTGCAACAGGTTTGGCCTATACGACTGTGGGCGGTGATACCCTGCAAATTGAGGTTTCACTCTCCCCTGGTAAAGGAAAGCTTGTTCTAACTGGAAAGCTTGGAGATGTCATGAAGGAATCCGCGCAGGCTGCCTTTAGCTATATTCGTTCCAAGGCGAAAGAACTAGGTATTGAAGAAGACTTTTATGAGAAATATGATATCCATATACACGTTCCCGAAGGAGCGGTTCCAAAAGACGGACCATCAGCCGGAATCACCATGGCAACTGCACTTGTTTCCGCATTAACCGGCAGACCTATTCGCCGTGAGGTTGGGATGACAGGCGAGATCACGTTAAGGGGCAGAGTTCTTCCGATTGGCGGCTTAAAGGAAAAAACACTTAGCGCCCATCGAGCAGGGCTTACGAAGGTCATTCTTCCAAAGGATAATGTTAAGGATATTGATGATATTCCTGAAAGTGTCCGAAATGATTTAGAATTTGTACCGGTATCACATGTGGATGAGGTTCTGAAGCATGCCTTGTTGGAGGGTGATCCCCGATGAAGGTAGTAAGTTCGGAAATTATCATTAGTGCGGTAAAACCGGAGCAGTACCCGGAAACAGAACTGCCTGAATTTGCACTCGCCGGCCGCTCAAATGTTGGGAAGTCTTCATTTATTAATAAGATGCTGAATCGTAAAGGGCTAGCAAGAATCTCATCAAAGCCTGGGAAGACGCAGACACTTAATTTTTACTTGATTAATGAAATTCTTCATTTTGTTGATGTCCCCGGTTACGGCTATGCGAAGGTTTCAAAGACAGAGCGGGCTGCGTGGGGAAAGATGATTGAAACGTATTTTACCACTCGTGAACAATTGCGGGCCGTTGTCTTAATCGTTGATTTACGGCACCCGCCGACTGCTGACGATGTCATGATGTATGATTTTTTAAAGCATTACGAAATCCCTTGCATCATCATCGCCACAAAAGCAGATAAGATACCAAAAGGGAAATGGCAAAAGCATCTTAAGGTCACACGAGAAACATTAGAGCTTGATAAAAATGACCACATTGTCATCTTTTCTTCTGAAACTGGTGAAGGAAAAGATCAAGTATGGCAAATCCTGCATAGTTATATGTAGAAAAATAACCGCCCAACGCAAAAATATGCGCCAGGCGGTTATTTTTTTCTTTTTAGTAAAAAATAAATACCAATAACAATTAACAGAGCGGGCCAAAACTTCCAAATAAAATTCATCCCGTTCTGCAGCAGCCCAAAATATTCAGCAATTTTATCATAAAAGAGCAGCAGCACTGCTAAAATAAGAAAAAGGAAGGCTTGAAACAGGCCATTATTTGTTTTTTGAAAGCGTAGAAAAAAGCCAATGGAAATAATGAGGATCAGCATGCCAATCGTATTTGTTGGCCAAAAGGCTGCAACACCAGAGAGATGAAAATGAAGTCCGAATCCGCACATGATTACACCTGGAAGAATGGCATCGTATTCACGTGCCGAATAACCCTGACCTAAAAAAGCGATTCCGACAATGATCAATAACGTCGGCCAGGTGAAAAATGCTTGAAAAAATGTTATGCCCGTTTGCTGTAATAAAAAGTAAGCTCCAAATCCAATAAGTATAATCCCAGGGAATATTCGTTGATTTTTCATTGTAAACACCACTTCCAGTAAGGTTCACTTGAATATAAACTGATTTTTTGGTACTGTACATAGGGAAGTAATTTGTCCTATATTTCTTTTTCTACTATAAGATTGGCTGGAATTGCCAGCTAATCAGAAGATTTACTCTATCTTATCACATAGTTTCATTTTCTGTTCACATTTTTCGAGTAAAAGTCGAAATTGCTCGTGATATAATCATACTAGCTACCAACGTAATCTTACCTGGGGGTGTACTTAACTAAAATGCATATAATCGTAGTCGGTCTTAACTATAAAACTGCCCCTGTTGAAATCCGTGAGCGGTTAACATTCACTGAAACTGATCTTGTGGATGCTATCAAAAAGTTAAACGCTAAAAAAAGCATTCTGGAAAATATCATTTTGTCTACCTGTAATCGTACAGAAATTTATGCGGTCGTTGATCAGTTACATACCGGCCGATATTATATAAAAGAATTTCTATCTGAATGGTTCGGTATGGAACAAACAGAATTTTCACCGTATCTTTTCGTATATGAAGACGATGGTGCGGTTGAACATTTATTCAATGTAACCTGTGGACTGGGCTCCATGGTTTTAGGGGAAACCCAAATTCTTGGTCAGGTGCGTACAAGCTTTATCCTGGCACAGGAAAAGGAAACAACTGGTTCGGTGTTTAATCATTTGTTTAAACAGGCGATTACACTGGCCAAACGCGGTCATTCTGAAACAGATATTGGCGCTAATGCTGTTTCTGTCAGCTATGCGGCAGTTGAATTGGCGAAGAAAATTTTCGGTTCGCTTACGAATAAGCATGTGTTAATTTTCGGAGCTGGAAAAATGGGCGAATTAGCAGCCCAAAATCTCCATGGCAATGGCGTTAAACAAGTTACTGTCATCAATCGTACGTACGATAAAGCGAAGGAGCTGGCAAGCCGTTTTAACGGTGAAGCAAGATCTGCATCTGAATTAGAGCAATCTCTTGTGGAGGCGGATATTCTGATTAGCTCAACAGGGGCGAAGGATTTCGTTATATCAAAAGAAACGATGGCTCGTGTCGAGAAAATGCGCAAAGGCAAACCGTTGTTTATGGTTGATATTGCGGTTCCTCGTGATTTGGATCCAAGAATTAGTGAACTCGAAAACGTCTTCTTGTATGATATTGACGACTTAGAGGGTATTGTTGAGGCAAACTTGCAGGAGCGTCAAAAAGCTGCAGCAAAAATCAGACTCATGATTGAAAAAGAAATTGTCGATTTCAATCAATGGCTTGGTATGCTTGGAGTGGTTCCGGTTATTTCTGCTCTAAGGGAAAAAGCCTTGACAATCCAAGCAGAGACCATGGTCAGCTTAGAGAGAAAGCTGCCAAACTTATCTGATCGTGACATAAAAGTGTTAAATAAACACACAAAGAGCATCATCAATCAGCTATTAAAAGATCCTATTTTACAAGCGAAAGAATTGGCGGCAAGACCGGATGCGGATCAAGCGATGGAATTCTTTATGAAAATATTTAATATTGAAGAGCTTGTTCAGGAACAACATTCGAAACCAGCCGAAACGAAAAATGTGCCGGCACGAGAAGTTCAGGCTTCTTTTCAGTCATAAGGGGCCCTGGTTATGTTGGACTCACTTTTGACAAGGCTTCATGAATTGACAGTTGTTCTATATGCCTTCAGTGTGTTGTTATATTTTTTCGACTTCATTCACCATAACCGGAAGGCAAACCGTATTGCCTTCTGGTTACTTGCATTTGTATGGGTTTTACAAACGGTTTTCCTTTTTTTCTATATGACAAAAACAGGCAGGTTCCCTGTACTAACCATCTTTGAGGGACTCTATTTTTATGCCTGGGTATTAGTAACATTGTCAATTGTTATAAATCACTTACTACGGGTCGATTTTATCGTCTTTTTCACAAACATTCTTGGCTTTACCGTGATGGCGATTCATACATTTGCTCCGATGCAATACCATTCGCATATCATGGCCAAGCAGCTTGTGTCAGAACTGCTTTTAATCCATATTACAATGGCGATTCTTTCCTATGGAGCATTTTCCCTGTCCTTTGTTTTCTCGTCCTTATACCTGCTTCAATATGATTTATTGAAACGGAAAAAATGGGGGACCCGCCTGATCCGGCTGGCTGATTTGGAAAAGCTCGAAAAATCATCCTACATATTAGCTGTTATTGGTGTTCCAATGCTGCTTTTAAGCTTGATCCTAGGCTTACAGTGGGCATTTTTAAAGGTTCCGGGGATGCCATGGTATGATATGAAAATTATCGGATCATTCCTGTTGCTTACAGCCTATAGTGTCTATTTATACCTAAGGATAGGGAAAAATCTTTCTGGCCGCAAATTAGCCATTTGGAATACGGGATCATTTCTAATTGTTTTAATTAATTTTTTCTTATTTGGTCAATTATCATCTTTTCATATATGGTACGAGTAAAACTAGGAGGCAGTTATGAGAAAAATTATTGTTGGTTCTAGACGAAGTAAATTGGCATTAACCCAAACAAATTGGGTGATGGAGCAGCTTAAAAAAATTGACCCATCATTCGAATTTGAGATAAAAGAAATCGTCACAAAGGGAGATAAAATCCTCGACGTAACTCTTTCAAAGGTTGGCGGTAAGGGACTTTTTGTTAAGGAAATCGAGCAGGCAATGCTTGATAAAGAGATTGATATGGCGGTTCATAGTATGAAAGACATGCCTGCGGTACTGCCTGAAGGGTTGACGATTGGCTGTATTCCATTCCGCGAGGATCACCGTGATGCTCTCATTTCAAAAGGCCATATCAAATTAAAAGATTTAAAGCCCGGCGCCATTATCGGTACGAGCAGCCTTCGCCGCAGTGCACAGCTGTTGGTGGAGCGTCCGGATTTAGAAATTAAGTGGATTCGCGGGAACGTAGATACAAGATTAGCAAAATTAGAAACAGAAGAATACGATGCGATTATTTTAGCAGCTGCAGGTCTTTCCCGGCTTGGCTGGACGAGCGATGTCGTTACTGAATTCCTTGATGTAGATATTTGTATACCGGCAGTCGGCCAAGGGGCATTATCAATCGAATGCCGCGAAGATGACAAAGAGCTGCTAGAGCTGTTTGAAAAATTCACGTGCAAAAAAACGGAAAGAGCAGTTCGCGCTGAACGAGCATTCCTCCAAAAAATGGAGGGCGGCTGTCAAGTGCCAATCGCCGGTTTTGCCCGGATTGATGATGAAACGAATGAGGTAATGCTAAATGTATTGGTTGCTTCACCTGAGGGCCACGATGTCTTCAAGGAAGAACTTCGCGGACAAAATCCCGAAGAGCTTGGAATCAAGGCAGCGGAATTATTAACTGAAAAGGGAGCCAAGGACCTGATTGACAGGGTCAAACGGGAGCTCGAGGGTCAATGATCAAATCTCTGCCTTTGCTTGATAAAAAGGTTCTGGTTCCAAGAGGAAAAGATCAAGCGAAATCCTTCTCGGATTTGGTTGAAAGGTACGGGGGGATTCCAGTTGAAATCCCTCTCATCGCCTTTCGTCCCATCGAGAGAAACACGCGCCTTCACGATTGTTTGAAGGCCCTTGATACATATGATTGGATTATTTTTACAAGCAATGTCACGGTCGAAATCTTTTTTTCATTTTTTGAAGAGGAGGCCAGTTCGAGGTTTCCGAAGATTGCTGTGATTGGCAAAAAGACGGCCGAGGTGTTAAAGGAAAAAGGGCATCAGGCGGAGTTTGTTCCGTCAGCCTATGTGGCGGAAACGTTTGTTGAAGAGTTTTTGCCGTTTGTAGAATGCGGAACAAGGGTACTACTACCGAAGGGGAATCTTGCCCGTGAATATATTGCCAGCTCTTTAACAGAGGCTGGAGCTGCAGTCGATGAGGTGGTCATTTATGAGACCTATATGCCGGAAGAAAGCCGTGTAAAGCTTGCGCAGATGCTGGCAAATGACCAGCTTGATATCCTTACGTTTACAAGCCCTTCGACTGTCGACCATTTGATGAAAGTCGTTCAAGATCATAGCTTGGAGGAGCAGCTGAGGAACTGTTTAATTGGCTGTATTGGTCCAATAACCGAGAAAAAGCTGCAAGACTACGGGCTGCCGATTCATGCTTCGCCTGAGGAGTATACTGTTAAGGAAATGATGAAGAGCTTGATTGCATACTTAGAAAAAATTGGCGAATAATTGTAATCGCTGATAGAAATAGGTTATCCGCTGATTGACATGGTGTAATCGCTGATTGAAAGAGATTACCCGCTGATTGACATGGAATAATCGCTGATTGAAAAACGTTATCTGCCAATTAGCAACAAGCTTCCAGTAAAATTAACAATGTTTTTTAAAGATTATCATTAGGGGGTACATAGGATGGAATTACAATTTTCACGTCATCGCCGTTTACGTTCAAGTGCCAATATGCGCGCACTTGTAAGAGAAAATCACTTAAGACCTGAGGACTTTATTTATCCGTTGTTTATTTATGAAGGGGAAAATATCCGTAATGAAGTATCCTCCATGCCTGGAGTTTTCCAAGTATCGATGGACAATCTTAAGGCAGAAATGGATGATATTGTTGCCCACGGGATTAAATCTGTCTTGTTATTCGGGATTCCAAAAACGAAGGATGCCTGCGGCGAGCAAGCATATCACGACCATGGGATTGTCCAAGTAGCAACTCGTTATATTAAAGAAAACTACCCGGATATGATTATTGTTGCTGACACATGCCTGTGCGAATATACAGATCATGGCCATTGCGGCGTTGTCGAAGGGGAGAAAATCCTGAACGATGAGTCACTGGAAATGCTTGTAAAAACGGCTGTGGCACAAGCGAAAGCGGGCGCAGACATTATTGCTCCATCCAACATGATGGACGGATTTGTAGCAGCTATTCGTGCCGGTTTGGATGAAGCCGGTTTTACAGAAATCCCAATCATGTCATACGCTGTTAAATATGCATCTGCTTTTTACGGACCATTCCGCGAGGCAGCAGAAGGAGCGCCGCAATTTGGCGATCGGAAAACCTATCAAATGGATCCTGCAAACCGCATGGAAGCATTCAGAGAAGCAGAATCAGATGTTCAAGAGGGCGCTGACTTTTTAATCGTGAAGCCTGGCTTGCCATATCTGGATATTGTCCGTGATATAAAAAATAACTTTAATTTACCTGTAGTTATTTACAACGTAAGCGGTGAATATGCGATGATTAAAGCTGCAGCTCAGAACGGCTGGGTTGATGAGAAAAATACGGTCCTTGAAATGCTAGTGGGGATGAAGCGTGCTGGTGCGGATTTAATTATTACATACCATGCCAAAGATGCTGCTCGCTGGTTAAAGGAAAACCAATAATTATTAGTGAAAAGAGGGAACAGAATGCGTTCGTATACAAAATCGATTGAAGCATTTAAAGAAGCCCAAAACCTTATGCCCGGCGGTGTAAACAGTCCGGTGCGCGCCTTTAAATCCGTAAATATGAGTCCTATTTTTATGGAAAGAGGCAAAGGGTCAAAAATTTACGATATCGATGGCAATGAATATATTGATTACGTCCTTTCTTGGGGTCCGCTCATCCTTGGACACTCCAATGACCAAGTTGTCGAAGCGTTGAAAAAAACAGCTGAACAAGGTACAAGCTTTGGTGCCCCAACATTATTGGAAAACAAATTAGCTCAGCTTGTGATTGAGCGCGTCCCATCAATTGAAGTGGTGCGGATGGTTAACTCGGGCACGGAAGCTACGATGAGCGCATTGCGGTTAGCACGCGGCTATACAGGCCGGAACAAGATTTTGAAGTTCGAAGGCTGCTACCATGGACATGGGGATTCGTTATTGATCAAAGCGGGTTCAGGTGTGGCGACACTTGGCTTACCTGACAGTCCTGGTGTACCGGAAGGAATCGCATCCAATACCATCACTGTCCCTTACAATGATCTTGAAAGTGTCAAATATGCGTTTGAACAATTTGGCGAAGATATTGCCTGTATCATTGTCGAACCTGTTGCAGGTAATATGGGGCTTGTTCCGCCGCTTCCAGGGTTCCTGGAAGGGCTTCGTGAAATCACTACTGCAAACGGCTCCTTGCTCATTTTTGATGAAGTGATGACCGGGTTCCGTGTTGGTTATAATTGTGCACAAGGCTATTTCAATATTACACCTGATATTACCTGTTTAGGTAAAGTAATTGGCGGAGGGCTTCCTGTTGGCGCTTACGGCGGTAAGGCAGAAATCATGCAGCAAATCGCTCCAAGCGGCCCAATTTATCAAGCGGGCACGCTGTCAGGTAACCCGCTTGCCATGACAGCCGGGCTTGAGACTCTAAGCCAGTTAACGCCAGAGCACTACCAGGAATTTATCCGTAAAGGCGACATGCTTCAAAAAGGTTTTGAGGCAGCTGCTAAAAAATATGATATTCCTATTACATTTAACCGCGCTGGTTCGATGATCGGTTTCTTCTTTACCAATGAAGCGGTGATTAACTATGAAAAAGCAAAGTCTTCTAATTTGGACTTCTTTGCAGCCTATTACCGTGAAATGGCGAATCAAGGGGTATTCCTCCCGCCTTCCCAATTTGAAGGATTATTCTTATCCACCGAGCATTCAGATGAGGATATTCAAAAGACCATTCAAGCAGCAGAAGTTGCTTTTTCAAAACTTAAATAAAGATTTCTTAACACCCACTTTGATTAAGTGGGTGTTTTTTATCATATTTAAAAACCTTGCTTCATAAAGTGTAAGTGACATAGTGATTTTGCGTGGAGGATACGAAAGGAGGAGTCGCTTTGTCCCAGGAGAATCAATCGTGCCTGCGATTTTCTTTGGAGGAGTCGCTGTGGTTTAGAAAAGGACAGGAAGTCGAAGAGCTTATCTCGATTTCACTAGACCCGGACATCACCATCCAAGAAAACGATCAGTACGTAACCATACGTGGTTCGTTGGAACTCACCGGCGAATATAAAAGTTACGAAGCTAATGTTGTAAGCGAAGGGAAGGGCTTGCCTCTCAGAAATTTGTTGAGAGGGTGGCGGAACGCGAGGAAGATGGAAGCTGTGAATTTTCACATCGATTCCCCGTTGATATTACGATTCCGAATAATCGGATTCAAAGCATTTATGATATCGACGTCCTCGTAGAAACATTCGATTATTCTCTGCCAGAACGCAGCTGTTTGAAGCTGTCGGCCGAGCTGACAATCAGCGGGTTATACGGAAATGAAGTGGAGCAGCAGCAAGAGGAAGAAGAACAAGAATATGAGGTGCTGCATCGTGCCGAACCAGTAACGTACGAGGAGGAAGTAGAGGTCGAACAGCCTGCTGTTCAAAGCGGCTATAAAGATAACTTCCTATTTGAGGCCGAAGCAAAGAAACAGCACGAGGAAGAACCTGTTGAGGTATTGCCGAAATTCCCAACCTTTAATTACCAGCCCCAGGTTGAGTTGGATGAAGAGGAAGACTACGAACCAGTATGGAACTTCCAGGAAACAAGAAGTGAAGGGCATAAACATGTCGAATTTGAAGAAGAAGTAGTGGTTGTGGAGGAAGTACAAAATACACATTATGAAGAAGATGTAACAATAGAGGAAAGTTCATCTTCTTCTTCATCTGATGATATAGTCAAAAAGGTAAAGAAAAAGCTGACCGGGAAAAAGAAGTCGATGACATTGACAGAGTTTTTTGCGCGAAAGGATGAAAGTACCGGCCAAACTAAATTAAAGGTTTGCATCGTACAAAAGGGTGATACAGTTGATAGTCTGGCAGACCGGTATGATGTATCGGTCCAAAATCTTCTCCGTGTCAACAATTTGGAACTGAATCAAGATGTTTTCGAGGGGCAGGTCTTATATATTCCCGGTTCACTAGCGAAAAAATAATCAAGAACCAAAAGGATGAGCGGGTTTTTTTAACCTGCTCAGCTTCTTTTAAAAGAACACCCCTCTGCTTGGAAAGCGAGTTGAAATCACATGAGTGACTCGAATCGACTAGAATCCATTACACCTATTTTACAAAATTATCTTGTCGAGCCCTATTTTATTGAGGATTACGGCATTGTTCAAAAGATTTATTCAAACAAAGGAACCTTTGCTTTGAAAAAAATCCCGCCCACTATTGGGACGGATTTCATCCGCCATGTTCACCTGCTTTATCAAAAAGGCTTTAACCGAATCGTGCCGATTTATCCGACCATGGATGGCAGGTATGCCGTCTTACATGAGAATAACCTATACTATCTCATGCCATGGATGCCTAACGACCAAAAGGAAGACCGGGAGCAAAAAAGCCATCAGCTTTTTCGGGAGTTAGCAAGGCTCCATACGCTGTCTGCCAAAGAAATCACAGTCAGCAAAGAAGAACGAACGGAACATTACGAAAAGACGATTCAACAGCTCGAAAAACATCAGGAATTCCTTGATGGCTTTATCGATCAATGTGAGAAAAAGACCTATATGTCACCATTCCAATTATTATATTGCTTATACTATAATGAAATAAGCCAGGCACTGCGATTTTCAAAAACAAAATTTGAAGAATGGTACGAGAACACAAAAGAAAATGACAAGGCCCGCATGGTGATTACTCACGGGAAATTGTCATCAGAGCATTTTCTTTACGATGACCGGGGGTATGGTTTTTTCATCAATTTTGAAAACGCCCGTTACGGTTCTCCGATCCATGATCTTCTGCCGTACCTATCGAGAGCCTTAAATACCAATCCCAAACGGAATGATTCGACGCTCGACTGGGTTTATCATTATTTTAAGTATTTTCCGTTTAAAGAGGATGAAAAATTATTATTTTACAGCTATTTAGCCTTGCCAATCCCGATTATGCAAGTCGCTGAAAGCTATTACCGTAAGCAGCCGCCGAGAGATGAAATGAAATTTGTCCGCCAGCTTCAGCATCGGTATTGGCATTTGAAAAACTCCGAATATGTCGTGATGCGAATGTCAGAAATCGAAAACCAGCAAAAGCAGGCAAAAGAAGGAGCCCAGCCGCAGTAGATGTCTGCAACTTGGGCTCCTTAAATAATGTCAAAGTAAATAGAAATGGCGATGAAGATAAAGCATGTTAACAATAAAACATCAAAGACAGTCGGCAGAAAAATCGTTCGAATGAACTGAAAAATAACAAACGGAACAATTAATTGTCCGCAAAATCTGCGAAACGTTCGAAACCAGGGACGGTGTTTGTATTTATGAAAATTATTTCTCCCCACTGAAACCCCCCCTAATGAAATAACTATTTATCTATATATATTAATAAATACCCAGTTTGTTTCCGGAAATCAGACATATCGTATAAAATATAAAAATTTTGGCCATCCTGATTGACGTCTATCCCCTTTTTTGGGTAGTATAACAATATAATAAATAATCATAAGCAAAGACAGGGAAGAGTACGATGCGCTCCTGCTTCAAGAGAGGGAAATCACTAGCTGAAAGATTTCCTAAGAGGAACATCCGAAGGTCGCCCAAGAGCTTCTTCTGCGAAAAGGCTTATATGCCCCATTAGTGGAGGACGGATCAAATCCGTTATCTAAGTTAAGCGCCAATCATTTTTTTGATTGGAAAAAAGGTGGTACCGCGAAGCAAACTCCATTCGTCCTTTTATGACGAATGGGGTTTTTTGTATTTTGAAGGAGGAATTTGGAAATGGAAACAAAGGAATTAACGATGCCGACTAAATACGATCCGCAATCGATTGAGAAAGGGCGTTATGACTGGTGGTTACAAGGCAAGTTTTTCGAGGCGAAAGATGACGAAGGGAAGCAGCCCTATACAATCGTTATCCCGCCGCCAAATGTTACCGGGAAACTACATCTAGGTCATGCCTGGGATACAACTTTACAAGATATTCTTACTCGAATGAAACGGATGCAAGGCTATGATGTACTTTGGTTACCGGGAATGGACCACGCCGGAATTGCCACACAGGCAAAGGTGGAAGAAAAACTTCGCAGCGAAGGGAAAAGCCGCTATGATTTAGGCCGGGAAAAATTCGTTGAGGAAACATGGAAATGGAAGGAAGAATATGCCGGCCACATCCGGCAGCAATGGGCAAAGCTAGGCCTGGGACTCGACTACAGCCGCGAGCGTTTCACCCTTGATGAAGGCTTATCAGATGCTGTTAAAGAAGTATTCGTAACCCTTTATAAAAAAGGCCTGATTTACCGTGGTGAATATATCATTAACTGGGATCCATCCACAAAAACAGCATTGTCCGACATCGAAGTAATTTATAAGGATGTTCAAGGCGCGTTTTATCATATGAGATACCCATTAGCAGACGGTTCAGGTCACATTGAAATTGCGACCACTCGTCCAGAAACGATGCTTGGGGATACGGCTATTGCGGTTCATCCGGAAGACGACCGTTACAAGCACCTAATCGGGAAAACGGTTATTCTGCCAATCGTGGGGCGTGAGATTCCAATCGTCGGCGATGATTATGTGGATATGGAATTTGGTTCAGGGGTAGTTAAAATTACACCGGCACATGACCCGAACGACTTTGAAGTAGGAAACCGACACAATTTAGAGCGTGTTCTAGTTATGAATGAAGACGGCTCGATGAATGTAAAGGCCGGAAAATACAATGGTTTAGACCGTTTTGAATGCCGCAAGCAAATCGTCAAAGACCTTCAAGAATTAGGTGTTCTGATCAAAATTGAAGATCATCTTCATTCCGTTGGTCACTCTGAACGCAGCGGTGCTGTGGTTGAACCTTACCTTTCCACTCAATGGTTTGTCAAAATGCAGCCGCTAGCGGATGAAGCGATTGCCTTGCAAAACAAAGAAAATAAAGTAAACTTTGTTCCTGATCGTTTCGAAAAAACATACTTGCGCTGGATGGAGAATATCCGTGATTGGTGTATTTCACGTCAGCTTTGGTGGGGACACCGCATTCCTGCTTGGTATCACAAGGAAACGGGTGAAGTATATGTTGGGCTTGAGGCACCAGCAGATGAAGAGAATTGGAACCAAGATAATGACGTATTGGATACATGGTTCAGCTCAGCGCTATGGCCGTTCTCAACAATGGGCTGGCCTAATAAAGAAGCAGCGGATTTTAAACGCTACTTCCCTACCGATGCACTTGTAACCGGCTATGACATTATCTTCTTCTGGGTATCGCGAATGATTTTCCAAAGCATCGAGTTTACCGGCGACCGTCCGTTTAATGATGTTCTGATTCATGGTCTTGTTCGTGATGAACAAGGACGTAAGATGAGTAAATCACTTGGCAACGGTGTGGATCCAATGGATGTTATTGAAAAATACGGTGCCGATGCCTTGAGATATTTCCTATCTACAGGAAGTTCGCCAGGTCAGGATTTACGTTTTAGTTTTGAAAAGGTTGAGTCCACTTGGAACTTCGCCAATAAAATTTGGAATGCCTCCCGCTTTGCCTTAATGAATATGGATGGTTTAACATATGAAGAAATTGATTTCAGCGGCGAAAAATCGGTTGCCGACAAGTGGATCTTAACCCGCTTAAATGAAACCATTGAACATGTAACAAGACTCTCTGAGCGTTATGAATTCGGTGAAGTAGGCCGTGCGCTATACAACTTTATCTGGGATGATTTCTGTGACTGGTATATTGAAATGGCTAAGCTGCCATTATATGGGGAAGACGAAGCCGCGAAGAAAACGACCCGTTCGATTCTTGCCTATGTATTAGACAACACGATGCGCTTATTGCATCCATTTATGCCGTTCATTACCGAGGAAATTTGGCAGAACCTTCCGCATGCTGGAGAATCGATTACAACTGCAGCATGGCCAGTGGTGAAACCAGAGCTTTCCGATGAGCAGGCAGCCCATGAAATGAAGCTGCTTATGGAAATGATACGTTCTGTCCGGAATATTCGGGCTGAAGTGAACACGCCAATGAGCAAGAAAATCAAAATGCTCGTGAAGGCAAAGGATGAAACGGTTCTAAAAGCCATCGAGAATAACCGCAGCTATATTGAACGCTTCTGTAATCCGGAAGAATTGCAAATGGGTGTTGACATCGAGGCACCTGAAAAAGCAATGACTGCCGTAGTAACAGGCTTAGAAATCATCCTGCCGCTTGAAGGCTTGATCAATATCGATGAAGAAATTGCCCGCCTTGAAAAAGAATATGATAAATTAAATAAAGAAGTTGAAAGAGTTCAAAAGAAATTAAGCAATGAAGGCTTTATGAAAAAGGCACCTGAAAGTGTCGTTGCCGAAGAACGTGCTAAAGAAAAGGATTATCTTGAAAAAAGAGGGATCGTGGAGGCACGTATTAAAGAATTAAGAGGATAATGAGTAAGGTGAGGCGAATTCAACATAGAATTCGTCTCATCTTTATGAAAAACATTCAAAATGGCGTTCGAACGAACTAGTTTTGTGTGTAAATGAGATTTATCAGCGAATTTTTATAGTTTATCAGCGAATTCACACGGTTTATCAGCGAATTTTCTACTTTTATCAGCGAATCATAAAATGATATAGATAGGGGTGCAGCAAATTGTTTACGACATATAATGAAGCCCTAGACTGGATCCATGGAAGACTACGACTGGGGATTAAGCCTGGTTTGAAACGTATGGAATGGATGATGGACAAGCTTGGGTCTCCGGAAGACATTATCAAGGCTGTCCATATTGGCGGGACTAATGGTAAAGGTTCAACCGTCACTTTTTTGCGTGCGATTCTCCAGACGGGTGGCTATACAGTTGGTACATTTACCTCACCATATATTGAACAATTTAACGAAAGAATTAGTGTCAATGGCAAACCGATTACCGATGAGGAACTTGTACAGCTGGCAAACGTCATTCGTCCACTGGCAGATGAACTAGAGATGACAGAGCTTGGCGGACCGACCGAATTCGAGGTCATTACTGCGATGGCGTTCTATTATTTTGCCAAGATAAAAAAGGTAGATATGGTTATTTTTGAAGTTGGGCTGGGAGGGCGATTTGATTCCACCAATATCATTCAACCACTAGCATCAATTATTACCAACATCGGCCTTGACCACACGAATATCCTCGGAAACACGTATGAGGAAATTGCCTTTGAAAAAGCCGGAATTATTAAAGATGGCACACCTGTTTTTACAGCGGTCAAACAATCAGGTGCGCTAAGGGTGATTGAAGAGCAGGCTGAAAAAAAATCAGCACCAATCATTAGAATCAATCAGGAGTTTTCGATTAGTGACCACGAATCATTAACAAGAGGAGAACAATTCACATTGTCAGCCCCGCTGCAAACTCTCAAGGATCTCGAGATTAGCATGATGGGCCAGCATCAAACGGAAAATGCGGCACTAGCCATCCTGACTGTTCAATATTTAAATGGGAAGGGCCTTTTCACCGTCACGGAGCAAGGAATCCGAAGCGGATTAATGCAGGCGTATTGGCCTGGAAGATTTGAAGTTCTTTCAGAAAGACCGCTCGTCATCATTGACGGTGCCCATAATGAAGAAGGCATAACCACGCTCGTCCATGAACTTTCTACCCGCTTCAATGACCGGAATATCCATATTGTATTTGCGGCATTAACAGATAAAAAGCTGGATGAAATGATTGGCAAGCTTGATCATGTTGCTAATCAAATTTCTTTTGTCAGCTTTGATTTTCCACGTGCTGAGAAAGCGGAACAATTGCTCAACCTTAGTCAATCGTCCAACAAACTGGCAGTCGATCATTGGCAATCCTATCTTTTAGAAGAAATGAAAACGTTGGGAGACAAGGATTTGTTAGTAGTGACGGGTTCACTCTATTTTATTTCGGAAGCAAAACCATATTTATGTAAATATCTGAAAAATGTAACGATTTCCTTATGACAAGTTCTATTTTAAATGGTAAAATAATGTTATCTTGAATTAAAAACATTGGTCGGGGAAGGTGGATAAGATGGATGTAAAACCAGGAATGAAAATCGCCATATTTCTGGTATGGCTGCTGATGGTTCCATCAGGATTGTGGTACACCTATAACACTTATCCCCCTAATATCTCTGGGCAGTGGATAGATTTATTGGCTTTTCTCCTATTAACATCAATCGTGGCATCCATGCCGATTGTGATTAATAATATGTTTATTTTTTTAATCCAGTGGGTAGCTCTTGCTACCTTTTTGCGCTTTGGATTATTTGTCGAAATTATATTTGCCCAAATTGCTGTCGTCGTTTTGCTGCTCAAGTTAAGGATTCTCCGAAAGGCTGAATTATTCCGGCTGCCGCTAAATTTAAATATGTTTTTTTTAGTTTCCTTTATCAGCGGGATCCTCTATTATGCCCTTGGAGGGCAGACAGGCCCAAGCCTAGCAAACGACACCCGCTCACTATGGCTTGCCGTTTTGTATGTCATCGTTTATTATTTGTTAAACCAAATCATTATTTCCTGCAATCTTTATTTTATTTATAGAGTGAAAGAATCCTATTTTGGCAAAGATCTTTTCGTGGAGACGATTACAACATTAATCACAATGCCAATTGGCTTAGTATTGTATATTCTATATAATCAGGTAGGGTTGTTGGCTCTCCTGTTTGTGGGGATTCCATTCGTTAGTCTGTCAATTGTCTTCAATCTCTATTATTCTAGTGAAAAAATTAACGAATATTTACAAAAGGCAACGGAAATTGGTCATCAACTGGCAGAGCAGCTGCATGTAAATGCCGTTCTAGACTTGTTTATTCAAAAGCTCAGTGAGATGCTTCCGGTTGACTATGCTTATATACTTGAGGCTAAAGGCGATGATCTTACATTAATTCGCCGGATCGAGTCGGGGACAGTTATGCCAAACGAAGTCCTTTCTTTGAAAAAAAATGAGGGGATTAGCGGGATGGTTTGGTCGAAACAAAAAGCCTTCTTATTTGCCTCTAGGAAAGAATGGCAGCAGTTTGATACCAACACGATTCCAAATGATGTGGAAAGTATTTTAGGGGTGCCAATTGTAAGAAGTAATAAATTAATCGGGGTATTACTGCTTGCCTCTAAGAAAAAACGCGCATATGAAAAATCGCAACTAATGATTATTGATATACTTTGCTCCCATTTTGCTGTTGCAATTGAAAACGCAAACAATTTTGAACAAACCAAAAGGCAGAGTGAACGCTGTGCCTTAACTGGCCTTTATAATTATCGCTATTTTGAAAATTTGTTAACCGAAGAATTTGAGAAACTGACTCGTTTCCATCGGCAAATGCTCTCATTAGTCATCTTGGATATTGACCACTTTAAACAAATTAATGACAGGTATGGCCATCAGAGCGGAAACGAAATCCTCCGTGAACTCGCCGACAGGCTGCGTAAGCTTGTCGGAGACCGTGGGACAGTAGCACGCTATGGCGGTGAAGAATTTGTCGTACTCTTACCAGACCTGTCTAAAGAAGAGGCCTACAAAATGGCCGAGCAAATCAGACAAATGATTTCCAATTGGCCATTTACCTTGCAACAAACCATGGATCTGGACAAACCGCAGCAAAAGGTCATGATCACTGCATCGATTGGAATAGCGACTGCCCCAGAAGATGCGGAGGATTCGTTGGCATTGATCAGGCACGCAGACAGGGCGCTTTATGTTGGGGCGAAACGCGCTGGGAGAAATCGGGTTGCGGAGTATTCGTCGTGTTAACTAAAATTAATAAGAGGTGAGAAGCAAAATTTGTTTTAAAAATTGCTTCTTACCTCTTATTTACTCTTAGGAGTCTCTAATATTCATAATTAACATTATTATGAACTTTATCCGACCACTCAAGATTAACTGAAGGAGGGATTCCACACGCCTTGGCCCAGTCGCTATCTGACATACTACCTTTCACTACCAATATGCCCCCTTTATAATGCACCTTTTGGGCACTGAAACTTCCTTTTACACACATCTTTGAGCCGGAATAAAGAAATAATTGCTTAGTTATTGTAGCATTACCTTTTACATATACTGTGGACTGAGTAAGTGATAACTGACCTAATACAGTAAGATTCCCCATTGCTTCTATAGCTACCTTATTGGCATTCTGAACATTTCCCCCGATGGTTATGCTTTTATCAGAATGAATATTCATTAATGTCATATTATTAGCGTTTGCTGGTGTATCGAATGTTAAATCACCGACAGAAAAAATTGTTTTGGTACTGGTATTATTTAGTTTATCAGTAAAAGATTTCGTTGGACTTGAAACGGATATTGATCCGCAAGCCCCAATCGAGCTGGGGTCTTTACAATAATTAGGGAATTTTGGATCATTGGGTTTTGGTTCAAGAATGCTATTAAAAGTTGGTGCTATATAATCTGAACCACTGGAATTATTTAATCCACTAATTATCGGTGCAAAGTTCATTTCCGTACTAAGAGTTGTTGTTTTCCCATTTTCATTTCCTACCACTTTAAGTAGAATTTTATTTTCTTTTGTGTCTTCAAAATAATTTATTTCAGAAATTGAATAGGAAGAATTGGGTTTTCCATCAATAATAACTTTAGATTTTTCAGATGCAATTCCAAGCTTAATAGCTTCTTTCATTTTGGAAACACCAAGCTTTACGTATTCATCATTGGATTTTAGAGACCCTTTCAACCGATCATCAGCAATTTGTTTTTTTACTTCATCATTTATTGTTGCTATTTTTGCCGCATAAACATTTTGAACAGCTACCTGATAATAGGTTATTCCCATTTCAGCTAAGGCAACTGACTGTGAACTTTTTTCAACCACTTGGTTTTGTTTCGCACTGCTAAAGGCCTGGCCCATAAAGGAAAGCATAATAATCATAAATATTACAATAATTAGTAATACAGTCGGCAGTGCATAGCCCTCTTCTTTTTGAATATTAAACATTAAATACCACCATCCTTTAATCGATAGAGAATTGTATCAACTTCTACTTTATTCTTAGGATCCTTTTTTTCGTAGATGGTTACTGTTAAGTTTAAATCTTCAATGTCAGGTTCTACTTCACCGTCTATTGAATGGTCAAATGAAATACAAAAGTCAGGATAATTAAATTCCACGGTTTGGGTGGTGTCATCTTGCTTAGTAATCGAAACCGTGATTTTACAGGTGGAGGAACTGATTTCATACAATTTCGAAGTCTGATGAATTTTCTTTAAATTTGTAATTAAAAGGTTAGCTTCTTGTTGCATTGTATTTTTTGTAACGGACTTTTCCGAAAATTTCATGCCTTGAAAAAATACATTCCAAATAATGATGCCGATCAAGGAGAGAATGGCTAATGTAACTAATAATTCTATTAGTGTTATACCCTTTTGGTTTTGATGCAATAAAACCATCTCCTTTCTAAGAGATAATGTATCCGTTTGTTTCACTTATAATGTTTTTCCGTTTATTTAATAGTTCAATCTGAATTAGACGTGTTTTGATAGGAGTAGATACGAGATCAGAATTAATTTTTATTTTAATATTTACATCATAGCTTCCTTTCACCGTTTTAAAATAATAGAATGTTGAATCTGTTTTATAATAACCAGGAATAACACTGACTGTTCCCTTTTTGAGATTATCGGTGACATTCGGTGAATTTTGCCACTCAATTAGAATTTCCTTTGCTGTATTGATAGCTTGGGTCTTATCAATATTTTCATTATTCATAAATCCCATTTGTGGGAAAAAGCGCATAAAAGATAAAAAAATAATCGATAACAACACTATTGATATTAGTACTTCTATTAAGGTTACTCCTTTTTCATTTCTGGTATTTTCCATATAACCATCCCTTCTAGGGTGTAATTTGATATTATTAAAGATAATAAGTAGTTAAAATATCTTAAACATAATTCTAGGATTTATGACCCATAAATATTTTCCAACTTCTTTTAAACTTACTAAAAGTATTATACAATATATAATAGACGAATTTTGTCTAATTTTTGAAGAAATCACCAAAAAAATTACCTTTTTTGAAAGAATTTGTAGTTTTATAGTAAAAAAGAAATAATAAGGGATGTGGATGAATGCAAGCGATTATATGGGCCATAAGTTCTATGGCTGCACTTATGTTAATCATATCTTTTCTACCATTAGGATACACCTTAAAAGGAAAGTTTTTAGTTGTATTTGTTAGTTTTATTTTATCACTGGGCGGTCTAGCTGCGGCTTCTACCTTTCCAATGTGGCAAACAGCTTTAATGCTGTTTGGACTTATCTTTTTTACATCATATTTTATGAATAACCGAATGGATACTTTAATTGTCAAAGAAGGCCCTGTGTGTGATGATCTATTAGAAAAACCGTTTGATTATCAGAAGGTTGAAAGTCATACAGTTGATAATTTACTTAAATTAGAAGAGGAATTTGCATTGTCTGATTCAGCTTATATTAATATTGAAAAAGAATCCGTAAGTGAGAATGGTTCTTCCTCGTTATCTGCAAATCTAGAATTACGGGATAATAACCCAGAAACAATTAATGAAGATGTGTCATTTTTGCTAGAAAGAAATACAGAAGTAGAAGTTATCGAGCATTTAGACGACAAAGGATTGAATAACGATTATTTATCAGATATTGAAAGCTTACTAGAATTAGAAGCGGAGAAAGAGCTGGATAAAGTAGTAGATAGGGAACCTGTAAGCTTACAAAAGTAATTTGTTTCAGGGGGGGCAAGGAGTTTGGGTAAAAATCAGCAAATGTTCAAATTATTTGTTGTATTGTTCATCTGCACAGCATTTATTTTTAGTTTCTCCCTTTATGGGGCTAAGGCATATGAAAAAATGACAAATATGGATGGGAAATACACCGATGGAACCACAATCGGGTCGTTAAATGTTTCAGGAATGAGTGAAGAAGAGGCAAAAAGTTTGCTAGAGGAAAAGTATCTTAATTGGCTTCAAGAAACCACGATACAGCTGCAATATGGAGAAAAAGAGGTTCCATTTGATTTAAACCAATTCCATTTAGATTCACAACAAACAGTTAGTTCAATCAAGGATGGGCAAACCAATCCTGCATTCATTACAGTTGATCAAGTACAGGTTGAAGATCAGGTAGAAATTCTGTTTCCGCAAATAAAAAGCAATGAGCTTGACTTAGAAAAACTTATGAAAAATTTAAATGAAACTGCATCTCTATTTAAGGCAGGTACGTACACCTTTAATCTTTATAATGATTATTTATTAGCAGAACATAAAAAGGATGTTGTGCTTAATGTGGCGGTTGTTGAAATGAACGATGTGCCAGTTGATTTACAAACTGTCATGGAGAAAAAATCTTCAATTGAAATCCCAGAAGAATCAACGTTTTCCCTGTTGGAGTTTGCGAAGGAACAAAAAATTGGAAGTGCTGATTCTCTTAACCTGCTTGCAACCGGAATTTATCAGGCTATTTTGCCTTCTAATATGTCTATTGTTGAACGAAATATTGGAAGTTCACTTCCTAAATATGTTAAGTTAGGCTTTGAGGCTAAAGTGAATCAGGCGAAAATGGCTGATTTTATCATATCAAATCCAAATAAAGCAAAGTACCTTCTAGAATTAAAGTTGGAAAACAACCAGCTTAGGGTTACTTTGAAAGGTGAAAAGTTTGTATACGAGTATAAAATTACTACAAAAGATGAAAAGAAGTTAAAATCTAAGACCATTATTCAATACAGTCCACAACTTCTTCAAGGTCAAACGAAGATTCAAACAAAAGGAGCAGAAGGACAAATTATTAAAATTTACAGGGAAACCTATCAAGGAAACCAATTGCTAAAAACTGAATTGATTTCAGAGGATTATTATCCCCCAGTTTTCCAAGTGGAGGTTCACGGGCTGGTGGGAAGTCAGCAAGGTTCGACCCAGACTACTGGAATAGATGGAACCCAGCAAGGGACAACAAATAGAAACCAAACAACTACTAATTCTGAAGTGAATAGCAATCAAACAACGTCACCGACTGAAGCGGGGCAACAGAATTCAAATGACAGCGACCTATGGGGAAAGCCAAATGAACAACCAAAATAAAAGCAGGGGTTTTAAATGAGGCAAATACGAAGACGACTAGGTGATTTGTTAATTGAAGAAGGATTAATTACACCGGAACAGCTTGAATCAACATTAAATCAAAAAGACTCGGGACAAAAACTTGGCGATGCCCTTATCCAACGAGGGTATATAACAGAACAGCAATTAGTGGAAGTGCTTGAATATCAACTGGGGATTCCACACGTCAGCCTGTTTCATTATCCCTTTGATACGAATTTATATTCGCTGATTTCCAAAGAATCAGCAAGAAGGAATTTAATCATCCCTTTAAAAAGGGAAGGAAATAAGCTATTCGTTGCCATGGCGAATCCGATGGACTTTATCGTTATTGACGATCTACGCTTATCGACAGGCTTTCAAATTGAACCGGCAATAGCTACGAAGGACGATATTTTACGGTCTATCAATAAATATTATGATGTCGACGATGGCCTTGATGAATTACTTGATGAGCTGCCTCAGAATGACAGGGAAAGAAATGATGATGTAACAGACCAGAATTCACCGATCGTTCGTCTCGTGAATCAAATTCTGACGAATGCTGTAATTCAACGGGCCAGTGATATTCATATTGACCCGCAGGAGACAAAAGTGGTGGTGCGCTACCGGATTGACGGGGTATTGCGGAATGAAAAAGTTCTTCCGCGTCATATGCAAAGTGTGTTAACAGCGCGAATTAAAATCATGTCCAATCTGGATATTACTGAGCATAGGATTCCACAGGATGGCCGGATCAAATTAAATCTTGATTTTCATCCTGTCGATCTCCGTGTTTCCACCCTTCCAACCGTTTTCGGCGAGAAGATTGTTATGCGTCTCCTTGACATGGGTTCAACATTAAATGATATAAACAAACTCGGGTTTAATGCGCTAAATATGAAAAGATTTAACGAAATGATTGAAAAACCAACTGGAATTGTGCTGATTACTGGACCAACCGGCTCCGGTAAATCATCTACCCTTTATGCGGCACTCAATAAACTAAACAGTGAAGCCGTTAATATTATTACGATTGAGGATCCTGTTGAGTATCAATTGGAAGGCATTAACCAAATTCAAGTGAACACAAATGTCGGTATGACCTTTGCTGCTGGATTACGATCGATTCTTCGCCAAGATCCCAACATTATCATGGTAGGGGAAATCAGGGATAAGGAAACAGCTGAAGTAGCAATTCGTGCCTCCTTAACCGGTCACTTGGTATTAAGCACCCTTCATACGAATGATTCGATCGGAACTGTGACAAGGCTGATTGATATGGGAGTTGAACCGTTTTTACTTGCCTCCTCCTTAAGCGGTATTGTTGCCCAGCGCCTTGTACGAAAGGTGTGCCGTGATTGTGCCGAGCTTAAGGAACCTTCAAAGCGAGAAGTGGAGATTTTTGCAAGGCGTGGAATGAAAATTGAAAAAATCTCTCGGGGAAAAGGCTGTTCTTCCTGTAATATGACAGGCTATAAAGGCCGGATTGCCCTTCATGAGGTACTAGTTATTAATGAAGAAATGAGCCGGGCAATGATGAATGGCGAATCCTTTCAAAAGTTAAAGGAAATGGCCGCAAAAAATAAAACGATCTTTTTACTTGATGATGGCTTAATCAAAATAAAACAAGGGTTAACAACCACCGAAGAGGTTTTAAAAGTAGCAATTCTGGAGTAGGAGAACATTCATATGAAAGATAAAATTGACGCAATCTTACGGGCTGCTATTGAATACAAAGCATCAGATGTGCATTTAACAGTCGGTGTCCCTCCGGTGTTGCGAATTAATGGTGACCTTAGACGGTATGGATCCGATAAATTAATGCCGGACGACACTGAGGGAATGGCGAAAGCAATCATCCCAGATGATTTGTGGGAAAGATTTAAGAGTAAAGGGGAGCTTGATTTTTCCTATGGTGTACCTGGTGTGTCACGTTTTCGTGTCAATGCCTATCACCAAAGGAAAAGTGTTTCAATTGCATTGAGGACAGTTGCTTCAAAAACGCCGACAATAGAGGAGTTGGATTTACCACCCGTTATCTCAAAGCTTGTTGAAAAGCCGCAAGGTCTGATTCTTGTAACCGGGCCTACCGGTAGCGGTAAATCGACTACATTAGCCTCAATGATTGATTATATGAACAGAACAATGCGTAAGCATATCATTACATTAGAGGATCCAATCGAGTATCTTCATCGACATGGGACTTCGATTATTGATCAACGAGAAGTCGGGTTTGATACAAATAACTATGCCAGCGGCTTAAAGGCGGCATTACGGCAAGACCCTGATGTCATTCTGGTTGGAGAGATGCGTGACTTAGAAACGATGTCTATCGCGATTACCGCGGCAGAAACTGGTCACCTTGTGTTAGGAACGCTGCATACATCGAGTGCACCAACAACGATTAACCGGATTATAGATGTTTTCCCATCGGGACAGCAGCCGCAAATTCGTATCCAGTTAGCGTCTGTATTGGTTGGGGTAATTTCTCAACGATTATTCCCTACTGCTGATAAAAAGGGCAGGAAAGCAGCAACAGAAATTTTGGTAAATAACGCTGCCATCGCCAACCTGATTAGAAATGAAAAGATTCATCAAATCCAAAGCACTATGCAAACGTCCCGCGCCCTAGGGATGCATACGCTTGAAATGAGTATCCGAGACCTTATAGAGAGAAACATCATTCAAAAGGAATCGGCTGTACAATATCTACAAGAAAAGATGTTAATGAATGGCTAGATTTAAATACGCCGGACGAGATCGAAAAGGGAAACGGCAGGGCACCGTTAACGCAGGTTCCAAACGGGAAGCGATGATGAAGTTAAAGGAAGATGGGATTCGTGTCATTGAAATGACTGAAGTTCCCGAAACGCTCTTGACAAAAGACATTACACTTGGAAATCCGGTAAAACTGCAGCATTTTGTCATCTATTTAAGACAATTTTCAACGTTAATCAAAGCGGGGGTAACAGTTGTTGATGCTACGGCAATATTAGCTGTTCAAACCGAAAGTAAAGCGTTAAAAAAGGCATTGCTTAATGTGGAGCAGGAATTACGAGAAGGTAATCCTCTTTCAGAAGCCGTAGCAAAACACAAGAAAATATTTAATCAAATGTTTATTAACCTTGTGAAAGCAGGAGAAGTCAGCGGTAATTTAGATGAAACGCTTGATCGGTTAGCAGAGCATTTTGAAAAACAACATTATACCAGACAAAAAATTGTTTCTGCTCTATCCTACCCAGCAGTTGTGGGAGTAATTGCAATTGCAGTTGTAATTTTCTTACTGGTAGCGATCGTACCAACGTTTGTAACAATGTTTGATGATTTGGGCGGGGAACTGCCGGCAATCACAAAATTTGTTCTTGCGGCAAGTGGTTTTATGCAGAAATTTTGGTGGCTAGTAGTAACTCTATTCATTGCAATAGTGCTATTTATTTCATATATTAAAAAAAATTCTAAGACCAAATATTATTTAGATTACTTCTTGTTGAAAATGCCTATATTCGGGAATCTTTTACAAAAAGCAGCACTCGCTAGAATGATGAGAACACTTAGTTCTTTATTTTCAAGTTCAGTTCCGATTCTTCAAGCTATGTCAATTGTTGAAAAAGTCGTTGAAAATGAAGTACTTGCTAGGATAATTAGAGAGTCAAGAGATTCACTTGAAAAAGGTCGCTCGATGACAGAACCAATGCAAAAACACTGGGCATTCCCGCCATTGGTTACGCAAATGATTGCAATTGGGGAAGAGACTGGTGCTTTAGATGCAATGCTCGCAAAAATTGCTGAATTCTACGAGAAAGAAGTTGAAACTGGCACTGATAGACTCAAATCATTGATTGAGCCATTAATGATTGTGGTTTTAGCTAGTCTCGTGGGCACAATTGTTACATCAATAATGGTTCCAATGTTTGATATGTTTAACCAATTTCAACAATATAACCAATAAGACTTCAAAAAGACATATTTTTAATGAAAAGATGACAAAATACCACAAAATCCTCTTTTCTAATCCTTGTAAATTAATGTATAATACAAGAGACTATTTTAATAGGTTAATAGAACTATAGGGAGATGAAATTATTGTTTCAAACGTTAAAAAATAAACTCAAAGAACAACGAGGATTAACATTGATTGAATTACTTGCTGTAATTGTTATTTTAGGTATTATTGCAGCAATTGCAATTCCATCAATAATGGGACTAATTGATAATTCCAAAAAAGATGCACACGTTTCAAATGCAATTCAAATGGTGAATTCAGTAAAGACCGCTGTCGCAGCTGATAAAAGCTTACTGCCAGATAAAAATCCTGTTTATTTGTCATTAGATTACCTAGTGGAAAAAGGTTATATTGAAGAATTTAAGGATCCTGATACTAATGGTGAATACGTTACAGTAGAGTATGATGAAACTGCTGCTTTACCTGCTACAATAGATACAGGATCTTATGTGAAAATTGAAAAAAAGGGTAATACACTTGTTTATAGTGTTCGATTAGTTGGAGGAGAAAGAAATATCCCTGAAACTTCTTCTACAGCATTAGAAAGATCTATAGTTGGTAAAA
Source organism: Neobacillus sp. 19 (assembly GCF_049463095.1). Lineage (NCBI taxonomy): Bacteria > Bacillati > Bacillota > Bacilli > Caryophanales > Bacillaceae > Neobacillus > Neobacillus sp. 19. The sequence goes on along the minus strand of NZ_JBMPZU010000058.1, from coordinate 190,431 downwards.
ATCCAGATAAGCCAGTTACTACAAAACCAGAGGGGACCTAAAATAACTGTAAAATTTTTCAATTGAATTATTTATAAGGAGATGACAGAATGTTACAAAGATTAATGAAAAAGCTTAAAGACCAACGAGGACTAACACTTATTGAACTACTAGCGGTAATTGTTATTCTTGGCATTATTGCAGCTATTGCAATTCCATCAATAATGGGGTTAATTGATAATTCCAAAAAAGATGCCCATGTAGCTAATGCTCAACAGATGATTAATTCAACAAAGATAGCTGTTACAGCTGATAAGTCTTTATTACCAGTGGATACCAAAGCGATAGTAATTCCACTTAGTTATTTAGAGAAGGAAGGATATATAGAAGAGTTAAAAGATCCGGACGGGGATTTAGAATCTTATGTACGTAAGACTAAGGTAAGTGATACTACAGGTCCAGTAACAATTTCACAAGATGCAACAACCGCAGGTCCAACAAATGATTCTTATGTTTTAGTGAAGAATAATGGTGGGAAATTATCATATAGTGTAAGACTTGTAAATGGAAAACGAGGAGTAAAAAAATCACCGGACGACGCAGTTCTTGAATCTAATTTAACAAGATCAAATGTAAGATAAGGTTAATATGTTTACATTCTATTTATTAATTTTAGGTCTTGTATTTGGTTCCTTTTTTAATGTTGTAGGCCTTCGGGTCCCTTTGAAAAAATCAACTGTTGCCCCACGTTCTGCTTGTCCTACCTGCGGGCATCAGTTGAAACCATATGAACTCATCCCTGTAGTTTCTTATATAATTCAAAGTGGAAAATGCCGCGGCTGTCAGTCGCGGATTTCTCCTATCTATCCGATATTTGAATTACTTACTGGATTACTGTTCATGACGGCACCATTAGTTATCGGGTGGTCTGGAGAATTAGTGGTGGCACTTACGCTGATCTCAATGTTTATGATTATCGTGGTTTCAGATATTCACTATATGATCATCCCTGATAAAATTCTGATTTGGTTTGCAGGGATTTTTTTATTGGAACGAATTGTTTGGCCGCTGAACCCTTGGTGGGACAGCCTTTTAGGGGCTGTTACAGGATTTGTTCTTCTTCTCCTCATCGCTCTTGTCAGTAAAGGCGGAATGGGCGGTGGCGATGTGAAACTGTACGCAGTACTTGGATTAGTTTTAGGTGTAAAACTAGTACTTTTGTCCTTCTTCCTTTCAACATTATTAGGAGCCGTTATTGGCGGCTTGGCTTTACTTTTGAAAATTGTTAAAAAACGGCAGCCGGTGCCATTTGGTCCATTTATCGCTGCTGGAACATTGATAGCATATTATTGGGGATCGGAAATTATTGACTTTTATATACAATTCCTTCATCAAGGATTTTAACTAAGGGGTTTTTTACTATGGCTTTTTCCCTGTTTACTTCTAAAAACCGAATTATTAACTTGGTGTTAAATGACCATTCCATTCGCCTGCTTGAGCTAAAGCAGGTAAATCCGCCAACAGCACAGCGCTGGTATGAGCGCTTTCTGCCGCCGGGAATTATTAGTGATGGGAAAATTACAGATATTGAGTCCTTGTCGAATATTTTGGAACAGTGTATCGATGAATGGAAGATTCATAGACGACAGGTTCGTTTCATCGTACCCGATCAGCTTGTCATCATTCGGAAAGTTTCTATTCCAGCTGAAATCCAGGATGATGAAATGCAAGGCTACCTGTATTTAGAGCTAGGCTCAAGCATCCATTTACCATTTGAAGAACCGGTATTTGATATCTATCCATTAGGCAGTGATGGCAAAACAAGAGAACTGCTCTTATTTGCTGCACCAGAACAAAATGTGATGGAATATTCTAATCTGCTCACTAAGCTCAAGCTCAATCCGGTTGCGGCCGATATTTCACCGCTTGCCTTGTACCGGCTATATTATCAGCTTGATCATGCTAGTGATAGCGAGGTCTTGTTTTCCGTCCAGTTTGACATGACTAGTGTTAATTTGTGCATTTTTGAAGAAAACGTTCCATTAGTTATGCGTCAGTTTGCCTTGCCATTTAATGTAGATCTCTGGGATATTAAAACAGATTTATCGGGGGCAATTGTTTACAAATATACAGGCGATACAGATGAGCTTGTGATTCAGTTTGAAGATATTTTTAGAGAAATCAATAAGTTAGTCGATTTTTATCGATATGCCCTTCATAATGAAAACCAAGATATATCTAAATTTCTATTAAACGGCGACCATCCCATGCTTCATGCAATCCATGATGAAATGCAAGAGCGATTTGAAACGCCTGTTGATGTGATTTCACTTGAGACAGAAACTAAAGGAAAAATAGACAGAACGCCTATTAGTCAATTACTTCCTTTAGGACTCGCTTTAAAAGGGGGGCAATAATGTTAGTTGAAATTAATCTTCTTCCCCATAAAGAACCGAAGAAGCTTAGCTTTATTATTACTTTGTCTAGTATTGTTGCACTCTTGTTAATTGCGGGTGCCTATTATTTTTGGCAAATCAATGTGACAAAGAATGAAGTTGCTTCTTTAGACAGACAAATTACGATGACAAAAAAGATTACTCAAAGAGAAGAGCAAAATAGTCAATCGGTGGAAGCAGCCAATTCAGTAAGTCAATTAAAGAGTGCCATCCAGTGGGCGGATGATTACCCGATTCAAACGATTCCTGTAATGCGTCACCTAACCTCTTTACTGCCTGAGCGTGGATTTATTCAGAGCTTTGGCTATACAGAAGAGGGAACGATTACGTTATCCGTCCAATTTGATAGTGCTAGAGAAGCTGCCTACTTTTTAGATAATCTAAATAAGTCAAAATGGATTGCGGAAGCAAGTTTAAGTTCACTTGCTGCAGCGGCCGATCCGGCAGAGGATGCAACAACAGGGACTGTTAATCAAACAAATACAACAGCAACTGATTCTCAAGCAAATACAACTGGTTCGACAGTAAACACCACAAATCAAACGTCTACACCAAACCAGACTCAAACCGGCCAGAATACAACCGGAGTAACAGCAAATACGGGAGGCCAGACGAATAGTGCTTCCGGAACAACTTATACGCAAAACAATACCGTTAATACAACAACTAATACAAATACGGTAAATAATACTGGTACGACAACAGTGGGCACGATAGTGAGTAAGAATTCCAATATTCTTCCACGCTACACCGGTCAATTTGAAATTAAGCTGGATAAAGAGTTTGTGAAGAAAAATATTAAGAAGAGCAAGAAGAATGAGAAAGGAGTGGCTGGATCATGAAGCTTCTTTCCTCAAAAAGAGACAAACTTATTGTTGGAGCCGGCGCACTTTTGTTAGTTTTACTCATCGTCTATGCTCAGTTCTTTTCGCTTACACCATTGAAATCTGATTTAGGGATAAAACAGCAGGAATTAACTAGTGAACAAAAACTATTGGATATCCTTAGTCAAAAGAAGGCTAATGATTCGAAGAAAACGGCTGAGGATACTCGGGAATTACAGAAGATATTACCCGTGAAGCCCTTGCAGGAACAGTTAATTTTAGACTTAGAAAAGGCGGAGAACCTTTCAAATAGCAAGATTAGTTCGATGGGTTTTTCAAAAGACGCTGATGCCAATACAGCTGTTGAACAAACGGATGCGAATGGTCAACCAACAGCTGAAAACCAAGCTGCCAATCAAGGTGCTACAACGCAGGATGCAGCTGCCGGACAATCGGCTCAACCTGTTGCCCTTAAAAAGCTGACGGTTTCGTTAAGTGTCGAATCACCAACCTATAAGGATTTCGAAAAGTTTATTGAAACGTTAGAGTCTTTAAAGCGGATTATCGTGGTAGAATCGATTAGTTATTCAGGTGGGCAGGAGATTACCAGTTTGGATCAAGAAGACCAGCCACTCAGTTATAGCCTGACAATATCCGCTTTTTATATGCCTAGTTTAGAGGACTTGGCGGCAGAACTGCCAACAATCGATGCACCGGCACCGGCGGGTAAAGATAATCCATTAAGCCAGTTTCCGGCTACCGCAAAAACGCAGCCATAATTAACAACATGACGAACGAACAAATAATTTGGCGAAAGTCTACGATAACAAGACGACAAAAGTCTTGTTATTTTTTTTTGCCTTTATGATAGGATGAAACCAATTACCTTCGGAAGAGAGAGGAGTACGGGTGAGTGGACAAGCCTAATAAAGGCAATACGATTAAGATTAAATTGAATGGAGAAACAAGAGACTTTCATGAAGAACCGAAAAAAAAGGAGCCGGAAACCACGATCGAGCCTATGACGAGAGTGATTAAAATAGATTCGAAAAGAATAGATTCGGATGCTCTTTTAGAGACGGCGGCAGCTCAGGAATCTGCCGAAGAGAGCTTTGACTGGATTCTTCCGGAATCCTCTGAAAATGATATAGAAGAATTTAAAATCGTCAGCAGCAATACGCCTAAGAAGAGCGGCCTCCCTAAAATTGCATCGTTTACATCCAATTCTAAAATAAAGAATGGCGGGCCATTCGGATCCATCGTCTTTTCAGGGATTTTCGCCATCCTGATTGGGACAACGATAGGTGTTGTGATGCTAAAGCTGGTGATAACAGGACCTACTGATAAGAAGGTTGTAACGGATATACCCGTCGTGGCAGAAAAAGGGGATACGGGAAAAAAATCTACTGCTGCGAAAACAACAACTACTGTTCTCAGTTCATTAACATCCAATGTCATTCAGGGGGGGAAATATACATCTAAGGATGGCGCCAAGGAAGCTTTGACTGACTTAACTAGTAAAGGAATCCCGTCACAAATAGTAGAAATAGAAGGAAATCAGTTTATTTTTCTAGGGATAGCGGATTCAATTGAAACAGCCAAATCCTTAAGTACTCAATATAAAGAACGGGGTGTCGAGGGGGCATTTGCCAAGGCACTATCATTGGATGAAAAGAAAGTTTCGGATATTTCTAGTAAAGAGAAGGACTTTCTAGACACGATCCCAACGATTTACCAAACTCTGTCCTCAGCATCTTCAAGTGCCCTTATAACGAAGGCAATACCTGAAGAGGATGCTAAAGAAATAGCAAGCATCGATCAACAATTAGACGTAAGCGGAATTAAAAATGAAAAGGTAAAAAGCCTTAAAGCTGAATTATCTAATGCTCAAGAAAAGCTTAAAGCGTTCCAAAAATCAAAGGATACAAAAAGCCTTAATGAAGCACAGCAGCATCTATTAAATTTTTTATCAACCTATTATTCACTGTAATCGACACATCTAGCTATTTTCCAGGAAATTTTATAAGAATAACTTTTTGCCTGCCCAATTCTTATTTGGCGGGTTCTTTGTATATATTTTTGATTAACATGATATATTAATTTGTTATAGGTGAATTATATTGTTGTCCTATTTTACCGTAAAGCAAAAATGGATCATCCATGGTCAATGTAAACCCCGATTCATTGACCGAAAAGCAAAAAAGAAAACGTTAATGGTAAATGAAATCTTGTTACATTGACCGAAATGCTCAAAAAAGAGTCACCAAGGTAAATGAAAGCCCGTTTCATTAACCGTAAAGTAAAAAAGAGGGTATCAACGGTAAATGAAAACCCATTACATTTACCGTAATGCCGAAAATGTAGTCACAACGGTAAATGAATCAGCGGATCAATCCTCAAGAAATCAAAAAGATAAAAACCATCCTCTTAATTTATGTGTTATTAATTTGCATAATCTGACAAATTTCTTCGAACTTTAATGATATAAAAATTGTTTGCTCTCGCAATTTCTGATACCATTAACATGTATCTCCCTATTCAAATGCAAAAAGGTATGGTGATTAAATGCAGAACCTCATTTTAGCCTCTTCTTCTCCACGGCGAAAGGAACTTCTAGAAAATCTCCACTTAACATTCGCGATTTCAAGCAGTGAAGTTGATGAAAGCTTTGACCCAGCGCTCTCCCCGGAGGAAGTAGTGATGGAGTTAGCCGATCGTAAAGCACAGGCAGTTTTTAAGGGAAATCAGGATGCCTTTGTGATTGGTTCGGACACAATTGTCGTTGCGAATAATGTAGTCTTAGGAAAGCCAGCAGATGAAGCAGAAGCCATTCGTATGTTAAAAACTCTTTCAGGTAAGAAGCATGAAGTATTTACAGGTGTATCCATTGTGTCTCCAGAAAGCTCAACTCGATTTTTTGAAAAAACAGAAGTTTGGTTTTGGGAGTTAACGGACGACGAAATTAAAGCCTATGTGCAAAGTGGTGAACCGCTTGATAAAGCAGGTGCATATGGCATTCAACAGCTTGGAGGTATGCTTGTCAAAAAAATTAATGGAGACTATTTTGCGGTTGTCGGCTTGCCAGTTGCCAGAACTATAAGGGAATTGAAAAAGGCAGGCTACCAGTTGCCGTATTAACTTTTGCTCGATTCTTAACTCCCTGATATAAGGGAGGAAAACAAGTGTCCACAAATACATTAATGATCCGGGATTTTCCGCAAGATGAACGGCCCAGAGAGCGTTTTATCAATCATGGCCCGCAGAGCTTATCGAATCATGAACTGATTGCCATCCTGCTTCGCACAGGAACAAAGGATGAATCGGTCCTGCAATTATCAAACCGCCTGCTGACCCATTTTGAAGGACTAAGGCAGTTGAAAAATGCCACTTTAGAAGAAATGACTGAAATGAAAGGGATTGGCTCGGCAAAGGCGATTCAAATTCTTGCTGCTGTAGAAATTGGCAGAAGAATTGCTAATCTGAACTATACTGACCGGTATGTGATCCGATCCCCTGAAGACGGAGCCAAGTATGTCATGAACGATATGCGCTTCCTGACACAGGAGCATTTTGTCTGCCTATATCTAAACACGAAAAATCAGGTCATCCATAAACAAACTGTTTTTATCGGCAGTCTAAATGCCTCGATCGTGCACCCAAGGGAGGTGTTCCGCGAGGCATTAAAACGGTCCGCAGCATCAGTGATTGCGCTCCATAATCACCCCAGCGGAGACCCCTTAAACATAGTATCCTAAACTAGAGTACTCTAAGTACTCGAAGTTTAGGATTTTTTAATTACAGTGCTTTAACTATTAAATATATAAGGGTATTATTAATAGTAGTTAAAGTATTTAAAGGTGGTGGAAAGATGAAGGTTCAGAAAGTAATTGTGGAGGAAAAATCATATCCGTTATACATACTGCTAGATAAAGAATTTGAAGTGATAGAACCGGTTAAGCGATTTATAAAGTACTTGGATAATACGGGCAAAGCTCCAAATACCATTAAAACATATTGTTATCATCTCAAGCTGTTTTATGAATTTATGAGCCAAAGTGGAATCGAATTAGGAGATTTACAATTTGAGGATTTAGCAAACTTTGTAGGATGGTTAAGAAATCCAGCGGGGCATTTAAAGGTAATAGATATACAACCAAAGAAGGCTAAAAGAGAGGAAACATCAGTTAATTCCATACTTAACGCTGTAACTAGTTTCTTAGAGTATTTAAATCGCACTGAAAATTTTAAAGCTATAGATATGTCTAAAGAAGCAAGAGGAAGAAATTTTAAGGGGTTTCTTCACCATATTACTAAAGGTAGATCCTATAAAAAAAATATTTTAAAGCTTAGGGTCAAAAAGAAACTTGTACAAGTATTAGAACATGGACAAGTCAAAGCAATAATTGAGGCATGTCATACCAAAAGAGATAAGTTACTTATTATGCTTATGTATGAAGGGGGACTTCGGATAGGAGAAGCATTATCCCTTCGTATTGAAGATATTTCAACATGGGATAACCAGATTAACATCAGGCCAAGAGATCATAATGAAAATGGAGCTTATATTAAACTTAAAAAAGAAAGAACTATTGATGTAAGTAAGGAATTAATGGCATTATATACCGATTACTTAGTACATGAATATGGGGAAGATTTAGATCATGATTATATATTTATTAATCTTAAAGATTCTTATTTTGGCCACCCTCTAAAATATCAAAGTGTATTAGACTTAATAAGAAGACTAGGAAAACGGACAGGGATTACTTTCACTGCCCATATATTACGTCATACGCATGCCACAGAGCTTATTAGAAGTGGATGGGATGCTGCATATGTACAAAAAAGATTAGGGCATGCCCATGTACAAACAACACTTGATACGTATGTTCATCTTTCTGATCAAGATATGAAGAATGAATATAAAAAGTATCTTCAAGGGAGAGAAACATGACAATGAAATTTCCAAGTGTAGCAACTAATCGAAAGCTTATCGCTAATACAGAGATTAATAAAAAAATAGCTAATATGACAAGTGTTTTAAAAGGTTATTGGGCAGCAGATAGATGGGATATAAGAATTTGTCCGCATCCTAGTGCAATTGAGTTAAGTAAGAGTCCGTCACTAAGAAATCGCTGGGTAAATTTCGATAAGGTGGAAAATGTCTGGTTGAAAACAGAATTAAAATATTTTTATTACCTTCACTTGAATAATGGAGCTTGGAATGCAAAATCCGTTTGGATTAGAAAGGGAACAGTGATAAGCCGGATGATGGGATTTTTAAATTTAAAATATCCTAATATTACATCGATAACCGAAGTGCCTATAAAAAAAGCTTTGACAGAATACCGGACCTACTTAACAGAACAAAAAGTAAAAACTACGACTACTAATTACAAACTTGATGTAAATCAGCAGAAAGTTACTGTACATGCGAATTCCTATTACGTTACTCATCTTAAGCAGTTTATGGAATTCTATGAGGACTTCTATTTTGATGGGGAAGAATGGGAAAAAGATGTTTGGAATCGAAGAAAATTATCATTACCGGAAGATAAGGTAAACCCAACATCCTACGAATATACGATCAACTTTAAGGGTTTTAAGAATAATTATTTTAAAGAAATAGTTAAGCGATATTGTAAACTAATGTTAAACACAGCTAGCTTTTCTCACGTAGTAGATATAGCTTCAAAATTAAAAGAGTTTTTTAATTTCATGAACAAAAATTGTGAAGGTATACAAAGGATTCATCAATTAACTAGAAATGAAATTGAGCAATATTTTAATTATATTAATTTAAAAGGTTTAAAACCCAGTACTGTAACTGGACGAATATCTACTTTAGACGTTTTTTTTACTACAATTCAAAGATATGACTGGAAGGATACACCTTCTAAGATCCTTATCTTTCAAGAAGATTACCCTAAAGTGCCGAAGGCACTACCACGTTATATTGATGAACATATACTTGAACAATTAAATGGGAAATTAGATAAATTGGAACCTTATATTGCTACAATGGTTATGGTACTTCAAGAATGCGGGATGCGTATCAGTGAACTTTGTACATTGAAAAAAGGGAGCGTCATAACCGATAAAGAAGGGGATTGCTTTTTAAAGTATTATCAGTGGAAAATGAAGAAAGAGCATATCATTCCTATTTCTAAAGAAATTGCTGCATTGATATTAGTTCAAGAGCAAAGGGTGGCTGATGAACTCGATGATGGATGTGTATATGTGTTTCCCCGAAAAGATTGCTCACCATTGAAACAAGATACCTTTAGGGTTAAATTAAATGAACTAGCTTATGAAGAAAAGATAACGGACAGCAACGGAGAAATTTTTCGTTTTCATGCTCATGCCTTTCGGCATACAGTTGGCACTAGAATGATAAATAACGGAGTGCCACAACATATTGTCCAGAAGTTCTTGGGTCACGAATCACCGGAAATGACGGCAAGATATGCACATATTTTTGATGAAACCCTAAAGAAGGAATTTACGAAATTTAAGGAAACCTTAGTAACGAATAACGGTAGCATTCTGGATTTAAGTGAGGAAAATACTGAAGCTGACAATACAGATCTTCAATGGTTTAAAAAGAATATCAATGCACAGGCACTTCCTAATGGCTATTGTCGGTTACCAGTAATTGCAGGACCATGTCCTCACGCAAATGCATGTTTAGATTGTACGAATTTCTGTACAAGTAAACAATTTCTTAATGAACATGAAGAGCACTTAGACCGAACTAAAGAAATACTAAATAGGGCTAAACAAAACCAATGGCAGCGTCAGGTTGAAACCAATGAACGTGTTAAAAATAGATTAGAACAGATTATTCATTCGTTAAAGGAGACGAATTAAAATGATTAGAAAAGGTAACACAACTGCCATAGTTCAGCTAGCTAAAGACAAGTCGGAGAAAACAAGAATTAGGGTTGAAAAGACAATTTCAGAGATGGCATTGAAAGAAGAGAAGATTAATTTTAATTCCGTTGCACAAAAAGCAAATGTTTCAAAGTCATGGCTTTACAAACAAAAAGATATTAGAACTAGAGTGGAGACATTAAGAGGTATGCAGATAAGTGAGTTAACCCCCCGTAAACCTAGTAAAAGCCCTCGTTCAGAGGACGTATTAATAAAAACCTTAAAAAGCCGTATAAAGGCGTTAGAAGAAGAGAATGAACGGTTAAAGGATCAAGTTCAAAAATTACATGGCAAGCTGTTTTAGCAGATTTGTGTTTCTTGGAATTTATTGGGTACTTTGAATTGGCTACCTAAAATGAAATCGCTAAAACCTTCAATAACTTCAATAGCCCATTTCCCTAAATGTGTTAAGGGGAAATGGGCTTTCTTCTAGTATTGTTGGCATGATCGCAGAAGTGTTTTATGCTCTTAAATAATACTTTTTAATATATTGCAAATACTCATTAGCACTTTTCTGTATCTCTTCGCTCTTCATATCCGAATTAGCACCGTAAAGTACAAACTCTGGTACATATTCAGCATGAATGAATGCACATAAAGATTTGAATGGTGTTAACATCTGGGTTAATGTATGTTTGTTTTTACCCATACTTGTAAATTCACCTTTTTTACGCCAGCTGATATAGCTAATCCTAATTTTCGATTATAAAATATTCTTTTACCCTTTGATCCGTAAGCCCATCCATATATAATCACTTCATCGATCCATTTTTTTAATAATGAAGGAGAACTATACCAATATAATGGAAATTGAAAAATAATATTATCATGATTTTCAACTAATTCCTGCTCTCTTTTTACATTTATAATAAAATCAGGATACTCTCTATAAAGATCATGAATGGTAATTTCGTTTGAATAGGACGCTGCTTTTTCTACCCAAACTTTATTGATTCGAGAATTTGGCATATCTGGGTGAGAAACGATCACCAATGTTTTCATTGTTTCATCCTTAACATACTCAACTTTCGCACCAATAAAACAGTGTACGAAAGTTGAGTTACTTAAAAGTATTCTATTCTAAGAAAGTCAAATTTGCGTGATTCCTAAGCTATTTATTTACAGCTTAAACTATAGAAGATGAACTAAACAATAACTAATCTTTACATAACTAAGTTATTACCCACGCTTTTTTAAACCTAATCCAGCTATTAAGGCAATGAGTATTGCCCCTGTAGCTGCAAGGAACGCATCTGAGTAGGACATAGCGTCCAATATATATAATGGATTTATCGGCTCAGTAGCATCACGTCGAGCGGATAATAATGCTCCAATCATACCTGCTCCAGTTCCTGCTCCAAGGTACAAAGCACCTTGGAAAATCCCCATTCCGACACCAACCTTGTCTGCATCGAGTGCACTTACTGCGGCGTTATTTGCGGGAGAATTCGTGAATGCAAAAGCAATCCCTACTCCGAGGACCCCCACGGAAACTAACAGAGGTGAAGCACCAGATGCATAGGTGGACAAGAATAAGGTAGACAGCCCCATCAGAGTCATCCCTGTAATTATCAGACGTTTATCCCCAAATCGATCAGAAAGACGGCCAACGAAGGGAGATAAGATTGCAACAGCCACACCACCTGGCAACAATATCATTCCAGCCTGTCCAGAAGAGAGTCCATTCACCTCAACGACTAGTAATGGGACGAACACAAGAACAGTGAAATAAGCAAACATCGAAAAAAATGCAATTATGACCGTATTGACATAATCCTTGTTATTGAACAGGACAGGTGGTACAAATGGATTTTCTGCGGTAACAATTCTCCAAATAAATCCCACCAAAGCTACAACAGAACCAATTAGGCTAGTTAACGATGAGAACGAAGAAAAACCAGAAGTTTCTCCTTGAGTGATGCCAAAAAGGAGTAATCCTACTGTGAGGCCGAGCAATAAACCACCAATGAAATCAAAGTTCTTATTGCTTCCTACGGATTCTGCCGGTTTAATTGTCGGTAACGCGTAGTAGGCACCAATAACAATCATAATGGCTAACAAAAATGTGAACCAAAACAAGGCATTCCACCCTAAATATTGACCAACTACTCCACCAAATATTGGACCAGCAGCAGTTCCAACACCAATACTTCCTGCGATAATTCCCAAAGCTCCCCCACGTTTTCCTTGTGGGAAAACCTTCGAAATTGCAATGACTGATAGAACTGGAATTGCGGACATCCCAGCACCCTGAACCATTCTTCCCAAAACCAACAATGGGAGGTTCGGGGCAATTGCACATAAAAGACTACCACTTGCCAGAATCATAATGGCAAAGATATATAGCTTTCGTAACTCAAAAAAGTCTGAGATTCGACCATAAATCGGAACTCCAATCGCAAGAACAAGTGCAATACCACTAACTATCCAACTCACTTGAGATTTCGAAGCTTCTAAATCTTTGCTTATTAGTGGAAGTACGGGATTGACTAAATCAACCGTAATCGCAGCTACAAGTACAGATAGGGAGAGTACCATCATTAAAAGCCTAGTAGAACCCCTTTTTTCAAATTGAATCATTTCTTTAGATTTACTATCATTTTTCATTTTATTTCCTCCTAAAATATATTGTGATTTTAGGAGGCTAAATCCACTGCTTTCACCATAAACCTCACCTCATATCTATTTATATTGTAAAACCAAATCAACGAACTCACCATATTTCTACAGCATGATTAAAGATTCGGTTCTCCAAACTAACTGAACTGATCAAACAAAAAAAGGCACCAGTTTAACAACCGGCGCCTAATCATTTGTATGCATTTTTACAAATGCAATAGATTCATAAATTTTTGCCCATTATATAAAAGGAGGCAAAAAGTTTTCCGGTAGTGTTTCCATTTTTTGTCTTTGTGAAAAAGGACATACTGATCCCGTTGTACCTAAATCCCCTGAAACTTTTACATGCTTTTTAAACTCGACATTAATGAAATCAATTCCCATTACTTTTTGCCTCCTTTCTGATATTGTGATAATAACACAATAATAATTGATGAAAAAGAAATAATCAACCCTACTTTTTTGAAAACCAATTTAAAGCTTCACTACTTTTACTTACATAATAAAGGCAGGTGCAGTATAAACTTTTTTAAATAGGTCTTCTTTAACGAGCAGGTAGCGTCAGTTAAAGTAGATAATTTAAGATCGAAATCATATTATAGATATTCCGAAATTGGGCGTGATTGTTGCAGGTCAGAAGCTTAATTCCTCGATAAAATAAAAAGGAATTAGTTTTTTTTGTTGTACATTCTTCTGACCGTAATCAATTGTCATCTAATAATTACATTGTATTTTTTTTTTTGATTTACCACGTTAAAGATATGTACTTAAAGTAAAGACATTGATGTTAATGGATTTTTAATAATTTACTCTTGATAAAACACCTCACCAAGCCGCGAAGATATCGAGGTCACAAAGCGGCTGGTTGAATGCGGCAAAATCATTGGCATCGAGCTCCTCGATCATCTGATCATTGGCGAAAATAAGTTTGTATCATTAAAGGAAAAAGGGTATTTATAACACTAGGATAATATTTGACGTAGCGGTATAATATTGGGTATGATTTTTTAGGACTGTTTTTGAACAGGGCTATATAAATAGTACGAAAATAGACATGATAATTAAGGTGATTACCTGCCTATTAGAATATTGCATTTCGTATCAGAAAGGGAGATACAACATTATGTTTGGAATTAGACCTAGAGATCTTGGGATTGACTTGGGGACAGCGAACACCCTCGTTTATGTAAAAGGAAAAGGTATTGTTTTACGGGAGCCATCAGTTGTGGCAATGCAAACAGATACCAAAAGTATCGTAGCGGTAGGGAACGACGCTAAAAATATGATTGGACGGACACCGGGGAACGTCGTCGCCATGAGACCGATGAAGGATGGGGTTATTGCTGATTTCGAAATAACGGCAGCAATGATGAAGCACCATATTCGTCAGGCACAGAAAAGTAATAATCTTTTTTCCGGCAAGCCATATGTGATGGTCTGTGTGCCTTCAGGTATTACCGCAGTTGAGGAAAGAGCAGTCATTGATGCAACCAGACAAGCAGGGGCAAAGGATGCCTATACGATTGAAGAACCGTTTGCAGCGGCAATTGGCGCCAACCTGCCAGTCTGGGAGCCAACCGGCAGTATGGTCGTGGATATTGGCGGCGGTACGACCGAAGTTGCTATCATCTCCTTAGGAGGAATCGTAACAAGCATTTCGATTCGTGTGGCTGGCGATGAAATGGATGATTCCGTTATTTCATATATTCGTAAAAATTATAACTTAATGATTGGGGAGCGCACGGCGGAAACCATAAAAGTGGAAATTGGCTCTGCCGGCACTACTGAAGGAATTGACAATATGGAAATTCGCGGGCGTGATTTATTAACAGGTCTGCCAAAAACAATCGAAATTACTGCGAAGGAAATTGCCACTGCCTTGAGTGATACTGTTTATGCGATTGTGGAAGCGGTGAAAAATACGTTAGAAAAGACGCCGCCGGAACTTGCTGCAGATATTATGGACCGTGGAATCGTTCTTACTGGCGGAGGTGCGCTGCTTCGCAATTTGGACAGGGTGATTAGCGAAGAAACGAAAATGCCTGTCCTGATTGCCGAGAATCCGCTTGACTGTGTCGCCATTGGAACAGGAAAAGCACTCGACCATATTCATTTATTTAAAAACAAAGCTAAGGATTCGCGTTAACAGTGCTGGGTTTTTGAATGTAAAAGATTTTAGAAAAATAGAGGTGTATAATCATGCCACAGTTCTTTTTGAATAAACGACTGATTATTTTGCTTGTCAGCATTATTGTTCTCGTGGCATTGATTGGGTTTTCTTTAAGGGAGAGAAGTAAGCTGTCCTGGCCGGAGCAATTTGTCAAAGATACAACTGGCTGGGTTCAATCCCTGGTTTCAAAGCCTACCAACTATGTTGCCGGCTTTTTTGAAAATCTCCAGGACTTAACCAATACATATGAAGAGAATAAGGAATTAAAGTCACGCATCGAAAATCTTGCCAGCCTTGAAGCCCAGGTTCAAGTGTTGAATAAAGAAAATAAAGAATTGCGTGATGTTCTTGGTGAGGAAAAGACCCTGAGAGATTTTGAACCACTTCCAGCTACTGTTATTGGCAGAAACCCTGATCGTTGGCATGAAATGATTATTATCGACAAAGGTAAATTAGCAGGTGTGAAGAAAAATATGGCTGTTGTTACAGCAAGCGGCCTGATTGGAAAAGTAAAAAATGTCACCCAATTCAGTTCAAGCGTACAGCTGTTGAGCTCCATGGATCCGAAAAACCGGATTTCCGCCATCATCCAGGGCGAAACCAAGGTGTATGGACTTGTTGAAGGTTATGATAAAGAGAAAAAATTGCTTATGGTTAAGGCCATCCCTTCAGGAGCGAAAATCGAAAAAGACCAGATCGTCACCACCTCCGGATTAGGCGGGATTTTTCCGGAAGGGTTATTGATTGGAAAGGTCGTTGAAGTGAAGCAGGATCAGTATGGTTTGAATCTGACAGCCCTTGTGAAGCCCGGAGCAGATTTTTATGATATCAAAAATGTGCTCATCACAAAAACAGATATGATACCGGTAGATGCAGCCGAAAAGACAGATGGGAAGGAGGAGGAATCGTGAAAAAATTCCTTCTTCCTCTTTTATTTCTCTTTTTATTTATTTTAGAAAGTCTTTTTGTTCAATATTCACCGGCGGAGATGTTTGGGCGGAACCGAATTATTGCTCCCCATTTTCTATTTGCTGCTCTTTTATTTCTGACCATTTATGTTGGAAAGAAGCAGGGAATTATTTATGGAGCTATTTTTGGACTATTGTTTGATATTGTCTATATCGAAATTATAGGGATCTATTTATTTCTTTATCCATTCGTTTGTTATCTTATTTCAAAAATCATGCATATTATGCAGACTAATTTTTTGATTGCCTTCATTGTATCGCTTTTTGGCATCGCCTTATTAGAAGTGGGGGTTTACGAAATGGATCATTTAATCCATGTAACCAACCTCGATTTTAAGAGCTTTATCAATTTGCGTTTTTATCCGACCCTGATCTTAAATGCCATCTTTCTTGTCATTGCGGGATATCCTTTTAAGAGACTTTTTGAAAAGCATGCCGAAGCACAAAGATCGGAATGAATTCTAGAAGTCTCTAGTTTTCTTTCTTAAAGAAAACTTGCCGTTAGGAGAAGGCAGAGGCGTAGTTGCACTTATGCCTGATAAGAAAGTAAAACTTTCTTATCGGCTAAAAAAAGGAGAATGGACTGTTCATGTCGAATTTAAGTTTAGATGTCAGTACTTTGATTCGGAATAGGGTTGACGGCAAGCAAGTTTCTTAAACGAAAAATTGCTTGTTCCAAAATGGCTTTTTTTAATTATGAGGTGAAATTTCTCCATGAAAAAACGGCAAAATGTTACAATAAAAGGTACGAAGGAAGGGCTTGTCCTTCATCTTGATGATATATGTTCATTTGAGGAACTGAAAAAGGAACTTGATCAAAAGCTTTCCGCCAACTCCAGGTCACAGGAGGAGCGCAACTTAATCTCTGTGAAAGTAAATGTCGGTAACCGGTATTTAACCGAAGGGCAGCGGGAAGAACTGAAGAACTTAATTCGCCAAAAGAAAAATTTAGTGGTGGATGAAATTGAATCGGATGTTATTACAAGGGAAGAAGCAGACCGGCTAAAGGCTGAAAACGAGGTCGTAACCGTTTCTAGCATTGTTCGTTCTGGTCAAGTGCTGAAGGTCCCCGGTGATTTACTCTTAATAGGAGATGTGAATCCCGGTGGAACGGTTGCTGCCGGGGGCAATATCTTTATCATGGGTTCATTAAAAGGAGTGGCGCATGCGGGCTGCTTTGGCAATGAGGATGCAGTCATCGCGGCATCCAGCATGAAACCAACCCAGCTTAAGATTAGTGATGCGATCAATCGTGCGCCGGATCACAGCCAAAACAATGAGAAGCGGGAAATGGAATGCGCATACATAGATGAGAACCGGCAGATCATTGTTGATAGATTACAAGTTTTAATTCAATTACGGCCTAATTTAAACAGGTTCGAAGGGGGACATTAAGGTGGGAGAAGCAATAGTAATTACATCCGGTAAGGGCGGAGTAGGGAAAACCACGACTTCTGCTAATATTGGCACGTCTCTGGCCCTTCAAGGTAAAAAAGTATGCTTAGTAGATACGGACATCGGTCTTCGAAACTTGGATGTCGTTATGGGACTCGAAAATAGAATCATTTATGATCTTGTCGATGTAGTGGAAAAGCGGTGCAAAACCCATCAGGCATTGGTCAAGGACAAACGCTTTGACGGGTTATTATATTTGCTGCCAGCAGCACAAACGGTTGATAAATCAGCCGTTAAGCCCGAACAGATGAAGGAACTAATTAACGAATTAAAGCAAGACTATGATTATATTATTATTGATTGCCCCGCAGGTATTGAACAGGGCTTTCAGAATGCTTTGGCTGGGGCAGATAGGGCGATTATCGTTACAACACCAGAGGTCTCGGCTGTAAGAGACGCTGACCGGATTATCGGCCTGATTGAGAAACAACGAAATATGGAAGCGCCTAAATTAGTAGTCAACCGAATCCGCAATCATATGATGAAGAGCGGCGATATGCTTGATATTGATGAAATCACCCAGCATTTATCGATAGATCTTATTGGTATTGTTGCTGACGATGAAGAGGTGATTAAAGCCTCTAACCACGGGGAACCGATTGCCATGAATCCAAACAGCCGCGCGTCTATTGCCTACCGAAATATTGCACGCAGGATCCTTGGGGAATCTATCCCGCTTCAGCCGCTTGAAGAAGCAAACAAAGGCGTCTTTACAAAAATAAAGAAGTTTTTTGGAGTACGTTAATAGATTTGGCCTGGCCGCGTAAAAGTGGACAGGCTATTTTTATTCAGTCTCAATAAAATTTTGGATAAGCTGTGTGTGAAGTCATACTCTGCCATTCTCTTTCATAAACTTGTACAAAACAGCGGGAAAAGGGTTGATGGGTATGGCGCGGTCTACACCGGAAGAAATACGGCGGCGAATCGCCAAGAGGAAAAAAGAGCAGGGATCAACAACTAAAACACCGGATCGCCAAGTGGCTTGGCCAGGTGATGATGAAAAGTACGGTTACAATTATATTGGCCCAACAGACAACGGCAGTGGGGATGAGGTGCATCCATTATTTAAAAAGGAAGTGTTCTTTTTTAAAATATTGGCGTCAGTGCTCCTATTTTTAGTGGTTGCCATATTATTTCGCAATCAAGGGTCAACTTTTGAGCCGGTAAGGGACTTTGTTTCAAAGCAAATGGACAAGGATTTTCAGTTTGCCACTGTTTCAAACTGGTATGAAGACAAGTTCGGTAAACCATTAGCCTTGCTGCCATTTTCAGAAGACGATCAAGCCGGAAAAAAGGCAGTGGTCAAAGAGGAGAATTTTTCCGTTCCGGCGATGGGGAAAATCCTTGAAAACTTTGAGAAAAATGGTCAGGGTATCATGATTGAAACGACAAAAGGTGCCGCTGTTCAATCGATTGACGATGGGTTTGTAACTTTTGCGGGGATCAAAGACGACTTAGGCAAAACGGTCATTGTCCAGCATAGCGATGGATCGCAAACCTGGTATGGCAATTTAGAGGAAGTTAAGGTCAATAAATATGATCATATTGATAAAAGAACGGTCGTTGGCACGGTTTCCGCATCAACAGGTGAAGATAAGACTAAAGGTAAGTATTACTTTGCAATAAAAAAAGACGATTCATTCATCGATCCGATTCAGGTGATTCGCTTTGAATAGAGCTATTACTTTACTCCGGCATGTTCAAATCCATCCTTTGCTGTGGATTGTGATTGCTTTATCGATTGCTACCGGGTATTTCCTGGAAGTCTCTCTGCTGCTCGCGATTATTTTTATCCATGAAATGGGGCATGCTGCTGCAGCTTCTTTTTTTTCATGGCGAATAAAAAAAATTACTCTTCTTCCATTTGGCGGAGTGGCTGAAATGGATGAACACGGCAATCGTCCGTTAAAGGAAGAAACGATTGTCGTGCTCGCCGGGCCGCTCCAGCATGTGTGGATGGTCGCGGTCGCGTATGTCTTATTTTCGCTGCAGGTAATCCCTGAGGACTTATATCAATTATTTATCAGCTATAATGTCATGATTTTTATCTTCAACCTTTTTCCCGTTTGGCCGCTGGATGGCGGAAAACTGGTCTTTTTACTGCTATCATTAAAAAGTTCTTTTCCGAGTGCCCATCGTTTGACATTAATGATTTCGTTTTTCAGCCTCTTCTTGTTTTCAATCATCATTTTGCTGGCTGCACCCTCTAATATTAACGTATGGGTTGTGATTGCTTTCTTATTTTTCTCGCTCTATCATGAATGGAAGCAGCGGCGCTTTATCTTTATGAGATTTTTATTAGAGCGCTATTACGGGAAAAAATCCAGTCTTCAGGCATTGAAGCCGATCCAGGCTAATGAACAGGATTTACTCATTCATGTGTTAGAAAAATTTCAACGCGGCTGCAAGCATCCAATTATCGTTGAAGCTGGCGGCAAGGAAACAGGTACATTGGATGAGAACGAGCTCCTGCACGCTTACTTTACGGAAAAGCGGCTAACCGATAAAATCAGCGACCTTCTCTTTTTATATTAATGGCTGTGTTAAAGGTCACTGGTGGTTTTTTTAAACTGTTGATTGGAGCGGAAGGCACGAAGACTCCTGCGGGAGTACGGGGCAGGGGAGACCCCGCAGGAGCGAAGCGACGAGGAGGCTCCCCGTCACGCCCGCGGAAAGCGAAGTGCCTGGAGCGGAAATCAACAGCCAAGTTTAACACAGCCGTAAAAAAGGGTATAATACATGTATATATGAAAAGCGAGGACGCTAGGTTTGGAAACTTTAATTATCAATTACAATGCACGAGAGAAGCGATTTGCTTATTTGAAAAATAATCGCATAGAACAGATTGTATTTGACCGACCAGAACATCGCTCTCTGGTCGGTAATATTTATTTTGGGACGGTGACAAAGGTATTACCGGGGATGAATGCTGTTTTTATCGACATAGGTGAAGAAAAAAACGCCTATTTGCACCGTGACAGCCTCCCATCATACGTACTTGCTTCCGAAAAACATAAAAATGTTACTTCCTTCGTTCACCAAGGAGAAAAAATGTTCGTTCAGGTGGACAAGGATGCCACCGGCACGAAGGGGCCAAAAGTAACAGGAATTATTGAAATGGAAGGAAATCAGCTTATTTACATGCCTAAAGGGCGGTATGTGGCAGTTTCAAAAAAAATTGCTAATGAATCCAGACAAGCTGCACTTCGGCGCCTCGGCAGCCGCCTCACAACGGAGGAAGAGGGGATTATTTTTCGCACCTCTATCATCTCTTCTACAGACGAAGAAATCCAAGAAGAGCTGCAAACATTAAGACAACAATACCAAGAACTCGTCCAGACAACCCCGAAGAAGCCGGGACTGGTTTTTCAAAAAGATACTTTTATCGAAATGATCCTGGCCCAAATAAAAAAAATGAAAGCAGGAGAAGTGATTGTCGATGATGTAGCCATCAAAAAGATGCTTGAGCAGTACAACGCCAACCTGACGTACACCTATTACAACGGGAAAGAAAACATTTTTTCAGCCAATCAGGTGGAGCATGAAATTGATAAGGCCTTAAAACGGATTGTCTGGCTCGATCACGGTGCCTATCTTATTTTTGATCAAACAGAAGCCTTGACGATTATTGATGTAAATACAGGGAAATTTTCCGGTAAGTCCGATTATCTGGATACCGTTCTCAAAACCAATCAACTAGCTGCAAAGGAAATTATCAGACAGCTCAAACTCCGTGATATCGGCGGGATTGTCCTGATTGACTTTATTGATATGAAGCGCGAGCAGGACAAGCTGGCTGTTCTTGATACTGTCGAAACTGAATTAACCAGAGATGAAAAAAGAACAAAAATCATCGGCTTCACACCGCTCGGAATTCTGCAGCTGACTAGAAAAAGGACTAAAGTTACCATCTCGGAGGCACTACAAGTAAAATGTTCTGTCTGCGATGGCACGGGACGGATCCTTAGCACCGAAACCACTGCATTCAGACTTGAGCGAGAGCTTCTAGAGCACCGTCATGCTGATTTTGAAGCCATTCTTATTGAGACAACCGAAGAGGTAAAAGCAACCCTTCTAGGCGAAAATGAAGTCCATAGACAGGCATTAGAAGAATTGCTTCATTTAAAACTATACTTTTTAATCCAGCAAGCACCCAAGCCGTATTACATCATAAAACAATTTGGCGATGAACGGGATATCTCCCTAAAAGCTATTGACACTTTTCATTAAATTATGTTAGTATTCTAATGTTATGTTTGTAGCACCCGTGCTACAACCGCACAGAACAGGTAATAAGATTTCTGCAAAATTTGCGGGGACGCCTGGGGATGGCGAGTCTGAGTTTATAAGGAGGTGCAGTTCATGTACGCAATTATCGAAACTGGCGGTAAACAACTTAAAGTCGAAGAAGGCCAAGCAATCTACATTGAAAAATTAGATGTTGAAGCTGGTGAATCAGTTACTTTTGACAAGGTTCTTTTCGTTGGCGGTGAAACTGTAAAAGTTGGAAGCCCTGTTGTTGCAGGCGCTACTGTTACAGCTAAAGTTGAAAAACAAGGCCGTGCGAAGAAAATCGTTGTTTTCAAGTACAAAGCGAAGAAAAACAACCGTAAGAAACAAGGTCATCGTCAACCTTACACAAAAGTAGTCATCGAAAAAATCAACGCGTAAGGTGTTGGAAAATAGATGATTGGAATTACGATTAATCGTACTGACTCCGGAATGATTCAATCTTTCGAAATGAGCGGTCATGCTTTATTCGCTGACCGGGGGAAGGATATCGTTTGTGCAGGTGTTTCTGCTGTCTCCGTTGGGGCCATCAACGCATTGCACGAATTGACGGGTGTCACCCCAGACCTTGAACATCGAGCAGATGGGTTTCTCCGCTGCGTTGTCCCGGATGAACTTCCGAATGACATCCAAGGGAAAGTACAGCTGATCCTTGAGACAATGGTCGTTTCGTTACGGACGATTGAAGAAGAGTACGGAAAGCACATAAAGATTACCTTCAAAAAGCAGGAGGTGGAATAAATGTTATTAAAATTAGATCTTCAGTTGTTTGCATCTAAAAAGGGAGTAGGTTCTACAAAGAACGGACGTGACTCCATCGCAAAGCGCCTTGGTGCGAAGCGTGCAGACGGTCAGTTTGTAACTGGTGGTTCAATCCTTTACCGTCAACGCGGTACAAAGATTTATCCAGGTGAAAACGTAGGCCGCGGCGGAGATGACACTCTTTTTGCAAAGATCGACGGCGTTGTAAAATTCGAACGTTTAGGTCGTGACCGTAAAAAAGTGAGCGTATATCCAGCAGCTCAAGAAGCTTAATTGTCATTCATGAAAACTCTAACCTGTTTGGTTAGAGTTTTCTTTTTGCTAACGAAAGTACATCTTCCAACTAAACTAAACACTTCAGGAAACCTACTTCGTAAAAGCTTCTTTTCTCCTCGAATATAAAAATGCTTACTCATGTTTGTTTTTTTGATATACTATCAGAAACAGGATCCAACAATTAATGTGGGAGTGTACGTATGGGGAAAGAATGGGATATCGTCGAAGTGCTGCGGCACTCACGACATGATTGGTTAAATAAACTCCAGCTAATAAAGGGGAACTTGGATTTAAATCGCATCGACCGGGCAAAAGCAGTCATTGATGAAATTGTCATTGAAACGCAGCATGAAACAAAGCTTTCTAATTTACAGATGCCATTGTTAGCTGCTTTGTTATTAAAATCCAATTGGGAGAATCCTTCTTTTAAATTGGAATATGAGGTACTTCACGATTCAGAATCAATAAAAGTTGATGACGCTGGCATGACAAATTGGACAAATTCCTTTTTTTTATGTTTAAATCAGTCAATAGAGCAATTTCAAGAAAATCATTTATCGATTACAATTGAACCGCAATCAAATGGTGTTCGTTTCTTTTTTGATTTTAGCGGGATAATAATAAAACGGATACTCATTGAACAATTTCTTACCGACTCAACTGTGAATGTAGTGGTCAAGGAATTTACTGAAAATGAACTTGCACTTGAAGTTTTTATGCCAAGATGAAACCTTTTATGGTTTGATATGAATACATGTGCAAAACTGGAGGAATTAAATGTTTGTCGATCAGGTCAAAATTTATGTAAAAGGCGGCGACGGCGGTAACGGGATGGTCGCGTTTCGCCGAGAAAAATATGTTCCGAATGGCGGCCCTGCCGGCGGTGACGGCGGGAAGGGAGCCAGTGTCGT
Organism: Neobacillus sp. 19; assembly: GCF_049463095.1. Classification (NCBI taxonomy): domain Bacteria; kingdom Bacillati; phylum Bacillota; class Bacilli; order Caryophanales; family Bacillaceae; genus Neobacillus; species Neobacillus sp. 19. The sequence continues at coordinate 166,788 of NZ_JBMPZU010000058.1, read as the reverse complement.
TTTTGAGGTGAACGAAGGACTAAGGACGTTAATGGATTTCCGTTATAAGCGCCATTTTAAAGCAGATCGTGGTGAGCATGGCATGTCCAAGGGCCAGCATGGCAGAGGCTCTAAGGATATGATTGTCAAGGTGCCGCCTGGAACGGTTGTTATGGATGCGGAAACGAATGAGGTTATTGCCGATTTAGTTGAGCACGGGCAGCAGGCTGTTATTGCCAAAGGCGGCCGCGGCGGCCGGGGAAATACGCGCTTTGCCACACCGTCAAATCCGGCACCGGAAATCGCTGAGAATGGCGAGCCAGGTCAAGAACGCGATGTAGTTCTTGAATTAAAACTGTTAGCTGATGTTGGACTTGTCGGTTTCCCTAGCGTAGGAAAATCTACATTATTATCGGTTGTATCCGCTGCAAAGCCAAAAATTGCGGAATACCATTTTACCACGATTGTTCCGAATCTTGGGATGGTGGAAACAGAAGACGGCAGAAGCTTTGTCATGGCCGATTTGCCGGGACTAATTGAAGGGGCTAGTGAAGGTGTCGGCCTGGGTCATCAATTTTTACGGCATATTGAACGGACAAGGGTAATCGTCCATGTAATTGATATGGCAGCGACTGAAGGCAGGGACCCATATGAAGATTATTTGACGATTAATCGTGAATTAAAAGAGTATAATCTTCGTTTGACCGAGCGCCCGCAAGTCATTGTCGCTAATAAAATGGATATGCCGGAAGCAGAAGAAAATCTGAAAAAGTTTAAAGAGCAGCTTGAAGAGGATTATCCAATCTTCCCTATTTCCGCTGTTTCTCGTAAAGGGCTGCGAGAGTTATTATTCGCTGTAGCTGATAAGTTAGAGGAAACACCGGAGTTCCCGCTTGAGCATGAAGAAGAAGAATCAAGTGTTAATCGTGTATTATATAAACATGAGGCAGATCCTGAAAACTTCACGATCACAAGAGACCCGGATGGCTCATTTGTCCTTTCAGGTGAAAAACTCGAAAGATTATTTAAAATGACAGACTTTTCCCGTGAAGAATCTGTTCGCCGTTTCTCCCGCCAGTTACGTGGACTTGGTGTCGATGATGCTTTGAGACAGCGCGGGGCAAAAGACGGGGATGTCGTGAAATTGCTGGAATTCGAATTTGAGTTTATAGAGTAGATAGTTTTTTTTGTAAGAGAACGAGGTAGAGGGATATGGCTAATTTTGATAAAAAATATTATTTGGTCCGTGAGGATGTTTTGCCCGAAGCGATGAAAAAAACAATCGATGTGAAGGACATGCTTGAAAGGGGCAAGGCAGAATCGATTGCAGATGCTGTTCAAAAGGTTGATTTGAGCAGAAGTGCCTATTATAAATACAGGGACACAGTCTTTCCTTTTTCGACCATTCAGAAGGAGAAAATTATTTCACTCTTCTTTCACTTGGAAGATCGCTCCGGGACATTGTCAAAATTGTTAAGTGTCGTTGCTGCATCTGGCTGTAACGTCTTAACGATACACCAAACCATCCCGCTGCAAGGCAGGGCAAATGTAACATTATCATTGCATACATCGAGTATGACAACAGAGCTCGATGATTTACTCGCAAACTTACGAAAATTAGAATTTGTCGAGAAGGTTGACGTGCTGGGTACGGGTGCATAGCGGACTTTTTGTCTGCTGGGCTGTGCTCAGCTTTCTTTTTAAAAGAATAAGACGAAAAATTTTGAAAAAGAAGTTTTAGTGCTGAACAAGCGCTTGCTCATTTATACAAGGAGTGGGGAAACAATGAAAGTAGGCTTTTTAGGACCAAAAGCAACATTTACAGAAATGGCAGTGAAAAATATTTTTCAGGGATACGATCTTGAGCCGTATCGCACCATCCCTGAAAGTATGGATGCCCTTGTCGCTAAAAAAGTAGATTTGGCCGTGGTTCCGGTTGAGAATGCCCTAGAAGGCTCAGTAAATATTACCCTGGATTATTTGACCCATGTTGTTCAAATTCCAATTGTGGGTGAGATAACACTGCCAATTAAACAGCATTTGATGGTTCATCCTGCAAATAAGGAAACATGGCGGGAGGCGGGCGTGGTATACAGCCATTCACATGCCATTGCCCAATGCCATAAGTTCCTCCATACCCATTTTAGCGGCGTGCCCATCGAGAGTGTGACCTCCACCGCGGCAGCAGCAAAGCTGGTAATGGAGCAGCCTGAATTAAAGTCAGCTGCGATTGCCAATGAATTAGCAGCAAAGGAGTACGGTTTGGCCATCGTCCAGAAAAATATTCATGATTTTGATTATAATCATACAAGCTTTTTCGTTCTATCAGAACAGAACTTGGATTTTGAGTCGATAAGCGGTTCATCTCATTACAAAACCACGCTTATGGTTACCCTGCCGTCGGATCAGGCCGGAGCCCTCCATCAGGTGTTATCTGCCTTTGCCTGGAGAAAGTTAAACATGTCAAAAATCGAATCCAGGCCGATGAAAACAGGGATTGGCAATTATTTTTTCATTATTGATATTGAAATGAAGCTTGATGAAGTATTGATTCCCGGAGCAATTGCGGAACTTGAAGCATTAGGCTGCGGTGTAAAGGTTTTAGGAAGTTACCCTTCTATCATAGTGGAGCTTGATTAAAAAAAGACCCGGTTCTCCGGGTCTTTTCATGATTCTAATAATATTCCTTCCGCCTTCAAGGCGGCTTCAGCTTTATCAAGCTGCTTTTCATTGGAGGCTGAAATGGTGTGCAGATGGAAGCCGCCGGTTAACTCAGATAATAATGAGGCCTTGGTCGTTTGCAGTCTCTTTAAGAATTGCTTTACTTCCTGGCGGTTAGAAACCATTATCGATGCAGTTAAATCGCCGTACACCGCATGTTCAATTTTTACATCTTTCACTAACACACCGTGATCTACCAATAAATTTAGTTCCATTTCGGTATCTTGTGGGGTGTGCCTGCAGGCAACAGTTCTTTCAAAAACAGGCAGGCTGGAGTTCTGTTTTAAATAGATATACCCTTGGCTAGTGGCAATAATCGGTTCATTTTTTGCCTTTAAAAGCGTAATATCCCCGACAATTACTTGTCTGCTGACATTGGTTTGCTCAGCTAATTCGCTGCCGGTAATAGGGAGACTGCTATCTTTTAACAATTGTAAAATAAACTTTCTCCTATCTTCCCCAAGAATCTTTTTCTGTTCCATATGTAAAAAACGCTCCTCACAGTAGGCATAATAGCCAATTTTACCATACTGACGTGAAAAATAAAACTTTCCCCCAGCTCCATCCAGAAGGTAATTTCCGTTATGACAAACATATTCTTCATAAAAATAGCATAAGTTTTTCTGAAGAATGTTAGCACTTTGCCCATTATCACATACACTATATGGACTTATGCCATAGGAGGGAAATCAGAGTGAAGATCCATATCGTACAGAAAGGGGATACTCTTTGGAAGATCGCCAAGAAGTACGGCGTGAATTTTGAAGAGCTGAAAAAGATGAATTCACAGCTCAGCAACCCTGATATGATTATGCCCGGTATGAAAATAAAAGTCCCAACCACTGGTGGAAATATAAAAAAAGAAGCACCAATGGGGGCACATAAACCGGAAAAAACAATCAATTTAGGAACAAAGAAAGAAATGCCGATTGCTGAGCATCCGTTTGCCAAAGAGAAGCCTATACCAGCACCAATCAAGGAAATGCCAATCAAGGAAGTACCAATTAAGGAAGTACCAATTAAGGAAGTACCTAAAAAAGAAGTGCCAATTGCCAAAGAACAGCCAATCATCAAAGAAGCGCCAAAAGTACCCTACACTCCTAAAATGCCTCTACAAGTAGTCCCGGAAATTGATATTAACAATTATTATATGTCAAACATGTCCAACATGACTGTACAGCCAAATCTGCCGCCGAAACCAGCAAATATTCTTCCTGAAGTAAAGGAAGTTCCGAAGAAGGAAATTCCTGTTCCGGTACAAGAAGCTCCAATTGAAGTGCCAATGCAAGAATATTGTGTCCCTTGCACACCTGTCATGCCAGGGCCGGGCTTTTGTCCGCCGTTTGGGGGAGGATTTCCGCCGCCAATGATGCCAATGCCGTATCCACAAGTCCAAGGAATGGCAATGGCGCCGCCCCAGGGAATGATTCATGGGATTCCAGGCGCTGCACCAGCTGTGGCCGGTGCCTCAGTCATGCCAGGGCAATTTTACCATGATGAATCGTCATCCTTTATGCCGCAAATGCCTGTAGTGAACCCGGCATACAATCCAGGGGGGGTGATGGGTGCCCAAAACCCAGGGTATCCGCCGCAGATGATGGATCCGGCCGCATATGGTCAAATGCCAGGAGGCTACGGAGAAATGCCAGCGGGATATGGTCAAGTGCCAATGGGCTACGGAGAAATGCCAGCAGGATCCGGTCAAATGCCAGCAGGTTATGGTCAAGTGCCAATGAGCTACGGAGAAATGCCAGCAGGATCCGGTCAGATGCCAGCGGGTTACGGCCAAATGCCGACGGGCTATGGAGAAATGCCAGGCGGCTATGGCCAAATGCCAATGGGCTATGGAGAAATGCCAGCGGGTTATCCAACAGGGTATCAAACAGGTGCCCCTGCAGGATACCCGCTGACAGGTCCGGCAACCGGTGGCTTTCCAGCACAAAATCCGGGAGAATTTGCACAAACTGCACAAGTAATGCCTGGATCGATGTATGGAGCTCCGGGAATGGCAAGTCCTTACGGTATGGAACCGTCGGGTCAAATGCCTTACGGATATCCACAAATGGGCGGTCCAGTACCGCAAGTTATGGGTGTCCATGGTTTTGAATCATCAGACATGGCTGCACCTGCTTTAGGCAGTCAAATGCCATTTATGCAAGGGTATCCATCCCAGGGGCTGCCTGTAGGAACAGGTGGCATGGGAGATTGCGGCTGTGGACCTGCACCTGTAATGGGGACCATGCAGCCGGCAGCAGCTGCTCCGAATGCTTTGCCGACAAACTTTGTCCCGCCGACACCGCCAATTTACAGTGCACCCTATACGGGACCTGTCAATGTTGCCCAGCCGCCATATATGAATCCTTATGGAATGGGCCCCGTTGGAACAAATCCGTACGGTATGCCAGGGTACCGAGATGAAAGCAATTAATACGTCAATAAACAATACAGGGGACGATGATAATTTTGATCGTCTCCTCTCTTATTTTCAGTCGCAATTTTTCGAAAAAATTATTCAGTTTGTACCGATTCGAAAATCTGTCTTTTTAGTAAAAACCGATAAACATACTTACATTTTAAAAGGGTATAATACAAACAGCAGACTTAGGCTACAAGAAGCCTTTACAGCGACACTTAGAAAAGAAGGCTTTCATAAAACGTATTTATTTCTAGTGCCCCCCGCGAAAGAACAGCTTTTTATTGATGGGAAATATTTTGGATGTATCGAGTATATTAACCCAAATAAAACGGCTTTCACCTATCAAACACAAAAAAATAGGCTAGAAGGGATTGAACTCCTAGAACAATTTCACCAGACTACAGCGGCGTTTGAGAGCCGCTATCGGAGAATAATCCCTAAAGGTCACTTGCTGGAAAAATGGACGGAGAGGCTCCAGCTTTTTTTAAATAATTTTTCCTTTCTAAAATATTTTATGAATGACCCATTTCTCTCAGAAATAGCAGCATGGGGCAATTGGGCGCTAATTGGAATGGAAAAGCATCGCAGCTATTTTCAAAAGGAGCCTTATGTCATCCTTCATGGGGATGTCGCTCATCATAATTTTATACGCGATAAGAACGGAAGGTTACATCTCATTGATTTTGATTTAATCAGTGTCGGCCCGCCAGCACTGGATTATTTACAATATGCCAATCGGATTCTGCCCTATATCGATTGGTCATTTGATAAGCTTGGAAGTTTCCCGCAATTACAAAAATACCTGCGTGATGAGGCCTTTTTATACGCATTAGCTTATCCTGCCGATATTTTTCGTGAATGGAACCGCTTGATTCGTGAGAAATTGTATACTGATCCTGTAAAACTCAGGCAGGTGATGGATTTATCCATCAGCCAATTTTACACAAGGAAAAAATTCGTTGACCGTTTACAGGAAATAGTGAAATGATTTTTGGATAACTTTTTGCTCATGGCAGGTTGGTCATTTGTTCCAAAGAAGTCTGGCGAATGAAATCCCCTTGAAAACAGCACCCTATTAATGAGCATGTCAATATGCTCAGACAAGTTTCGAGGGGGTTTTTCGCTTGAACAAGAAACAGTGGATGATTCCTCTTTCCGCCTTCTTACTGATAGGTGCGGCGGGATGTGCAAGTGATCAAAATCGTGCAGGTGTGAATGAAAATAATCCTGTTCGGCCGATAGGATATTATTCCAATGAAAACCACCCAAATAATACTAACACGTTAGTAAGGGATAACGATGGTGCTATAACTGATATGATGGACCACACTTTAGGGGAAGAAGATCTTGCGGTTAACGAGCAAAAAAGAAGACAGCTGCAAACAAAAGATGAAAATGGACATCCGAAAAATCCAACAACCCCGTTAGCCAAAAAAGATCGAAACTTTTTCCAGCGTGATAATCGTTTTAGTACAAGCGATATGAATTATCACGGTCATTTAAGTACTAATATGGGAAACACCGGGGTTGCAACAAATCCGGACTTCCAGGATAATTTCTCCAATAAAATTAGAAACAAAGTAGCCGCGATCGATAATGTTCGGGATGTAAGGTCTGTAGCGTATGGAAATACAGTTATTGTATCGGTAAAGTTACATGACAACGATAAAACAGCAGCTACAAAAAGAGCAATTAAAAATGCGGTGAAACCATACACGATGGGGCGTCCGGTAACTGTCATTACCGATGAGGGAACACTTGGACGCGACCGCAACATTCATAATGATATTCAGCGCAACAAGGGTGGAAGATAGTTATCAAAGGGATGAAGCACATAAGCTTTGTCCCTTTTTAAATTCATTTTCTAAAAAGGATATTAAAGGCAAAAAAAGGCTAAACTAGGACTGAAGAGATTGTTCAATTTTTAACTAATAAGAGGTGAGGAACATGAGGGTCAATGGGATAGCAAGATATCGGGTTGCGTTTGCCGCAGTTACTGTTATTCTCTTCATGTTTATTTGTAGTGTTCCTAGGATGGTACCGACCGGCTTTGCTGCACAACCGGATCATCATCAAACACAGCCAGATCAGCAGCCGCTAAACATTACGGTTATTTTAGAAAGAATCTATCTTGATGGGGAAATAAGTCAGGAGGTTGTAAATGAAACATGCTGGTCAATGGAAAATTTTTGGGCAAAATATGACCAGTGGCAGCTAACCGACATTGATGATTCGACGTATGTATTTCGAAAACAAGTGGATGATATATCACCGCTATTAAAAGCTAATGGATTTTTTGGTGTTACTGAGGAAGGAATATTGACCATTTTTAATGGTAGACCAGGTCAGTCACGAATCATTCAATCATTTTTTCAAATAGATATTAAGAAGCTTGAGAGTAAAATACAAGAAGAGTTGTATCAAGGGATTCCGATAAAATCGAAGGACCATTATGTCGAGGTTCTAGAGACGTTTAAGCCTTATTCCGTAAAAGAAGAATAGAAACATTGCCAAGACAGACTGATTAAACCAAATCAGCCTGTTTTTTTTGATTTTTTAGACAATATGATTTTCTTCAACTCCTATCTATAGTTATGTTAAAATGTAAGACAGCATGAATTCACTTCAGTGAGTTCAACTAGGGAGAGAATAGGATTGTATGAATTTATAAAAGGAACCGTCAATTTTGTCGGACCGGAATATATTGTCATAGAAAATAATGGAATTGGCTACCAAATTGCAACACCTAATCCGTTTATTTATGCCATAAAAATGGAAACAATGATAACGGTCTATACCTTTCATTACGTACGCGAAGATATTATGGCCCTTTATGGTTTTGAAACAAGAGAAGAGAAAAAACTATTTACAAAACTATTAAATGTATCGGGCATCGGTCCAAAAGGGGCCCTTGCGATCCTTGCTTCTGGTGAGGTACAGCAGGTGGTTACGGCGATTGAAAATGAGGATGAAAGTTTCCTTATTAAATTTCCGGGAGTCGGGAAAAAAACAGCCCGGCAAATGATACTTGACTTAAAGGGAAAATTGCAGGATATTGTCCCAGATTACTTCCCGAACCTGTTCAATGCCGATCAATTTCCACCGCAAACACAAGCAAGTGATTTGGCTTTTGACGAGGCCATTCTTGCCCTGAAAGCCCTTGGCTATTCAGAAAAAGAAATTAAAAAGATTTCACCTGAGCTAAGAAAAGAACAGCTGACAACCGATCAATACATTAAGAATGCACTAAAGCGGCTTTTAAAATAGGTGGTGAAGTTTCATGGAAGAGCGGATCATTTCAAGTGAAGTAAACGAAAGCGAAATTAGTATGGAACAAAGCCTTCGGCCACAGACATTAAAGCAATATATTGGCCAGACTCAAGTGAAGGAAAACCTTGATATTTTCATTAAGGCCGCAAAGCTTCGAAAGGAAACCTTAGATCACGTGCTCCTTTACGGACCACCTGGTTTAGGGAAAACGACCCTTGCTATCATTATCGCCAATGAAATGGACGTCAATATTCGGACGACTTCAGGTCCGGCAATTGAAAGGCCAGGCGATTTAGCCGCCATACTAACCGCACTTGAGCCCGGAGACGTACTTTTTATTGATGAAATCCACAGGCTCCCGAGGACGATTGAAGAGGTGCTGTACCCGGCGATGGAAGATTTTTGCCTTGATATCGTCATTGGCAAAGGTCCAAGTGCCAGGTCAGTCCGCCTTGACCTTCCTCCATTTACACTTGTGGGTGCCACCACAAGAGCTGGATCTTTATCAGCTCCATTACGGGATCGATTTGGTGTTTTAAGCCGGCTCGAGTATTATAAAGAGAATCAGCTGAAAAATATTGTCATACGAACAGCGGAGTTGTTTGATACGGAAATTGACGAACCATCAGCAGCTGAAATTGCCAGGAGAGCAAGGGGAACCCCTAGAATCGCGAATCGACTTCTCCGCAGGGTAAGAGATTTTGCACAAGTAAAGGGAAATGGTACAATTAACCTTGCTCTTGCAAGAGAAGCCCTTGAACTGCTGCAGGTCGACAGTTTGGGACTTGATCATATCGATCATAAATTATTAAAAGGAATTATTGAGAAATTTCGCGGTGGACCCGTAGGCTTAGATACGATTGCCGCGTCGATTGGTGAAGAGGCGGAAACGATTGAAGATGTCTATGAACCGTATTTATTGCAAATCGGTTTCCTCCAAAGAACACCACGAGGCAGGGTCGTAACAGCGGCTGTCTACCAGCATTTTGGCATGGAGATACCCGCCACGTGAATAAATTAAGATTTTAATACAGATTAGGATGTCATATTATGAAAGTAGATTTGTTTGATTTTCATTTGCCAGAAGAATTAATTGCGCAAGTCCCGTTAAAAACAAGAACTGACAGCCGATTAATGGTGTTAGATAAACAAACGGGCAATATAAAGCATGAAATATTTAAAGATATTACCAAGTATTTGCGTGCAGGGGATTGCCTTGTCTTAAATGATACAAAGGTATTGCCCGCACGCCTTTTTGGTGTGAAAAACGATACAGGTGCCAAAATCGAGGTTCTTCTGTTAAAACAGCTGGAAGGCGACAAATGGGAAACACTTGTGAAACCGGCAAAACGGGTTAAAGAAGGGACCCAAATTGAATTTGGCGACGGTCTTCTTACTGCGGTTTGTACCGGAACATCAGACCATGGCGGCAGAGTATTGGATTTTCATTATAATGGCATATTTTATGAGGTGCTTGACCAACTAGGGGAAATGCCATTGCCACCTTACATAAAAGAGCAGCTGGATGACCGGGATCGCTATCAGACTGTTTATGCCCGCGAACCTGGATCTGCTGCAGCCCCTACAGCAGGGCTTCATTTTACGGAACCGTTATTGGAAGAAATAAGAGGAATGGGCGTCCATATTGCCTTTATCACACTCCATGTCGGGCTTGGCACGTTCCGGCCGGTAAGTGTCGATGATGTGCTGGAGCATGATATGCACTCCGAGTTTTATACCGTTACGGAAGAAACGGCCAACCTCTTGAATGAAGTTAGAGGTAAGGGCGGTCGAATCATTACTGTTGGAACCACTTCAACGAGAACACTAGAGACCATTGCCTCCCAGAATGATGGGCAGTTCACTGTGGGCAGCGGCTGGACAAGTATTTTTATCTATCCGGGATATGAATTTAAAGCGATCGATGGCATGATTACTAATTTCCATTTGCCAAAATCAACTTTAATCATGCTTGTCAGTGCCTTGGCTGGAAGAGAACCTATTTTACATGCCTATAATACAGCTGTAGCGGAGCACTATCGCTTCTTTAGCTTTGGCGATGCGATGTTGATCATTTAGGCTGTGGAAATGCAATAAAGGTTTACATATGGAAGGAGACAACAATTTGACTGCGATTCGCTATGAATTAATTAAAACATGTAAGCAGACCGGGGCAAGGCTTGGCAGGGTCCATACCCCGCACGGATCTTTTGATACACCTGCCTTCATGCCGGTTGGAACACTGGCAACCGTGAAAACGATGTCGCCGGAAGATTTAAAAGAAATGGGTGCCGGGATTATTTTAAGCAATACGTATCATTTGTGGCTTCGCCCGGGGCATGAGATCATTAAAGAAGCAGGCGGACTTCATAAATTTATGAACTGGGATCGAGCGATTTTAACCGATTCCGGAGGCTTCCAGGTTTTCAGTCTAAGTGAATTTCGGAAAATTGAAGAGGAAGGGGTTCATTTCCGTAATCATATGAGTGGTGAAAAATTATTTTTATCCCCGGAAAAGGCGATGGAGATTCAGAATGCCCTTGGTTCTGATATTATGATGGCCTTTGATGAATGTCCTCCGTATCCGGCTACTTTTGAATATATGAAGAAATCAGTCGAACGGACATCAAGATGGGCTGAGCGCTGCCTGAACGCGCACCAGCGTCCGGAAGACCAGGGCCTTTTCGGAATTGTCCAGGGGGGAGAATATGAGGAACTCCGTAAACAAAGTGCAAAAGACTTAACATCTCTGGATTTCCCTGGATATGCTGTAGGCGGATTATCGGTTGGCGAACCAAAAGACGTGATGAATCGAGTGCTGGAATTCACGACACCGCTATTGCCGACCAATAAACCCCGCTACCTTATGGGGGTAGGCTCGCCGGATTCGTTAATTGACGGCTCGATTCGCGGAATTGACATGTTTGACTGTGTACTGCCAACGCGAATAGCCCGTAATGGTACGTTAATGACAAGCAGTGGACGCCTCGTAGTAAAGAACGCACAATATGCAAGAGATTTTGGTCCGCTTGATCCAGAGTGCGACTGCTATACATGCCGAAATTATAGCCGGGCCTATATTCGTCACTTAATTAAATGTGATGAGACCTTTGGAATTCGATTAACGTCTTACCATAATCTCTATTTTCTGTTAAGATTAATGGAGAAAGTCAGACAAGCCATTATGGAAGACCGGCTTGGTGATTTCCGTGAAGAGTTTTTTGAACGTTATGGTTTTAATAAACCGAACGCGAAAAATTTCTAATAGATAATTTTTGAAAGGAGGGAAAAGAAAATGTCTGGAGGACTTGGTACAATCGTTCCATTGATTTTAATGTTTGTGTTATTTTATTTCCTATTAATTCGCCCGCAGCAAAAACGCCAAAAAGCGGTTTCGCAAATGCAAAACGAATTGAAAAAGGGGGATAAAATCGTAACCATTGGCGGATTACACGGTTTTATCGACTCAATCGATGAAAATAAAGTTGTGATTAAATGTGGAGATGGAAGCCGTCTTACATATGACCGCAACGCCATTCGTGAAGTCACTGAAGCTGGCGCAGGTGAAGGCGTAAGCCTTTCAAAATAGTGGAGAAAAGGAAGCCGTAGAAATCCGGCTTCCTTTTTCTATACTGATCTCCGCGAGTTATTCGTCGCAATATTAACCCCTAAAATTCCACCCATCATAGCAATTAATGTATAGCAGGTATGATAGATTACTTGCTCTGCGTCAAACAAACGATCATAGCCAAGGTATTGAAACAAAAATACAACAACTGAATAAATGAGCCCCGTTATTCCGCCGATAAGCCAGCCTTTTTCTTTTCGCATCCCCCCGGAAAGAAAGCCGCCGCCAAATAGCGCAATGAATGATAATGCCGTAATAACATATTGAAGCGATCCTTCCCGGGCAGAAGTAAACCTAAGGATAAAGGCAAAAATAAGACTGGATATTACGGCAAAAGCAAAAATGAAAATTAAACCGTACAAAATAGATGTACCAAAGCTTTTCGATTCGATTTGAACTCTCCCCCTTCACAGCATCAGGCCGATTCTGTATTTTTACATTTTTCTGTTGGACCGGCCATAAATACAAGTTTCTTTCCTAGTACAAGCGTATTCATCAAGGGGTAAAAGTAGAATAACTATTTCAGTCCTTTTTACTGGTTCTAGGGATAATGGGATTTAATTCCTCTAATTATTTGAAGTAGATAAGAAATAATAAGATTGATTGCTAAAAAAGGGGCGACAGTTGTGGAAAATTACATAACGATTGTAGTTCGAACCATAATTTTTTATGTACTTATTCTCGTTATTTTCCGCCTGATGGGAAAAAGGGAAATTGGGGAACTAAGCATCCTTGATCTTGTCGTTTTTATTATGATTGGAGAACTTGCAGTCGTTGCCATTGAAAAACCTGATGTCCATATATTTTATGCCATTTTACCAATGGTGCTATTAATGCTCATCCAGATCTCACTTGCATTCCTTTCGCTAAAGAGTAAAAAATTCCGGGACATGGTGGATGGACAGCCAAGTATTATTATTAATCGAGGGAAAATTGATGAGCAGGCGATGCGGAAACAACGTTACAATTTTGATGATTTAATGACCCAGCTAAGAGAGAAGGATATTCGCAGTATTGCTGATGTGGAGTTTGCCATATTAGAATCCTCCGGCAGCCTGTCTGTTATTGAAAAACTAAAGAGTAATAAACAAAAAAGCAAGCAAGGAGATATCACCATCCCGTTAATTTTAGATGGTGATATTGAGGAAGAAAATTTGAAGAAAATTAATAAAACCAATCTATGGCTTCGTCAGGAATTAAAGAAAAAGGGGTATCGGGATGTAAAGAGAATTTCCTTTTGCAGCTATGAAAATGGAAAGTTTTTTATTGATTTGCAAGATGAATAAAAACAAGGCATGCTAATGATCCGGCATGTCTTGTTTTTGTAAACTAAAATGAAAATAGGTTTCCAATCCACGGAATTCGAGTTAGCTCCTCCTTTTTTATTAAGCGAAATAAAACGACCATGAGAAAATAGGAAACGGCCATAGCTGATGCTGCAGTTAATACTCTAATGACCAGATGTCCATTGATCAGGATATTTTCGAAAATCCAATAACCTAACCAGCCTGAAACTCCCATCACTAGAAATCCTTTCAAATAGTCGCGAATATATATCGAAAAAGAAACTTTTTTCAAAACCGTTGCAAAGTGGAGGATTGTAACAAGTACAAAGCCGACGACAATACCGAGAGCTACCCCAGTAATTCCAAAAGAAGGCTGGCTAGCGAGTAAAAAAATGACAGCAGTTTTGACCACAGCACCAATAAGACTATTAATCATTGCTGCTCTAGCAAGATTTAGTGCTTGTAAAACAGCCTGCAGCGGCTGTTGATAATAATAAAACAAAAAGAATGGGGCCATGATACGGATAAAATAAGCGCCCTTCGTTGAGCCGTACATGAGCTGCATGAGCGGGTCCGCCAAAACAAAAAGTAAAATAACAGCCAGTCCGCCCGTTATAAAAACGAATCGCAATGCTTGTTGCAGGCGGTATTCAATCAATTTATAATTGTTGTTTGTGTTTGCCTCACTGATGGCAGGGACAAGCGATGTGGATAATGAAAAGGTTACAAAGGATGGCAGCATTAACAGCGGCATTGCATAGCCGGTTAGAGCACCGTATTGCTTTGTTGCTTCGACGGCAATGACCCCGGCAATGGCCAGACTGTGGGCAACAACAATTGGTTCAAAAAACCAGGCAACCGAACCAATCATTCTGCTCCCCATTGTTGGCAGAGCGATTTCCATTAATTCTTTGAAGGTCCGCTTCCCTTTATGAACAAATTGAAAGAAGTTTTTTCTAAGTCTAAACCGCTTTTTTAATTTAAAAGTAGTTAATAGATAAATGAGCGAAAGCAATTCGCCTAAAACAGAGGCTGCCATGGCAGCCGCAGCCGCATATTCCACTCCATATGGAAGAAATGTCTTTGTTGCAGTAGCAATTAAGGTTATTCTTACAATTTGCTCTAAAATTTGCGAAATGGCTGATGGGCGCATGTTTTGCCGCCCTTGAAAATAGCCTCTTAATACCGATGAAATCGCGATAATCGGCAATGCAGGCGCAATAGCTATTAACGGATATAACGTCCTATCATCGGTAAACAGTGTAGTGGATAGGATTGGTGCTAGTAAGAGTAAGGCCGGTGTGATAATGATCGATAAGCCGATTGTAATGGCAAGGGAAACAACTAGGATTTTTTTTATTTCTGCATAATCCTTTCTTGCTTCCGCCTCGGCAATATTTTTAGAGATGGCAACCGGCAGCCCCAACTGCGTGATGGTTACAACTAGAATAAACGTAGGATAGGCCATCATATATAATCCGACGCCCTCTTCACCAATACTGCGTGCAAGGACAATTCGATAAATAAAGCCAAGGACGCGTGTAATGAAGCCGGCCGCTAACAGGATAAAAGTCCCCTTTAAAAACTTCGACATGCTGTTTCCCACCTTCTCAAAAAAGAAGAATTCATTTACAATTAACTATATGCCTGATAGTGGACAAAGCATGACAAGTAGTAACAGCTTTTTGTAAAGGATGCATGAATGAGGGGGTTGCAAAAAGCCCAAGGGAGGCAGTTAAAAATGGATAAGAGCGATAATAATGATCATTTTCGTTCCCAAGTACAACCGGCGTTAGCAAGCAAACTCGAAGAATTTCGCTTACTGGGGTATGATTCAGTTACCGAAAAAGAACTTTGGTTGTACTTGACAAAGAAAAAGTGGAAAAAAGCGAAGGAAGAAAAACGACTTTACGAAATGATTCAAGAAATTCTCTCAATTAAGGTAAGTGATTATATCAGCTTTGCGACGATTGAAACTTATAAAACTGCCGAGTTTTCCTTTGAGGATGAGGATGAATGGAAAAAGATATTGGAATAATCCCACCTATTTCAAATTGACAGCTATACCTACTTATTCCATAATGGAAGCAGTGACTTTTTAATTATTCTATGATAATGCTAGTCTGTAACAGTGCATTTGCACAGGCACTAAGGAGGAACAATACATAATGGTAAAGCGCAGTAGAATCATTGCTTTCTTTCTTGTGGTCCTAATTGTAGGGAGCACAATGGGGGCAACAACCAAGAACATATTAAACAATATTAAGCTTGGCTTGGACCTTCAAGGTGGATTTGAGGTTTTATACGAGGTTAAGCCGGCGAAAAAGGGCCAAAAAATTGATAAAGAAGTATTAGCAAGTACTGCTGAAGCCCTCGATAAGCGGATCAACGTCCTCGGTGTAAGTGAACCGAACATCCAAATCGAAGGGACGAATCGGATTCGTGTTCAGCTTGCAGGGGTCACGGACCAGAACAAAGCTCGTGAGATGCTGTCTACACAAGCAAATTTAACTTTCAGGGACGCGAATGACCGTTTAATGATGGACGGGTCAGACTTAAAGCAGGGCGGAGCAAAGCAGACTTTTGATGAAAATGGTGCACCAAGCGTGTCGTTGACATTAAAAAGTGCGGACAAGTTCCGGAAAGTTTCTGAAGAAATTATGAACATGGCACCAAACAATGTGCTTGTTATCTGGCTTGATTTTGAAGAAGGAAAAGACTCTTTTAAAACTGAAGTGACAAAACCGAATCCTAAATTTTTATCGGCTCCAACTGTAAGGCAAATCTTTAACCAGAATACAGTTTCCATTGTCGGAAGTTTTACAGCGCAAGAGGCTAGTACCTTAGCTAATCTTTTAAATGCCGGCTCTTTACCTGTAAAGCTGAAAGAAGTATACTCCACTTCAGTAGGAGCAAAATTTGGTGAACAAGCATTAAATGATACGATAATGGCCGGAATCATCGGTGTCGCAATCATCTACCTATTTATGCTTTTCTATTATCGTTTTCCTGGCTTCATTGCCACTGTTACATTATCCATTTATATTTATCTAGTCCTATTAATATTCGACTGGATGAAGGGTGTCCTGACCTTGCCTGGTATCGCCGCAATTATCCTCGGGATTGGGATGGCTGTCGATGCAAACATTATTACTTATGAACGGATTAGAGAAGAACTTAAAGTCGGTAAATCGATTAAAGCAGCCTTCCAGGCGGGTGAAAAAAATGCGTTTACATCGATTCTTGACTCTAACCTAACCACCCTCTTAACTGCAGGTGTGCTTTTCTTCTACGGTACAAGCTCTGTTAAAGGGTTTGCAACAATGTTAATTGTCAGTATCCTGATGAGCTTTTTAACGGCCGTTTATGGTTCACGTCTATTATTAGGACTTTGGGTCCATAGTGGAGTCTTTAAAAAGAAAGCAAGCTGGTTTGGGGTCAAACAGTCCGATATCAGGGACATTGCTGAAAATGTGGATACATTAGATCTGCCAACCCGTTTTGATAAGCTTGATTTTGTCAAGCATAGAAAGAAATTTTTCACGATTTCAGGAATTCTTCTTGCTGCCGGATTAGTTGTGCTTCTTGTATTACGTTTACATTTAGCAATTGATTTCACCAGCGGTACGCGTGTTGAAATCTTATCAAACTCTCCGTTGACCGTTGAGAAAATAAACAGTTCATTTGAAAAGCATCATTTGAAAACAGATGATGTGGTCATTTCCGGTGAGAAGAAGAATATTGGAGCAGCCCGTCTTGTCGGTGTTCTCTCGAAAAATGAAATTGCTAAGCTGAAATCTGACTTTAACAAGGAATATGGATCCGAGCCAAACGTAAGCACCGTTTCTCCGACTATTGGGAAGGAATTAGCGAAAAATGCCTTTATTGCGCTGTTAATTGCCTCAGTCGGGATTATTATTTATGTGAGTTTCCGATTTGAATTATCAATGGCCATTGCTGCAATTGTTTCCTTGCTGCATGATGCGTTTTTTATGGTGGCATTCTTCAGTATCACGAGGCTTGAGGTGGATTTAACCTTTATCGCCGCCGTGTTAACCGTTGTTGGTTATTCAATCAACGATACCATTGTTACCTTTGACCGGATGCGTGAGAATATGCAAAAGAAAAAACGCCTGAAAACAAATGCAGATATTGCTGAAGTATTGAATGTAAGTACACGTCAAACCCTGACTCGTTCTATCAATACTGTCTTAACCGTGTTAATCACAGTAGTGGCACTCGTTATTTTCGGCAGTGAATCAATCCGCAACTTCTCAATCGCCTTATTGGTAGGATTACTTGTCGGTGTCTATTCATCCATTTGTATTGCCGGTCCACTCTGGTATGTATTTAAGACAAAAGAGCTTAAAAAGAAAGGCGTCATTAAAACAGTGAAAGAAAAGAGAAAATACTCTGATCAACCACAAGTGTAAAATTTTTAGCCGCAGACCGTCTGCGGCTTTTATTTTTATTGAAAGGCTTTTTTGACTCCTGTATAATAAATAAGTCTGAGGGGTGAACCAACCGATGTTAAAGTCAAAAACAAGATGGATTGTTCGCAGTTCTGATCACAATCTAGTCAACATGCTGGCAAATGAATTGAAAATAACACCTCTAGTTGCGTCACTGCTTGTTAACCGTGGCTTAGATACCGTTGATTCAGCACGGTATTTTTTATTTGGGAAGGATGAGTTCCATGACCCATATCTTTTAAAAGATATGGACCTGGCAGTTAAGAGAATTCGGAAAGCAATCGAAGATCAAGAACCTATTCTTATTTATGGTGATTATGACGCTGATGGCGTTAGCAGTACATCGGTATTAATGATCACACTACGTGAGCTTGGTGCCAATGTGCAATTTTACATCCCGAATCGTTTTACAGAAGGGTATGGCCCGAATGAACAGGCATTCCGCCAAGCTGCGGAAAATGGAATAAATTTAATTATTACCGTGGATACTGGAATATCAGCCGTCCATGAAGCTGCCGTTGCAAAAGAGCTGGGAATCGATCTCATCATTACGGATCATCATGAACCAGGTCCAGTTCTGCCAGAGGCATTAGCGATTATTCACCCTAAGCTTCCCGAAAGTATTTATCCGTTTCGTGAATTAGCAGGTGTTGGTGTCGCATTTAAGCTCGCTCATGCCCTATATGGGGAAATTCCTGAGCATTTGTTCGAAATAGCGGTTATTGGAACGATAGCGGATTTGGTATCGTTAAAAGGCGAAAATCGTTTAATAGCCAAAAAAGGTCTAGAAAAACTGAAAGTTACGCAAAATATTGGTCTTAAAGCCATCTTAAAATTATCCGGTGTCAATCCTAATGCGATAAATGAAGAAACGATTGGCTTCACGCTTGCGCCAAGAATTAATGCTGTCGGCAGATTAGAAGATGCTGACTTAGCTGTTCAGCTGATACTGACAGATGATCCTGATGAGGCACAGCATTTAGCGGAAGAAATGGATACCTTAAATAAGACTAGGCAATCGATTGTCAATTCAATCACAGCTGAAGCCATTGAAGAGGTTGAAAGGAATTTCCCGATTGAGGAAAATAAGGTCCTTGTTGTGGGGAAAGAAGGCTGGAACGCCGGTGTTATTGGTATTGTCGCTTCAAGGCTAGTTGAAAAATACTATCGGCCAACAATCGTGTTAAATTTTGACCCTAATAAAGGGTTAGCGAAGGGCTCTGCCAGGAGTATTGCCGGATTTGATTTATTTAAAAATTTATCTGCCTGCCGAGAGATTCTCCCGCACTTTGGCGGACATCCAATGGCAGCAGGCATGACCTTGAAGCTTGAAGATGTTGCTGAGCTTAGGGATCGATTAAATAAGCTTGCAGGCGAGCAATTATCTGCTGAGGATTTTATACCTGTAACACTACTTGACGAGGAAATCCATCTGGATGATATCCAACTATCTTCTTTAGAAGAATTGAATTTGCTTTCTCCTTTTGGCATGGACAACCCTAAGCCAAAAGTCTTAATTCATAATGTCGAAATTGGCAATATGAGAAAAATTGGCAGTGAGCAAAACCATTTAAAGATTTTAATCAATGAAGGTAATGCAAACCTTGACGGAATAGGCTTTGGGTTAGGGGCATTAGCCGACCAAATTTCCCCAGCATCAAAAATTTCATTAATTGGAGAATTATCTATTAATGAATGGAACAATATACGTAAACCACAAATTTTTATCCATGACCTCGCTGTAGAATCATGGCAGTTATTTGATTTTCGCGGACAAAAGAGACTCAAAAGTATGAAAGATATTGTCCCAGCTGAAAACCGGAAATTCATCCTTTTTAATAAAGAGATTTTTGAAAAAATAGGCTCTGATCTGCAAGATGAGTCCATTCTTATTCAAAATCTTGAAGAGGCAAAGGCTTTTGATGGTAATCGGGCAAATATCGCTTTAGTTGATTTTCCCCCTTCAAAGGAGATGCTAAAAGTCTTATTAGAAGGTAGTCAGCCATCCAGAATTTATACTTATTTTTATAAAGAATCCAGTGATTTTTTCAGTACGGTTCCGACTCGCGACCATTTTAAATGGTTTTATGCCTACCTCATGAAAAAAGGCCCGCTTGACCTGAAAAGACATGGCGATATGATTGCCAAGCATCGCGGCTGGTCGCAGGAAACTCTTTATTTTATGACAAAGGTGTTTTCTGAACTGGATTTTGTTACAATATACAATGGATTTATTACTTTGAACAATCAAGCGCAAAAGCGTGATTTAACTGACTCAAGAACCTATCAAAGGAAACAGGCACAATATGCCCTTGAAAAGGATTTGTTGTTTTCATCCTTTCAGGAATTAAAAGGCTGGTTCGATCAAGTTATTCAAGAGTCAGTTGAAACTGAGGAGGCAATTACAGAATGGATTTAAAACAATTTATTACAATCGTACCCGATTGGCCGAAGCCGGGAATTAAATTTAAAGATATTACTCCTTTAATGAATGATGGTGAAGCATATAAATATGCAACAGACCAAATCGTTGCTTATGCGAAAGAGAAAGAAATTGATATTATTGTTGGACCAGAAGCACGGGGATTCATTATTGGCTGCCCAGTGGCCTATTCGCTTGGGGTAGGTTTTGCTCCAGTTCGTAAAGAAGGAAAGCTTCCAAGAGAAACAATTAAAGTTGGCTATGGTCTTGAGTACGGGAAAGATGTACTAACCATCCATAAAGATGCGATTCAGCCAGGGCAACGAGTCTTAATCACCGATGACTTACTAGCAACAGGCGGCACAATTGAAGCAACGATTCAATTAGTGGAACAGCTTGGCGGCGTCGTAGCCGGAATCGCTTTCTTAGTTGAGTTAAGCTATTTAGAAGGTCGGAAAAAGCTTAACGGCTATGATATTTTAACATTAATGCACTATTAAATTATGCAGGAGGGCACTCACAGACGAGTGCTCTCTTTATATAATATTGATATGAAATAATGAATTTTCGACTTTTCTTTTCAAAATTTGCAGAAAAAACAGCCCAATCTCTTTACATCTTTGCTTTTTTTTTCGATAATAGTAACAATCATTATAATTTAGTAACAATTTTTTAAACCAAAATTCCTTAATACAAATAAAAATGAGATGAAAATAAAGGTGATTTCATGGCGAATGATCAAGTGTTAACAGCCGACCAAGTCATCGACAAGACGAGAAAATACTTAAATGAGGAGCATGTTGATTTAGTTAAAAATGCGTATGAATACGCAAAACATGCTCATCGTGAACAATATCGAAAATCAGGGGAGCCGTATATCATCCATCCAATTCAGGTTGCAGGTATTCTGGCAGACCTAGAGATGGATCCGGCAACAGTAGCTGCTGGTTTTCTCCATGACGTTGTGGAAGATACAAGTGTTTCCTTAAAAGATATTGAGGAGGCCTTTGACGACGAAGTGGCGATGCTTGTCGATGGGGTAACAAAGTTAGGGAAAATTAAATATAAATCTCATGAGGAGCAGCAGGCGGAAAATCACCGAAAAATGTTTGTAGCGATGGCACAGGACATCCGGGTGATTCTGATTAAGCTTGCCGACCGTCTGCATAATATGCGGACATTAAAGCATCTTCCTGTAGAGAAACAGCGTCGGATTTCAAATGAGACACTTGAAATTTTTGCCCCTTTAGCGCATCGTCTTGGTATTTCTAAGATTAAATGGGAGTTGGAAGATACCGCATTAAGGTATTTAAATCCGCAGCAATATTACCGGATTGTAAACTTAATGAAGAAGAAACGGGCCGAACGGGAGCAATATTTAGACGATGTGATCGATGAGGTTAAGTCACGGATGGATGAAGTCTCGATCAAAGCCGAACTTTCCGGCCGTCCAAAGCATATTTACAGCATCTACCGAAAAATGGTCTTGCAAAATAAGCAATTCAGTGAAATATATGATTTGCTCGCTGTGCGAATTGTCGTGAACAGTATAAAAGATTGCTATGCCGTCCTCGGTATCATTCATACATGCTGGAAGCCGATGCCTGGCCGCTTTAAGGATTATATCGCGATGCCGAAGCCAAATATGTATCAGTCCTTGCACACAACCGTAATTGGTCCAAAGGGAGACCCGCTTGAGGTGCAAATTCGTACGTATGAAATGCACCGGATTGCCGAATTCGGGGTTGCTGCCCACTGGGCCTATAAGGGAAGGGAAGTCTATTAGTGATAGCTCTACCTTCGAACAAAAACTAACCTGGTTCCGAGAGATTTTGGAGTTCCAAAATGATACTGCCAATGCCGAAGAGTTCATGGAGTCACTGAAAATTGACTTGTTTTCCGATATGGTATTTGTCTTTACGCCAAAGGGTGATGTCATTGAATTGCCTTCTGGTTCTGTTCCGATTGATTTTGCCTATCGAATTCACTCTGAAATCGGTAATAAAACCATTGGAGCAAAAGTGAATGGCAAAATGGTGACGCTTGATTATACGCTGAAGACTGGCGATATAATCGAAATTCTCACCTCCAAGCATTCTTATGGACCAAGTCAGGATTGGTTAAAACTGGCACAAACCTCACAGGCGAAAAACAAGATTCGTGCGTTCTTTAAGAAGCAGCGCCGTGATGAAAATGTGATAAAAGGCAAAGAACTCGTTGAAAAAGAAATCCGCAATATGGAATTCGACCTGAAAGAAATTTTAACTCCTGATAATCTGAAAAAGGTTGCGGATAAATTTAATTTTTCTAATGATGAAGATATGTATGCCGCCGTCGGTTATAACGGGGTCACCGCCTTACAGGTGGCCAACCGCTTAACCGAGAAATGGCGTAAAAAACGAGACCAAGAACAATCGGCAAGTATAACGAATGTAATTTCGGATTTAAAATCTTTTCCATCTAATAAGAAGCGGGAATCGGGCGTCCGTGTTCAAGGAATTGATAATCTCTTAATCCGCTTATCAAGATGTTGTAATCCGGTACCGGGCGATGAAATTGTCGGTTTTATTACAAAAGGACGCGGTGTTTCTGTTCACCGCTCAGATTGTACGAATATTGATTCCAATGATGCCCAATCCCGATTAATTCCGGTTGAGTGGGAAACCTCCCTAAATGATCGTAAAGAGTATAACGTTGATATTGAAATCAGCGGATTCGATCGAAGAGGACTTTTAAATGAAGTTCTTCAGGCAGTAAATGAAACTAAAACGAATATCAATGCTGTTACAGGGAAAACCGATCGTAATAAAATGGCTACGATTAGCATGACAATAGCGATTCATAACGTTTCCCACCTGCAAAAAGTGGTAGAGCGAATTAAACAGATTCCAGATATTTATTCGGTTCGACGGATAATGAATTAAGGTTAGGTGTTTTAACATGAAAGTAGTTGTTCAACGCAGCAGGGAAGCCAAGGTAACCGTTGACGGTGAAGTAACGGGTGAAATAAACAGCGGCTTGGTTTTGCTCGTCGGTGTAACACATGAGGACAAAGAAGAGGATGCAGCATACCTGGCTGATAAAGTGGTCAATCTTAGGATCTTTGAGGATGCCGAAGGAAAAATGAACCATTCATTATTGGATATTGGGGGAGAGATTCTATCCGTTTCTCAGTTTACCCTTTACGGTGATTGCCGCAAAGGGAGAAGGCCTAGTTTCATTCAAGCAGCCAGACCAGAGCAAGCTGTACGGCTATATGAGACGTTTAACACCATGGTGCGAGATAGAGACATTCGTGTCGAAACAGGCGTCTTCGGTGCGATGATGGATGTTCAACTAACGAATGACGGGCCGGTTACATTAATATTAGACAGTAAAGATAGAAAATGAGCTTGGCATTGGCGCCAAGCTCATTTTTTTAATTAACTTTAAAGAACCTTGCTAATCCATTGTAAAGCCCGGAAGCGGCATTTTCCTGGAATCCGCTGGTGTTTAGGGTTATTTCCTCCTCAGGATTGCTTAAATAGCCAAGCTCCATTAGAACCCCTTTTTGACTGTTTTCACGAATCACATGGTAATCACCGATTCGGACGCCGCGATCTTTCAATTTTGTTTGTCCAATTGTTGCAGCATAAAGGGTGTCAGCTAATGATTTTTGATACCCATGATAATAATAGCCAGTCATTCCGCGAATACTGCGATCTACATTACTGTCATAGTGCAGGCTGATAAAGGCGTCTGCATTGTTTGCTTGTGCAGCATTTACGCGGGACGGCAATTGAATGAAGGAATCATTGCTTCTGGTAAGAATGACATTTGCACCGGCAGCGTTTAATTTATCATACAGAAGCCTGGCAGTCCTTAGTGTCAGGTTCTTCTCTAATGTTCCGTTTGCACCGGTTGTCCCGTTATCTCCGCCGCCATGACCGGGGTCGAGAACAATGGTTTTATTTTTGAGATAGCCATCTGCGCCTGATTTCTGTATCTGCGTGTTGTTTCCATTAATGGAAACAATCCAGCCGGCAACAAATCCGATTTTTCCATTCTTTAGCTTTATCTCGTACCACTCATTTACAATCCTGTTTACCGAAAAAACTTCCCCTTCATTTGCCAGAACAACGACATCTGATTGGACATTTGCTTCTTTTCGGATATTCGTTCCATTATGTAAGATCGTAATCGTACTGTCCTTCAAGGCTTGTCCAGTCTGGGATTTCGCTGTTGTTTTATCAAGATACCACCCGGCAACCCAACCGAATCTGCCAGTCTTGTATTCTATTTTTACCCAATTATTGAATTCCTCCAAAATAGCAAAGCTTTGGCCTTTTGTTACCGTGCCAATAATGTTGGAATCCAATGAGGCCTCTGAGCGAACACTAAGACTGCCGGCAGTTACCGAACCATTGATTCCCTTCAATTCTTTCTTAGGGGTGTCCTTCGAAGATCCTGTTTGCATGTCAATAAACGCGGAACTCGCCCATCCTTTTAGGTTTGAAAAACCTATCTCCACCCAATTATTTTGTTTTGAATAAATCGTTATGCTGGTACCCTTAGTTAATTTTCCGATAATAGCACTGGATGCGGCCGGTTCCTTCCGGATATTTAAGGTATCGCCAGTAACGACACCTGTACCTATGCTAGTGGATGAAGGATTCGGTTTCTTATCTTCCTGCTTAACGGTTTTAATCTCGAGAAAGTCTCTAATCGCCCAGCCTTCACCAAATGTTGAGGATATTTTATACCAGTTTTCGTTTTGATCAAGGATCGTGACTTCTTGTCCTTTAGTTAAGAAGCCGACAATCTGAAAGCTTGTCCCTGGACCAGAGCGAACCCTTAATTGATCGGTATTGGCTTTGGCTAGTGTGTTATTGTTTCCGGTTGATGTTGATAATGCAGCTTTGGGCTCGTCTTCTTTTGTGACAAGCCAGTTAACGACCCAGCCTGTTTTACCAAAAGATAATTGAATTTCAATCCAATCATTTTTTTCTTTCACAATCGAATACGTTTCTCCCCGCTTGGCAACTTTGACGAGGGGGTAACTTAAACCTGGACCTCCGCGAACATTGACGGCATCTGTTGATATGGTCAACGATTCGCTGGCAGCCCTAATTTTTCCCTGAGGCAGGAAGGCTCCAAAAATAAGAATGCTAGATAATAAGATAAGATTAAACTTTTTAAACATCAATTCCCTCCTTTTCCATTTTTATTTTAACGTAAAGGCGAAAGAAATTCATTCCTAAATTACTAATATTGACCAGGTAACCTAAGAATTCAGCATGGATCATGCAATTTTTTCACGATTTGTGGAAATAATAGAGAAAAAGGACAGAGGTGATTATAGTATGAGGTCGAGTGAAAAGGGAATGAATGTACAATCCATGGATGGCCGCCTTTTTGGGGTGGATTTTCATGATTTCATTCAAAAGGAGCAGCATGCAACCTCGTTTGAACTGGCATCTGAATTTGGAATCACGATGGGTGATGTCAGAAAGTTAAAAAAACATCTGGAAAGATCGTAAATCTCTCTTGACAACACTATCTTTGCTCCGTATTATTATATAAATAAAATGAAATATTGGAAAAACCCGTGATGGAGCATAGTAATTAAGCTAACCCATGAAAAGAGAGGAAATGCCCTAGGCTGAAAGCATTTCTGCATGTGCCTTAATGAATGAACACTCCGTAGGCTTCTCTCTGAAAAAGCTTAGGCTCTAGTAGGAGAAAACGTGAGCAGGCGTTATCTGTTTAAGAGGAGGAGCATGCATGTAATGCTTTTCAACTAGGGTGGCACCGCGGGATTAAACTCTCGTCCCTTGTATGTAAATACAAGGGACGAGAGTTTTTTTATTTACGTAAAAATTACTTTACATAAATTTTTTACATGAGGAGGTTTTCCATAATGTCTATTAGTATTCCAAGAGGAACCCAGGACATTCTGCCCGGTGAAGTTGAAAAGTGGCAGTTAATTGAAGCAAAGGCACGTGAGCTTTGTGAAAAATACCAATATCAGGAGATTCGTACACCGATCTTTGAACATACCGACCTTTTTTCCAGAGGTGTGGGTGATTCCACGGATATTGTGCAAAAGGAAATGTACACATTTGAGGACCGCGGGAAGCGCAGTATCACGCTCCGGCCAGAAGGAACAGCAGCGGTCGTGCGCTCATACGTTGAGAAAAAAATGTTTGGGCTCGCCAACCAACCCGTCAAGCTATATTACATGGGGCCGATGTTCCGCTATGAACGCCCTCAGGCAGGCCGCTTTCGCCAGTTTGTTCAATTTGGCATTGAGGCGTTAGGCAGTAATGATCCGGCGATTGATGCAGAGGTGATCTCCCTCGCAATGAATTTATACAAAGAAATGGGTTTACAAAAACTGAAGCTCATCATCAACAGCCTTGGAGATAAGGAGAGCCGAACCGCTCACCGTGAGGCATTAGTGAATCACTTTAAACCGCGGATCGGAGAGTTTTGCCACGATTGTCAAAATCGTCTTGAGAAAAATCCGCTTAGAATACTCGATTGTAAACAGGATCGCGATCACGAATTAATGAAATCAGCACCATCCATCCTTGAGTTTTTGAATGAGTATTCAAAGGCTTATTTTGAAAAATTACAGCACTACTTAACGCAGCTCGATATCCCGTTTGAAGTGGATGCGAACTTGGTGCGGGGCTTGGATTATTATAATCACACAGCTTTTGAGATTATGAGTAATGCCGAAGGATTTGGTGCCATTACGACGCTATGCGGCGGTGGCCGTTATAACGGCTTAGCGGAAGAAATTGGCGGGCCGGAAACACCGGGAATTGGTTTTGCCTTAAGTATTGAGCGTTTTCTAGCTGCCTTGGATGCTGAAGGGATTGAACTTACGGTAAATCAAGGGATTGACTGCTACCTTGCAGCTCTTGGAGAGGAAGCGAAAGATTACACCGTAGGGCTTTTGCAAAAGCTGCGTCTAGCTGGTTTTTCAGCCGAAAGAGATTATTTAGATCGAAAAATTAAGGCACAATTTAAAGCCGCAGATCGTTTAAAAGCAAAGTATGTAGTTGTACTCGGTGACGACGAACTTAAAAACAACAAAATTAATGTGAAAAATATGGCAACTGGTGAACAAGTGGAATTAGACCTGGACACCTTCATTCATCAATTTCAGGAAATGCAATCTTAAGGGGGATTAACAATGTTTGGCAGATCGTATTTTTGTGGAGAAGTTCCAGAGTCTTCAGTAGGGGAAAAAGTAACATTAAAAGGATGGGTGCAAAAACGGCGCGACCTTGGCGGTTTAATTTTTATCGATCTGCGTGATCGTTCCGGGATTGTTCAGGTCGTATTTAATCCTGATTTATCAAAGGAAGCACTAGAAACGGCAGAAAAAATCCGTAATGAATATGTGTTGGATGTGGTTGGAACGGTGGTTGCACGTGAAGCCGGCACTGTTAATGATAATTTAAAAACTGGAAAAATCGAAGTTCAAGCGGAAAAGGTCATCATTATCAATGAAGCAAAAACACCGCCGTTTATGATTTCAGATAAAACAGATGCGTCAGAAGATATCCGCTTAAAATATCGCTATTTAGATTTCCGTCGCCCGGTGATTTTTGAAACATTAAAAATGCGTCATCAAGTGACAAAGCAAATTAGAGATTTTCTTGATGGCGAAGGCTTTTTGGATATTGAGACACCAATATTAACAAAAAGCACACCAGAAGGAGCACGGGATTATTTAGTTCCCAGCCGTGTCCACCCGGGTGAATTTTACGCGCTGCCCCAATCACCACAATTGTTTAAGCAATTGCTAATGGTAGGGGGCGTAGAACGGTATTACCAAATCGCCCGCTGCTTCCGTGATGAGGACCTGCGTGCAGACCGTCAGCCTGAATTTACGCAAATTGATATTGAAACAAGCTTCATGAGCCAGGAAGATATCATGGGCATGATGGAAAAAATGATGACCCAGCTGATGAAGGAAGTAAAAGGCGTTGAGGTACCGGAGGTCTTCCCGCGGATGACCTACGATGAAGCGATGAGCCGATTTGGTTCTGATAAACCGGATACACGTTTTGGATTAGAACTCGTTGACCTTTCTGAAATCGTGAAAGAGTCCGGCTTTAAAGTGTTTGCTTCTGCTGTTGCCGGCGGCGGACAGGTTAAAGCGATTAATGTAAAAGGCGCAGCAGAAAAGTATTCAAGGAAAGATATTGATGCATTGACTGAATTTGTAGCCGTCTATGGTGCAAAAGGTCTTGCCTGGTTGAAAGTGGACGGGGAAGGCTTAAAGGGTCCAATTGCAAAATTCTTCTCTGAAACTGATGCCCAGGCTTTGACGGCGACCCTTGAAGCTTCTGAAGGGGACCTGCTCTTGTTTGTTGCTGATAAGAAGAGCGTTGTCGCTGACGCCCTTGGTGCCTTAAGACAAAAGCTTGGAAAAGAATTAGGATTAATCGACCAAAGCTTGTTTAACTTTTTATGGGTCACCGACTGGCCGCTGTTAGAGTACGATGAGGAGGAAGGCCGTTATTATGCTGCCCACCATCCATTTACGATGCCATTTAGGGAAGACCTTGAATACCTGGATTCAGATCCTTCTAAGGTTCGTGCCCAAGCGTATGACCTTGTGTTGAACGGCTATGAGCTTGGCGGCGGATCGCTGCGTATCTTTGAACGCCCGATTCAAGAAAAAATGTTCAGTGTACTTGGGTTTACACCGGAAGCTGCTTTAGAACAATTCGGCTTCCTGATGAATGCCTTTGAATACGGTACACCGCCACATGGAGGAATTGCCCTTGGACTTGACCGTTTGGTGATGCTGCTTGCCGGTAGCACAAACTTACGTGATACCATTGCATTTCCAAAGACTGCCAGTGCAAGCTGCTTGTTAACAAACGCACCTGGAGAAGTTTCCGAGGCACAATTGAAGGAATTACATTTGTCACTAAATGTTAATAAATAACTGGAATTCGCTTTCATGATTTCTTGTAGGCAGAGTTAAAATATGTTATGATAAAAGCAATTAAAGAAGAGTCCTGAAATGT
The DNA here is from genome assembly GCF_049463095.1 of Neobacillus sp. 19. Classification (NCBI taxonomy): domain Bacteria; kingdom Bacillati; phylum Bacillota; class Bacilli; order Caryophanales; family Bacillaceae; genus Neobacillus; species Neobacillus sp. 19. The sequence goes on along the minus strand of NZ_JBMPZU010000058.1, from coordinate 137,559 downwards.
ACGTTGTGTTACCTGAAGTTTTGACCGAACATTTTTTATTCGGGAGTCTGGAGTTTTCTGATTGCGTAAATGCCCCGCCTTTAACAGGGAAGGGGACTTACAATACCGGAAACAGGACACCCCCCTGCTCAAGTAGCGGGATCAAAACTAAGGATCGAGAAGCAACGGCATCATTGGGACTCTTTCCTTTTGTTTAAAATCAACCTCCTGGCTATGTCGGGAGGTTTTTATTTAGCCATTTTGGGCCGTGAGGATAGTCGAAAATTTAAAACGGCTTTTATCTTCTCCTTCCTTGGCGAATTTTCTTTGCGGTAATTCCTATAAAAATACTTGTATTTATGAGCGAGTATGATATATTTTTTAGGTGAAAAAATAATAGCAACAATAGGTTGAAATTGACTAAGAATTTGGAGTGAAAATATATGCTGCATCAATTTTCCCGAAATGAGCTTGCGATTGGTAAAGAAGGATTAGAAATCATGAAAAACAGTACGGTCGCTGTATTAGGGGTCGGCGGAGTCGGTTCGTTTGCCGCTGAAGCACTAGCTCGCTCCGGAGTAGGCCGCTTAATTTTAATTGATAAAGATGATGTGGATATTACCAACATCAACCGTCAGCTAATTGCCCTGCTTTCAACGATTGGCAGACCGAAAGTTGAAATCATGCAGGAGCGGATTATGGATATCAATCCTGATTGTGAAGTAATTGCACTAAAGATTTTTTACACAGAGGAAACCTATGAGGACATTTTTGACTGCAATATTGACTTTTTTGTGGATGCCTCTGATACCATTGTGTATAAAATTCATTTGATGAAAGAGTGTTTAAAGCGCGGGATTCCAATTATTTCAAGCATGGGAGCCGCCAATAAAATGGATCCAACCCGCTTCAAGATTGCGGATATTTCCAAAACGCACACGGATCCGATAGCAAAAGTCATTCGCACAAAGCTTCGCAAGGAACGGATCCATAAAGGGATTCCAGTTGTTTTTTCTGACGAAAGCCCAATTGTCATCCGTGAGGATATTAAAAAAGAGGTCGGTAACGAGAACTCACCGATCCGTAAAGGACAAATGCCGCCTGCATCCAATGCCTTCGTCCCATCTGCTGCCGGCTTGATTATGGCAAGCTATGTGGTCACGGAATTGCTAAAAGACATCAAGATTCATCGTGTATCAGATGATAAATAATTATTTAGCCCTGAACTATACTTGGTTTGGGGTTTTTTTGATGTTCCCATACACTCATAAACCGGCGGTCCATGAAACTGGGGCGCATTGACCGAAGTGCTGAAAAGAGTGGCCGAACGGTAAATGAAATGGGGTTACATTGACCGAAGAGCGGAAAAAAGAGGCCGAACGGTAAATGAAACGGAGTTACATTGACCGAATTGGGGAAAAAAGAGGCCGAACGGTAAATGTAAAGGAGTTACATTGACCGAAGTGCTTAAAAAAGAGATCGAACGGTAAATGAAACGGGGGCGCATTGACCGAAGTGCTGAAAAGAGTGGCTGAACGGTAAATGAAAAGGGGTTACATTGACCGAAGCGCGGAAAATAGAGGCCGAACGGTAAATGAAAAGGGGTTATATTGACCGATGATCGAAAAAAAGAGGCCAAACGGTAAATGAAAAGGGGTTACATTGACCGATGATCGAAAAAAAGAGGCCAAACGGTAAATGAAATCTGTTGTTACTTGCCCCCGAAGCAAAAAGCCCCCTACAGTATGAGAGAGCATAATAATTAAGATTTTCACTCAAAATATCTGTGTTGTCTTGAGCCAATTGATGTATAGTTTTGCATTAAGATCCTCCTAATAACCTTCGCTGATTTTATCACCCCACACCAATGATGAACACTGATTGTGGTAATTTTTCTATCCGGGAACAGCAGCACCAATTCCTTTACACTCCGCAAAACACCTGAATCAACACTTTCCTCAAACAAGCATTTTTCACACACGAGTTTTTTATCCCCAAAAGACTTCATAAATGAAAAGCAAATTGGACAGATTATTCCTTTTTTCAATTGTTCATACATATAAGACGGGACTCGTGTATAGCGAGATTCATTTAGGTGCATTGAAATTAATTGATCAGCAAGTCTTTTGTGGTGGATATTTAGTTTAGACGGTATTTGCTCTAATTTGTTCATGAGGCTTTTAAGCTGTGTTGGGTAAATGATAGGGGCATTAATAGGGGCTTGATATAAGGTGAAAACGGGGTTTACAAAAGTAACAAAACCTTCGACAGGGGCAGTAATCCCCATCTTTTTAAGTAAGGGGCAAAAAAGTGATTTACTGCGTTTTAATTGGTCCAATGGATTCTTTACTTCATCCTTAGTTAACAAAGAATAAAAATTGCCAGACTCATAATAATAATCACCCTCATGATTTTTAATTTCGAAAGGGTAAATGGTTTCTTGAGCGATGATTAAGGTATCAAATTGAAACTCAGAGTTATTGAATTCTAGTCGTAAATCATTAATTATAAAAAAATCATTTTGAAGCTTTTGGGTTAATTGGTCAAACTTTTTCTCACCTTCAAATCCTTTTTCAAGACTAAAATAATACTTTTTATCATTGGGTGCCAGTATCATACGTGTGTTTAACGATCTTAACCTTAGCAATTCTTTTGATTCCATTCGAGAATTTAAAAACATAGCACACTTCCTTTCATAGCTTGGTAACAATTTAATTGTATTAAATATTATCAACTGCATGTATGACTATTTTGTTAACATTCTCCTCAGTCTCTAGACCTAGCTAGTTTTCCACCCTCAGCCGTTTTATGAATACTAATTAACTAGGATATAATTAAATAGGAATTTACGTTAAACTATGTTGGGATACATAGAGAGGAGAGAGAGTTTGAATACCATCGTCGAATTAAAAAATGTAACGAAAGTGATTAAAGGAAGAACCATAATAGACGATATCAGCTTCCAGGTGAACAAAGGGGAGGTTTTTGGGTTCCTGGGCCCGAATGGAGCCGGAAAAACTACGACCATTCGAATGATTGTCGGGCTAATGGGAATTACTTCCGGGGATATCATGATTGGCGGCTCAAGCATTAATACCCAGTTTGAGGATGCGGTTGGCCATGTAGGAGCCATTGTTGAGAATCCCGAAATGTATAAATTCTTAACTGGATATCAAAATCTTGTCCATTATGCAAGAATGTCAAAAGGGATTACGAAAGAAAAGATTGCGGAAACGGTGGAGCTCGTTGGTTTAACGGCGCGCATCAATGATAAGGTGAAAACCTACTCCTTAGGGATGAGACAGCGATTGGGCTTAGCACAGTGTCTGTTGCATGACCCGGATGTCCTTATTCTTGATGAGCCGACAAATGGCCTCGACCCAGCGGGAATCAGGGAAATCCGTGATTATGTCCGCCTCCTTGCCCGTGAAAAAGATATGGCTGTCATCGTTTCCAGCCACTTATTATCCGAAATGGAAATGATGTGTGATCGGATCGGGATTATTCAAAATGGCAGGTTGATCGATGTGCAGCTCGTAGAGGAATTTGTACATGGCTCTGAAGTGACCTATGAAATGGAGGTTGTTCCATCTGAAAAGGCCTTAAAACTCATTGAGGTGAACTATCCTGATGTAAGAGCCAGCCACTCACGAAACGGAATAACCGTTATGCTCCAAAAAGAGGAAATACCGAATTTGGTTAAACAATTGGTTACTCATGATATTCAGATTTTTGGAATAAAAGAAACAGTGAAAACACTAGAAGATCGCTTCCTTGAGGTGACATCGGAGAAGGAGGCTGCAACACATGCTTAATTTAATCAAAAATGAATGGATGAAAATATTTAAACGCCCAGGCACCTTCGTAATGATTGGAATGCTCGTTGTTGCCATTGCCTTAGTGGGGATTGTGGTTAAGACGCAGCAAAAAGACTTTGTGCAGGATAAAAATTGGGAGCAAGTATTACAAGAGGAAAATAACGCCTTGAATCAGCAGATGGCGCAAAGCCGGATGAAGACGGAAAAGCAATTTTTTAAAAAAGAAATTGCCATCAATGATTATCGAATTAAGCATGATATTCCGCCGCGGGAAAAATATACGGTTTGGTCATTTGTCAAGGATACCTCACAGCTGATTATGTTAGCCGGTTTATTTATCATTATCGTTTCTGCCGGAATTGTCGCCAGTGAGTTTAACTGGGGGACCATCAAACTGTTATTAATCAGGCCGATCAACCGGACAAGAATCCTCCTATCAAAATATTTGACGGTGCTATTGTTTGCCTTGTTTATACTGGCGATTCTGTTTGCTTTCTCCACTGGACTTGGCGCGATTCTGTTTGGAATGCCGGACAAAGCCATTCCATATTTAAATTATTATAACGGTCAAGTGACAGAGCAAAACATTGTTGTGCACTTGTTAATCTATTACGGATTAAGCTCAATAGACACCATTATGCTGGTGACAATGGCTTTCATGATTTCTTCTGTTTTCCGAAACAGTAGTCTAGCCATTGGCTTATCACTGTTCTTATTGTTTACCGGTGGACAGTTTACCACTTTGTTATCGATGAAATTTGACTGGGCAAAATACATTTTGTTTGCCAATACTGATTTAATGCAATATTTCGAAGGCACGCCAATGGTAGAGGGGATGACGTTATCCTTCTCCGTCATCATGCTGCTCATCTACTTTGCCCTGTTCCAAACCCTGGCCTTCGTCGTCTTCAAAAAACGTGACGTAGCCGCATAACAGAAGTTTAACACTACAAAGATGTCAAAAAAGGTGTCAGGCACCATGTGAAATTTTCACATGGTGCCTGACACCTTTCCTACTATTTTTACTGTTTTGATCTTGTTAATTTTTCGTAGACTGTGGCGAGGGCTTGTTCGAATTTTCCGGTTTTTTTCGGCTGGTAGTATTGTTTGTTTTTAATTTTGTTTGGTAAATACTGCTGCTGTACCCAGCCATTTGGATAATCATGGGGATACATGTAGCCGATGCCTCTGCCTAGGTCTTTTGCTCCTTTGTAATGGGCATCCTTAAGGTGGTCAGGAACTTCGCCGACAATTCCCTTTTGAATATCATCCAGGGCAGCCTGAATGGCTATGACAGCGGAATTGGATTTAGGCGACAAACACAATTCAATAACGGCATTTGCGAGCGGAATGCGTGCTTCTGGAAAGCCAATTCTTTCTGCTGTTTCAATCGCGGCCAATGTTCGCGCTCCAGCTTGAGGATTGGCAAGCCCGATATCCTCATAGGCAATGACAATCAGACGGCGGCTTATACTAGGCAGATCACCTGCTTCAATCAACCTGCCTAAATAGTGAAGTGCGGCATTAACGTCACTGCCGCGGATTGATTTTTGAAAGGCTGACAGGACATCATAGTGGCCATCACCATCTTTATCGGCAACCAAGCTTTTCTTCTGCAAACATTCTTCAGCGGTTTCTACATCAATATGAATCAATCCATTCTCATTTTTATCCGTTGAAAGGACCGCTAATTCTAATGCATTTAAAGAGCTTCTTACGTCTCCATTGGAGCCTTGGGCAAAATGCTGTAATGCTTCATCGGTTATCTCTATTTGCATCCCGCCAAAGCCTCGTTCCTTATCTTCAATAGCACGGGCTAATGCCTGTTTAACTTCTTCCGGTATTAACGGCTTAAGCTCGAAAATTTGGCAGCGGCTGCGGATCGCTGGATTGATAGCGTGGTAAGGGTTACTTGTCGTAGCTCCGATTAGCACAATCATACCGCTTTCCAAATAGGGAAGTAAAAAATCCTGTTTCCCTTTATCTAAACGATGGACTTCATCAAGAAGCAGAATCACTTTTCCCGACATTTTCGCCTCGGCTGCGACAATTTCCATATCCTTTTTATTATTTGTAACAGCATTCAGTGTTCGAAAGGCATATTTCGTACTTCCGGCAATGGCACTGGCAATCGAGGTTTTGCCAATTCCCGGCGGACCATATAAAATCATAGATGTCAGTTGTTTTGCTTTTACCATTCTGGCTATAATTTTTCCATTACCAACTAGATGCTGCTGGCCGACTACTTCATCAATCGTTCTAGGACGCATTCGAAATGCTAATGGTTTCTGTTGCATATTCATCTCTCCAAAAAACAATATTCCATACGTATAACAATACCATTTTCCCATGGTAAAAGCATATTGAAGGAGAATATGATATAATTTCAATGCCTATCAATTTACTGCGAATTATATTTGATATAGATTACGAATAGAGGTGCGAGTTATGAAAATTTCTACAAAAGGACGATACGGTCTAACTATCATGATTGAGCTTGCTAAAAAGCATGGCGAGGGTCCTACTTCATTAAAAACGATTGCTCAGGCAAATGATCTTTCCGAACATTATTTAGAGCAGTTAATTGCCCCGCTTAGAAACGCAGGGCTTGTAAAAAGCATCAGGGGTGCTTACGGCGGTTATATCCTTACAAATGAACCTTCCAAAATCACTGCGGGTGATGTAATTCGCGTGTTAGAAGGTCCAATTACCCCTGTTGAAGGAATTGAAGATGAAGAACCTGCCAAGCGTGAGCTATGGATCCGCATTCGCGATGCGATTAAAGATGTATTAGATAATACAACATTGGATGATCTTGCCAGTCATAGCGAGGATAGCGAACCAGAAGGTTATATGTTTTATATTTAATGTAAAAAATAACGAGAGAATGATTGGATTGAAGGTGTAATGATGGAACGAATTTATCTCGACCATGCTGCAACCACACCCATGCACCCAAAGGTGATTGAAAAAATGCTCGAAGTCATGAATGCTACATTCGGCAATCCTTCCAGCATTCATTCATTTGGCAGGGAAGCCCGCCATTACATTGATTTAGCGCGTGCAGCTTTGGCTCATAGTATTGGAGCAAAAGAAAATGAGATTATTTTCACAGGCGGTGGAACGGAAGCAGATAATATGGCGTTGTTTGGAGTGGCCGAAAGCAGCAAAGATAAAGGTAAGCATATTATTACGACACAAGTAGAGCACCATGCGGTCCTTCATGCCTGCAAAAAATTAGAAAAAATGGGATTTGAGGTTACCTATCTGCCAGTCGATAAAACAGGGCGGATATCCGTCTTAGATCTCCAGCAAGCTTTAAGGGATGATACCATCCTCGTTTCGGTCATGTATGGAAATAATGAAGTTGGAACCATTCAGCCGATTGCTGAAATTGGCCAGCTATTGAAGAATCATCAAGCTATTTTCCATACAGATGCGGTGCAGGCTTATGGCGTTGAGGACATTAATGTCAATGAGTCACAAATTGATTTATTGTCTGTTTCTGCTCATAAAATTAATGGTCCAAAAGGAATGGGTTTCCTGTTTGCGAGATCATCTGTAAAAATTTCTCCCCGTCTATTTGGCGGTGACCAAGAAAGAAAACGGCGTGCAGGAACAGAAAATGTTGCCTCAATCGCCGGATTTCATCAAGCTGTCCTGATTGCTCATGAAAATCGGCCGGCCAAAAGAGAAACGTTCAACGGATTAAAAGAAACCCTGCTGACAAAGCTTCGTGAACTAAATGTTGATTTCGACATAAACGGATCGCTTGAACATTCACTGCCCCATGTATTAAACTTAAGCTTCCCGGGGACAAGTGTGGAAGCCATGCTCGTAAATCTGGATCTGGCAGGGATTGCCGTTTCCAGTGGTTCCGCGTGCACGGCCGGTTCTATTGACCCTTCCCACGTCCTGGTGGCGATGTTTGGGAAACAATCAGAGCGCTTAATCAATTCCATTCGTTTCAGCTTTGGTTTTACGACAACGACCGCTGAAGTCATGAAAACAGCTGAAGAATTGGCCAAAGTTGTTTCGCGTCTGAAAAAATAAAGGTACAATCGTAACTGCGGTAAAGAGAGAGGTGAACGAAATGGAAAGAAAAGACCCAAAAGATATACGGGTTGTTGTCGGGATGTCAGGAGGCGTTGATTCCTCTGTTGCAGCACTTTTATTGAAGAAGCAAGGCTATGACGTTATCGGCATTTTCATGAAAAACTGGGATGACACCGACGAAAATGGTGTTTGTACGGCAACAGAAGATTACGAGGATGTTATTCGCGTCTGCAATCAAATTGGCATTCCTTATTATGCGGTGAATTTTGAAAAACAATATTGGGATAAGGTCTTTACTTATTTCCTTGAAGAATATAAAGCGGGCAGAACGCCTAACCCTGACGTGATGTGCAACAAAGAAATCAAATTTAAAGCATTCCTGGAGCATGCCATGAATTTAGGGGCGGATTATCTTGCCACTGGTCATTATGCGCGCGTCGAGTACCGGGACGGAGAATATAAAATGCTCCGTGGACTTGACGAAAATAAGGACCAAACGTATTTCCTGAATCAATTGTCGCAGGAGCAGATCAGTAAAGTGATGTTCCCCATCGGCAATCTAGAAAAATCAAAGGTACGGGAAATTGCGAAGGAGGCAAATCTAGCGACTGCTTCCAAAAAGGACAGCACCGGAATTTGCTTCATTGGAGAGCGGAATTTCAAAGAATTTCTAGGGCAATATCTCCCTGCACAGCCGGGGAATATGGAAACCTTTGACGGGATCGTCAAAGGCAAGCATGAAGGGCTCATGTATCATACGATTGGCCAGCGCCACGGTTTAGGCATTGGCGGATCAGGTGAGCCATGGTTTGCCATCGGCAAGGATTTAAAAAAGAATGTCCTTTATGTGGGACAAGGTTTTCATCATGAAAAGCTATATTCTGATGCGATTACCGCTGTAAATGTCAGCTGGGTATCCAATCGTGAAAAGCCTGCTGAGTTTGACTGTACCGCCAAATTCCGTTATCGTCAGGAAGACCATAAAGTCACGGTTCGTCTTTTAGAGGATGGTCAGGTACAAGTGCTATTCCATGAACCGATTCGGGCAATCACTCCAGGGCAAGCCGCTGTTTTTTACGATGGCGATGAATGTCTTGGAGGCGGGACCATTGACGATGTGTTTAAAAACGGTGAACGATTAACGTATGTTGGCTAATATTTAACCCTGATTCCTAATTTGGAGTCGGGGTTTTTTGCCCAATATGTTATACTTTTTCTTAGGATTGGAGTGAACAAAATGGATAAAAACCAATTAGGTGTTGGGTACATGCAAGACGGTAACTGGGAAGAGGCAGCGAAGGCTTTTAATGAGGCTATTAAAGAAAATCCAACTGACCCCGTTGCTTATATTAACTTTGGTAATGTTCTTTCTGCCGTAGGTGATGATGAAAAGGCATTAAATTTCTACCAAAAAGCGATTGAAATCGATGAAAACGCGGCAGCGGCTTATTATAGTATCGGTAACCTATTATTCAGTCAAGACCTATTTACTGAAGCGAAAAATATGTTTGAAACGGCGATGAAAAAAGGGCTTGAGTCAAGCGATAATTACTTTATGCTTGGGTTAACACTTGTACAATTAGAACAAGGTAAATTTGCTCTCCCCTATCTGCAAAGAAGTGTTGAGCTAAATGAACAGGATGCGGAAGCACGGTTTCAATATGGCTTATGCTTGGCGCAGCTTGAACTGATTGATGAGGCAATTTTCCAACTCCAAAAGTGTGTTGAGTTAGATCCAAATCATTCAGATGCATTTTACAATTTAGGTGTATCTTATGCCTTTAAAGAAAATGCCACAGAAGCGCTGGTAATGTTTAATCATGCACTCGCCATTCAACCGGACCATCTGCTTGCTGGTCATGCAAAAAAACTAATCGAAAATAACCTTTAATTTTTCAATTCTACCCGAAAGGAGGGAGCACAAAATGGAAAAACAAGACTCACTCGATTTATTCGCGGAGCAGGGGAAGTTCGTCAAAGGGCGGCCGATTGTGACGATTTTTCACAATGAACAAAATTTATACACCGTTTTAAGAATTCGCGTAGATGAAACAAACGATCAATATGAGGATAAAGAAGCGGTGATTACCGGCTATTTTCCAAAGATTCATGAACAGGAAACCTATATTTTCTTTGGGGAATTTAAGGAACATCCAAAGTTTGGGTGCAATTTCACACCAATCATTTCCGCAAAGATATGCCCCAGACTAAACAAGGAGTCATCGCCTATTTATCAGGGGAAATGTTTAAAGGAATTGGGAAGAAAACGGCTGAGAATATCGTTGAAACATTGGGAGAAGACGCTATTTCCAAGATTCTCAATCAGCCCTCCTTGCTTGATTCTATTCCCAAGCTCCCTCCTGAAAAGGCAAAAATGCTCTATGACACTCTGATGGAGCATCAAGGACTCGAGCAGGTAATGGTTGCCTTAAATCAATACGGCTTTGGACCACAGATCTCGATGCGGATTTACCAAGCATATAAAGAGGAAACACTTACAACCATTCAAAAAAATCCATATAAACTGGTTGAAGATATCGAGGGTATTGGTTTTGGCCGTGCGGATGAGCTTGGCCACCAGCTGGGAATCACCGGAAGCCATCCCGACCGAATCAAAGCTGCCTGTCTTTATACCCTTGAAAGTGAAAGCATGCAAACGGGACATGTTTACATGCATGCTCAGGATTTACTCGAACAAGTGAAAGCACTTCTTGAGGATAACAAAAGGGATCAAATTGAATACATAAATATCTCAAATGAGGTTGTTAAACTCGAAGAGGAAGGAAAATTAATGGTGGAGGAGAAACGCATTTATCTCCCATCATTATTTTTCGCGGAAAAAGGCCTTGTAACGAGCATTAATCGGATATTACAGCAAACAGAATTTAAGGATCAGTTCCCTGAATCAGAGTTTCTTCTGGCACTAGGGGGCTTAGAGGAACGTCTTGGCGTGCAATATGCACCAACACAAAAAGAAGCGATTCAAACAGCGCTGATGTCACCGATGCTGATGTTAACAGGCGGACCTGGTACTGGGAAAACGACCGTGATTAAGGGAATCGTAGAACTATACGGAGAACTGCATGGCTGTTCTTTAGAACTGAAGGATTACCATAAGAAGGATGAGCCTTTTCCGTTTTTACTGGCAGCACCGACTGGGCGAGCCGCCAAACGAATGACCGAATCGACAGGATTACCTGCCGTCACGATTCACCGGCTGCTTGGTTTTAACGGATCAGAAGGCTTTGATCGTGATGATGCCAGCCCACTTGAAGGAAAAATCTTAATCGTGGATGAAACTTCGATGCTAGACATTTGGCTTGCCAATCAATTATTTAAGGCACTTCCAGAACATATTCAAGTCATCATGGTAGGCGACGAAGATCAGCTGCCATCAGTCGGACCGGGGCAGGTATTGAAAGATCTGCTGCAATCAGAGCGGATTCCGACTGTCCGTCTTACCGATATTTACCGGCAGGCAGAAGGATCATCAATCATTGAACTGGCACATGATATTAAAAAGGGCTATCTGCCTGCAAATATTACCGCCAAACAGGCGGATCGTTCTTTTATCAAATGTTCCACGGCACAGGTGGCCCAAGTAGTTGAAAAAGTAGCGCTTAATGCTAAAAATAAAGGGTATTCCGCAAAAGATATACAGGTGCTGGCGCCGATGTACAGAGGGCCAGCAGGAATTGACCGCTTAAATGTGCTGCTCCAGGAAATTTTCAACCCAAACCCTGATGGGAAACGGAAGGAAATTACCTTTGGTGAGGCAAAATATCGGATCGGTGATAAGGTGCTACAGCTTGTGAATCAGCCGGAAAGCAATGTTTTTAACGGAGATATAGGAGAAATAATTTCGATTATTTATGCGAAAGAAAACACAGAGAAACAGGATATGATTTACATTTCCTTTGAAGGGAACGAGGTTGAATATACAAAGCAGGACTTGAATCAGATCACCCATGCTTACTGCTGTTCGGTCCATAAATCACAGGGCAGTGAATTTCCGATTGTTATTCTCCCCATTACACGGAGCTATTATCGGATGCTGCGAAGAAATCTAATTTACACAGCCATTACCAGAAGTAAACAATCGTTGATTCTATGCGGTGAAGAGGATGCCCTTCGAATGGGAGTTGAAAGAGCAGATGAGCTCTCGAGGCAAACGACGCTCTGCCAAAAACTTAAGGAATCGATTGCCGTAAAAGGGGACGATTCCCAAGAGGAGCAAACTGACATTGAAATGTCCTATGAGGAAGAATTAATGCATGTAAATCCAATGGTTGGGATGGAAAACGTTTCTCCTTATGATTTTATGATAAATGACTGAAACTATAAATGTTCACGGGAGGTGGGACACTCTTTGCGGACATTTTCTTTATTGAAAGGGCAGCCAGTATTTGAAACGAAAAGCGGAACAAAAATAGGTGAAATTAGTGACCTATGTATTTCAAGCACCGGAAAAGTCAAAGGCCTATTGGTTAAAAAAGGCGTGTTCTTCAAACAATCCTTTTTTCTGGACATTCAAGAAGTGGCCTCATTTGGCTGGGATGGGGTTATGATTGAGGACACTGGGCTATTACAAAAGTTAAAAGAGAGTCCGGAATATACGTTAACACACCAGCATTCACTAGACGGAATGATGATGCTCTCAAAGAGCGGGGAGTCACTCGGGTTGTTAACAGATGTATATTTTCAAGAAGAAGTGGGCACAATCGTAGGGTACGAAATCACGGATGGCTTCTTTTCGGATATCACGAAAGGCAAACAAGTCATTCAATCCGGGAAGCCCATAGCGATCGGAAAGGATGCCATTATCGTAGATGTTAATAATACGTGAGGTGTCTTTTCATGTTTAAGTGTCCCAATTGTCAAAGTAAAGATATTGGCAAAATTGGTATCAACCAATATTATTGCTGGAACTGTTTTATTGAGCTTTCGGTGTCCTCGGGAATCATCAACACCCATCAAGTTGAAGAAGACGGATCACTTAGTTCCTTGGATGATTTGTTTGAAGAAGAAGAACGTCGGTACACTCTTTAAATTTTAAAAAAGAGGTGAGACGCATGGGTAAAATGATGACAACGATGATTGCTTTTGGTGCGGGAATGGCAGCCTATAATATCGCTCAGCGAAATAATATGATGTCTGCCCGCAATATGAAAAGAATGCAAAAGAAAGTAAAACGAGCGATTTTTTAATGGTAGTCCCCCTCGGGCATGAGGGGGATTTTTATTTGCATATTTTCCCCAATTGTCTCCAAAACTAACCAAAAGGAGGCATGAAAAGTGGATATTCGGATGAAATGGTATTACCGCATCGGTTTTTTGCTCCTTTTGTTAATTGTCATTTTTGTTTTTCTAAAAATTAGTTTCGTGTGGATGCCGGTTGTCAGAATGGCTGCCATCATCATTATTCCCTTTATTATTGGCGGGTTTATTACCTATTTACTACACCCTATCGTCGAAAGATTACATGAAAAAGGTCTACATCGCGGGTTTGCAATTATTTTAATTTATTTTATTTTTTTTGGCGGAATCGGCGCGGGATTGTATAAAGGGATACCGGCAATCATTGATCAATTAAAAGACTTGTCCGAGAGTGCGCCTGTCTTTGCGGAACAATACCGCGATTGGATTAACCAGCTCCAAGCACATACAAGGGCATGGCCGGATGGACTGCAAGCCCGCATGAATGACGGCATCGATACCTTCGAGAGAAAGATGGACTCATTACTAACGGTTATCGTCAATATGTTATTGAACCTGTTGAATTCAGCATTATTGATGTTGCTTATTCCTTTCATTGCTTTTTATATGTTAAAGGATTTTGGCTTAATTAAACGGGCAGTTTGGTATATGACCCCTAAAAAGTGGCGCAGGAAGGGGACATTATTTCTAAAAGATGTCGATAAATCCCTTGGCAGTTATATTCGGGGGCAGCTCCTTGTTTGTGTCATAATCGGCAGTATTTCTGCCCTGTTATTTTGGGTCTTTCATTTAAAATACCCCTTATTATTAGGGCTGATTATTGGTGCGACCAACGTAATCCCTTATTTTGGACCGATTATTGGGGCTGTGCCGGCAGTCATAATCGCCGCGACAACATCGGTGAAATTAGTGATAATTACGTTAGTCATTGTGTTTGGGCTGCAATTTCTTGAAGGAAATATCTTATCCCCCTATATTGTGGGCAAGAGTTTGCATATGCACCCGCTAGTCATTATGGCCGCATTAACGGCAGGCGGAGAAATTGGCGGTGTTCTAGGTCTTATATTGGCGGTACCGATCATGGCTGTGCTAAAAGTGGGGATCATTCACGCAAAAAATCATTTAATGAAGGAATCAAATTGACAAACGTTTTTCGGGTGGCTATAATTCGTCATATAGAATATTTGTTGAAAAATGTAGAAGGACCCAAGTATGTTATAGTCCATCTGTAACGTGTAAAAGCGTAGAAGAGAGGAGCTTCCACGGCTGAAAGGAGCTCTAGGTGAAGGATAACAGAAAGCTAATCCGGAGTGCAGCTAATCACTGCCGTCAGTGCCGCGTTAAGGCACTTTTGAGAGATGGATACAGCTTATTGTATTCGTAATCAGGGTGGTACCGCGAGATCAAGCTCTCGTCCCTGCTATGGGATGAGGGCTTTTTTGTATGCTTTTTTATTATAAAAAGGAGGCTTAATTCTATGAAAAATTTAACTGGATCACAAATCCGCTCGATGTTTTTACAGTTTTTTAACGAAGAAAAAGGACACGCTATTGAACCAAGTGCATCTCTTGTTCCGCATGATGATCCTTCATTGTTGTGGATCAACAGTGGTGTGGCAACCTTAAAGAAATATTTTGATGGGCGGGTAGTCCCTGAAAATCCACGTATCACAAATGCCCAAAAATCTATTAGAACGAATGATATTGAGAATGTCGGAAAAACCGCACGTCACCATACGTTCTTTGAAATGCTTGGTAACTTTTCTATCGGTGAATATTTCAAACAGGAAGCAATTGAATGGGCATGGGAATTTTTAACCGATGAAAAATGGATTGGCTGGAATCCAGAGTTATTATCTGTGACAGTTCACCCAGAGGATCATGAAGCATACGAAATTTGGAATAAAACAATTGGCATACCAGAAGAACGCATTATTCGCCTTGAAGGGAACTTCTGGGATATTGGTGAAGGACCAAGCGGCCCGAATACCGAAATTTTCTATGATCGCGGTCAGGAGTATGGAGATGACCCAAGCGACCCAGAACTATACCCAGGCGGTGAAAACGAGCGTTATCTTGAAGTATGGAACCTAGTTTTTTCACAATTTAATCATAACCCTGATGGTACCTACACACCGCTGCCAAAGAAAAATATTGATACCGGCATGGGACTTGAGCGGATGGCATCTGTTGTTCAAAATGTTCCTACCAATTTCGATACAGATTTATTTATTCCAATCATTCGGGCAGTCGAGGAAATATCCGGTGAAAAATATGGCGTTGATAAAGAACGCGATGTCGCATTCAAAGTCATCGCTGACCATATTCGTACGGTGGCATTTGCAGTTGGCGATGGTGCATTGCCGTCCAATGAAGGCCGCGGCTATGTGCTGCGTCGTTTGCTGCGCCGGGCTGTCCGCTACGCGAAACAAATCAATATCAACCGTCCATTTATGTATGAACTCGTTCCTGTCGTCGGTGAAATCATGGATGATTTCTATCCAGAGGTAAAGGACAAGACCGAATTCATTCAAAAGGTCATTAAAAATGAAGAGGAGCGTTTCCACGAAACCCTTCATGAAGGCTTAGCGATTTTAGCAAGCGTCATTAAAAAGGAAAAAGAAAAAGGCAGCGGTACGATTACAGGTGCTGATGTGTTCCGTCTTTATGACACATACGGATTCCCTGTAGAACTGACTGAAGAATATGCCGAAGAGGAAGGCATGAAGGTTGATCATCAAGGCTTCGAGGTTGAAATGGAGCAGCAGCGTGACCGTGCAAGAAAGGCCCGTCAAGATGTCGATTCCATGCAGGTGCAAGGCGGAGTACTTCGCGATGTTACTGTCCAAAGTAAATTCGCTGGCTACGATACTCTAGAGACTAGCGGAGCTGTTGCAGCAATCATTAAGAATGGCGAACTTGTAGAGGAAGCATTAGGCGGTGAAGAAGTCCAGCTCATTCTCGATGTGACACCGTTTTATGCAGAAAGCGGCGGACAAATTGCAGACCGTGGCATAATTGAGGGAGAGGGTGTCAGCGTTGCCGTTAAGGATGTTCAAAAAGCGCCGAATGGTCAAAACCTCCATCAAGTAGTAGTAAAAAGCGGTACATTAAAAACGAACCAGCCGGTAACAGCAAAGGTGGACGCCGAGAACCGCGTCAAGACTATCAAAAACCATACAGCAACACATTTGCTTCATCAAGCCCTTAAGGACGTGCTTGGCGAGCACGTAAACCAAGCTGGTTCTCTTGTCGAGCCTGACCGTCTTCGTTTTGACTTTTCGCATTTTGGTCAAATTCAGCCGGAAGAATTGGAACAGATTGAAAAAATCGTGAATGAAAAGATTTGGCGGAATATCGAAGTCGACATCAGCCTAAAACCAATTGCAGAGGCAAAAGCAATGGGGGCAATGGCCCTTTTTGGAGAAAAATATGGTGATATCGTCCGTGTTGTTAGGGTTGGTGATTACAGCCTAGAGCTTTGCGGAGGCTGTCATGTTCCTAATACATCTGTTATTGGCTTGTTTAAAATTGTTTCGGAAGGCGGAATTGGTGCCGGAACAAGAAGAATTGAGGCTGTAACAGGTGAATCAGCTTATAAATCATTAAATGACCAAGTTGGTTTGTTAAAGGATGCAGCTGAGAAGCTTAAAACAAATCCGAAAGATATTGTGAACCGAATTGAAAGTTTAATGATCGAAATGAAACAGCTGCAGCGGGAAAACGAATCGCTTGCCACAAAGCTTGGAAATATTGAAGCGGGCAGCCTTGTATCTAAAGCGAAAGAAGTTGACGGTGTAACGGTCTTAGCAGCAAAGGTTCAGGCTGCTGATATGAATAACTTGAGAAATATGGCAGATGACCTGAAGCAAAAGCTTGGTTCTGTTGTCATTGTTCTCGGCAGTGCGCATGAAGGAAAGGTAAATCTAATTGCCGCTGTAACAAAGGATTTAATCGACAAAGGCTACCATGCCGGGAAACTTATAAAAGAAGTCGCTACACGCTGCGGCGGAGGAGGCGGCGGCCGTCCAGATATGGCCCAGGCGGGAGGAAAAGATCCTGCAAAATTGGATTCCGCACTCCAATTCGTAGACGAATGGGTAAAATCCATTTGATAATGGGACAGATTAGTGTAAAATGTAGGTAATTAATACAATTCTCTCCTCTGTTAGAAAGGCGAGGTGCATGAAGTGAGTTCATTTGACAAAACGATGCGATTTAATTTTCCCGAAGAGCCATTTGAACATGATGTGAAGGATGTGTTATTTCAAGTCTATGAGGCTTTGCAGGAAAAGGGGTATAATCCTATCAATCAAATTGTCGGATACCTATTATCGGGCGATCCTGCCTATATTCCACGGCATCGCGATGCCCGCAACATCATTCGCAAGTTAGAACGGGACGAAATTATTGAGGAATTGGTCAAATCCTATCTAAAACAACAACGAGAGGGTTAAGTAATGCGTGCAATGGGTTTAGATGTTGGCTCTAAAACCGTCGGTATTGCCCTAAGCGATGAGCTGGGATGGACGGCACAGGGCCTTAAAACCCTCAAAATCAATGAAGAAAAGCAGGAGTTTGGTTTTGAGGAGATTGGTCAAATAATTAGTGAGTATCAAGTCGATACGGTCGTTATTGGATTTCCAAAAAATATGAACGGGACGGTGGGTCCGCGCGGAGAAGCCAGTCAGCAATTTGCTGCTGAAATCGAGAACCGGTTTGCTGTACCTACTGTTTTATGGGACGAGCGGCTGACAACAATGGCTGCTGAACGAGTATTGCTTGAAGCCGATGTCAGTCGGAAAAAACGAAAGAAGGTCATCGATAAAATGGCAGCAGTGATGATTCTTCAAGGCTATCTTGATAGTAAAAATTAATGAGGTGAAGATATGACACACGAACATAACCATGAGGATCGCTATATCACACTAGTAGATGAAAATGGCGATGAACAATTATTTGAAATACTTTTTACGTTTGATTCAGACGAATTTGAAAAGTCCTATGTGTTCTTTTATCCGGTTGGTGCGGATGAGGATGAAGAGGAAGAAATTGATATTCTCACATATGCATACATTCCAACTGAAGACGGCGGTTTCGGAGAATTAATGGAAATCGAAACGGACGAAGAGTGGGATATGGTAGAAGAGGTATTTAATACTTTTAACGAGGAACAAGAGGAACATTAAGTAAGCAAATCGGTTGCGTATGCAACCGGTTTTTTTAATATAAAAATATGACAAATTCATTGATAAATTGACATTTTTCGAAGTATATGCTGAAATTATTACGATATCTTTTTTTATATTTACATAAAATTAGGGCGAATTTTATTGTTCCATTGGTCATGGGAAGGGGGAAAAAGATGACAACAGACGAAAAGGGCTCAAAGAAAGAGGTTATTCGAAAAAAAATGCTTGAGCAGCACCATGAAGCAAAAATTGTTCGTAAGATTGTTTTAATTATCTCAATCTTAATGGTATTATTCATAGTCATAATTGGCGGCGGAGGATATCTCTACATACAATCAGCACTTAAACCTGTTGACGCTAACAGTAAGAAACAGAAAACAGTCGAAATCCCGTTAGGGTCATCTGTCACAGGGATTGCAGAAAAATTAGTAGCAAACGGCATTATAAAAAATGCTAAAGTATTCAAGTATTATGTAAAGCTAAAAAATGAAGGCGGCTTTATGGCCGGAGATTATCAGCTTAGCCCTTCGATGGATGTTCCTGAAATCGTCAGCCGCTTGAAAACGGGTAAAGTACTAGCGAAGGCAAGCTTTAAAATTACGATTCCAGAGGGAAAGCAGCTGAAGGAAATTGCGGCTATTATGGCAAAAGCAACAAGCCAAAAAGAAGATGACGTTTTTAATAAATTAAATGATAAAGAATTTATTAGTACACTAATGGCCAAATACCCTGATATATTAACTGATGAAATTCTTCATTCAACGGTAAAATTTCCACTTGAAGGCTACTTATATCCAGCGACCTATCCATTTTATAAGCCAAATCCAACTGTTGATGAAATGGTCACGGCAATGCTTGATAAAACAAGATCAGTGGTTGCGGATTATGCGGCGGAAAGTAATGAAAAAAAGCTTTCCGTTCATCAATTGCTCACGATGGCGTCTTTAATCGAGGAGGAGGCTACGGGGAAAGCCGACCGGAAAACAATCGCAAGTGTTTTCTATAACCGAATGAAAATAGGCATGCCGCTACAAACCGATCCAACTGTTTTATATGCGCAAGGAAAACATAAAGAGAAAGTTTTATATGATGATTTGGAAGTGAACTCACCTTATAATACGTATAAAAATACGGGTCTGCCGCCGGGTCCGATTGCCAATGCCGGAAAAGTTTCTATTGAAGCGGCACTGGAACCGGCGGAAACGGATTACTATTATTTCCTGGCAACGGCAGAGGGTGCAGTTATCTTTACAAAAACATTAGAAGAACATAATCAGGAAAAAGCAAAACATATTACCAATAAAAAATAATGGATTTTATGGGGGAAAGGTTAGCATTCCCCCTGGTTTTATGTTAAAATAATTCAGGTGTTTTAATATGTATTTCATAGCGTACCTCACAGTAAGGTGATTTGCGGCAGGATCTGCCTAAAATAGCGTATCGGAACCCAAAACTTCCTTACGCTAACTGCAACATTTTCTGTGAACGCTATTTTTTCATGTCTAAAGAGCATATTTTTGGTAAAAATGCTTCTATGAATTGAGGTGACGGCAGCTTGTTAAATGAGAAGCTGCATTTTTATATTGAAGGTCTAATTCCGGCTCGCATTCCCCTGCTTTCCGAGATGGAGAGCTATGCAAAGGAGCATAATGTTCCGATTATGGAACTTGCCGGTATTGAAACCATGCTGCAATTACTGCGAATCCATCAATCCGAAAGAATTCTTGAGGTTGGCACCGCGATTGGCTATTCGGCGTTACGAATGGCAGAGGCATTGCCTAATGCTGAAATCGTTACGATTGAACGGGACGAAGAAAGAATACAAGTTGCAAAAGCATTTATCGGTCGATCACCTAAAGGTAAGCAAATTACGATCATTGAAGGCGATGCTCTTGAGGTTGAAAATTTTGTTCAAGGGCGGGCACCATTCGATGCTATTTTTATTGATGCTGCTAAAGGCCAATACAAAAAGTTCTTTGAGATGTATGAAAAATATCTTCGAGACGATGGCATGATTATTACTGATAATGTGCTGTTTAAAGGACTTGTAGCTGAAGATGTAATTGAATCCAAAAGAATCAGAAACCTTGTGAAAAAAATAGATGAATTTAATCATTGGTTACTAAATCATCCGGAATATGACTCCGTGATCCTGCCTGTGGGGGACGGGGTTGCAATCAGCAAAAGGAGAGGTGAGAGGAAATGAAAAAAACAGAATTGCTAGTCACTCCATTGACGGTAAACGATATTTTGCCACTTGCAGAAGCAGGAGCCGATGCCTTTGTTGTCGGGGAGCAGCGCTTTGGCTTACGATTAGCAGGGGAGTTTAATCGTGAAGATGTTCAAAAGGCCATTGAACTTGCGCACGGTATGGGGAAAAAAGTTTATGTAGCGGTGAATGCTATTTTTCACAATGAAAAAATAGACGAGCTTTCAGAATATGTCCACTTTATCGCTGAGGCAAAAGCGGACGCGATTATTTTTGGTGACCCGGCGGTGTTAATGATTGCTAAAGAAGTTGCCCCGGAATTGAAGCTTCATTGGAATACAGAGACAACAGGAACGAACTGGTTTACTTGTAATTATTGGGGTGAAAAAGGCGCGAAACGGGCTGTCTTAGCACGAGAAATCAACATGGATGCCATTGTTGAAATTAAAGAAAATGCTGAAGTGGAAATTGAAGTACAGGTTCATGGAATGAGCTGTATGTTCCAATCAAAACGGACCCTTCTTGGGAATTATTATGAGTATCAAGGAAAGGTTATGGAAGTCGAAAACCGTAAAGCAGAAAAAAATATGTTCTTGCACGATAAAGAACGCGAAAATAAGTATCCGATTTTTGAAGATGCGAATGGAACGCATATTATGAGCCCAAATGATATTTGCATCATTGATGAGCTTCAAGAGATGTTAGAGGCCGGTGTCGATTCCTTTAAGATAGATGGGATTTTAAAGGGACCTGAATATATTTTGGCTGTGACAAAACTTTATCGTGAAGCCATTGATTTATATTTTGAGGATCCGGATGCGTATGAGGATAAAAAGGACGAGCTGCTTGAGGCAATGGAGGAAATCCAGCCAGCAAATCGGTCTTTAGATACAGGGTTTTATTTTAAGGAAACAGTTTATTAAAAGGAGGAGTTCAAACGTGTATACAGTTAATGATAAAATTTCTGAAATCATTGATGGAAAACGTGTCATTATGAAGAAGCCGGAACTCCTTGCGCCGGCAGGCAATCTTGAGAAGCTAAAAATTGCCGTTCATTATGGAGCAGACGCCGTCTTTATCGGGGGCCAAGAATATGGTCTTCGTTCAAACGCGGATAACTTTACCTTTGAAGAAATGAAAGAAGGAGTCGAGTTCGCTAAGAAATACGGAGCGAAGATTTATGTGACAACTAACATTTTTGCTCATAATGAAAATATAGCCGGCTTGGAAGAGTATATTCTTGGCTTAAAAGAGACTGGAATAGCAGGAATTATTGTTGCGGATCCGCTCATTATTGAAACATGCCGCCGGCTTGCTCCTGAGATAGAAATCCACATTAGTACACAGCAATCACTTTCTAACTGGAAAGCAGCCCAGTTTTGGAAAGAGGCCGGGGCAGAGCGTGTTGTATTAGCGCGTGAGGTTAGTGCGGAAGAAATCAGAGAAATGAAAGAAAAGGTCGATGTTGAGATTGAGACCTTTATTCATGGGGCGATGTGCATTGCCTACTCCGGGCGCTGTACATTGAGCAACCATATGACAGCACGGGATTCCAACCGCGGCGGCTGCTGCCAGTCATGCCGCTGGGATTATGATCTTTACCAGCTTGAGGACAGCGATCAGGAAGTAGCTCTTTTTGAGGAAGGAGACGACCCATTCGCAATGAGTCCGAAGGATCTTAACCTCATTCAGGCGATCCCACAGATGATCGAGCTTGGAATTGACAGCTTGAAAATTGAAGGCCGGATGAAATCAATTCATTACATTGCAACCGTGGTAAGTATTTACCGAAAAGTGATTGATGCTTATTGTGCCGATCCTGAGAATTTTGTTATTAAGCGCGAGTGGTTAGAGGAACTTGATAAATGCGCTAACCGGGAAACGGCACCTGCATTTTTTGAAGGAATTCCAGGGTATAAAGAGCAAATGTTTGGTAATCATAGCAAGAAGACAAAGTTTGAATTTGTCGGCCTGGTGCTTGACTATAATAAGGAAACGCAAATCGTTACATTGCAGCAGCGTAACCATTTTAAACCAGGGGAAGAAGTCGAATTCTTTGGTCCGGAAATTCAAAACTTTACACACGTGATTGATAAAATTTGGGATGAAAAAGGGAATGAATTGGACGCAGCTAGACACCCACTTCAAATTGTGCAATTTAAATTGGACAAACCGGTATACCCTAACAACATGATGCGAAAGGAGAACTAGCATGACAGCGAAACCTGTTGTTATTGGTGTAACCGGCGGCTCGGGCTCCGGAAAAACCAGTGTGACGAAGGCAATTTATGAAAGTTTGAAAGATCACTCCATTTTGGTGCTTGAACAGGATTATTATTATAAAGACCAAAGCAATCTGCCTTTTGAAGAACGATTAAAAACAAATTATGACCACCCGCTTGCATTTGATAATGATTTGCTCATTGAACATATCGAGAAGCTGTTGCGTTATGAGGCAATTGAAAAACCTGTTTATGATTATGCCATCCATACACGTTCAGAAAAGGTTATTCCCGTAGAACCGAAGGATGTTATCATTTTAGAGGGGATTTTGGTGCTCGAGGATGAACGTCTCCGCAATTTAATGGACATTAAATTGTACGTTGACACGGATGCTGACTTAAGAATCATCCGTCGGCTGACACGCGATATTAAAGATCGCGGGCGGACTTTTGACTCTGTTACCGCACAATACTTAAATGTGGTTCGTCCAATGCATAATCAGTTTATTGAACCAACTAAGCGCTATGCAGACGTGATTATCCCTGAGGGCGGGCAAAACCATGTTGCCATAGATATAATGGTCACAAAAATTCAAACAATTCTTGAACAAAAGTCATTTTTATGACACAATAGCAAAAGAAAAGATAAAATAAATATTTAACCTGCGCGCCCTATATAAGGACGCGCTCCTATGTATTTGCATAGGCAAACAAACTACATACAGTATATACACAATTCGAATGGGGTATTGTGAAGACTAGAAGGAGTGAGGGTTTTGGCTGCAGAGAAAGTATTCCCAATGACACAAGCAGGTAAAGACAAACTTGAACAAGAACTGGAATATTTAAAATCAGTAAAACGTAAAGAGGTAGTAGAAAGAATTAAAATTGCCAGAAGTTTCGGAGACTTATCAGAAAACTCTGAATACGATTCCGCGAAAGAAGAGCAAGCGTTTGTTGAGGGACGAATTACAACATTAGAGAATATGATTCGCAATGCCAAAATTATCGCTGAAAGCGAAATGGCCGGCGATTCTGTTTCATTAGGCAGCACGGTAACATTTGTTGAGCTTCCTGATGGAGAAGAAGAAACTTACTCAATTGTTGGAAGTGCCGAGGCAGATCCGTTTGAAGGAAAAATTTCAAACGACTCGCCAATTGCTAAAAGCCTTTTAGGTAAAAAGGTGGGCGACCAAGTCTCCGTTCAAACTCCAGGCGGTGAAATGAGCGTCCGGATTGTCAGCATAAATTAGTCGGTTTTATAACTATTCATTTGAATATGGTTTGAAATTCAAAATCCTCGTCAAAACTTTTGACGAGGTGTTTTTATGTGGAGAAGACGGGCACTTGGATGGCTTTTTATTTGTATAACCGGTTTGGTACTGCTTTTAGTACGGCTAATGCAAATTCAATTAATGGAGACAAAAACTTTCTCAAAGCATAATGTTAATTTACTTGAAGAAAGTGTGAAGCAAAGAACGCAGGAATTGGTAATTGATAATGGCAGAGGTAACTTTTTAGATCGAAATGGGACCATGCTGACACATAAAAAGGTTTCGGTCCTTGTCCTCTTTCCCTTTTTAAAAAAGCTGGATTGGGAGGCGGAGAAGGTTTCAGAGATTTCCGGAATTCCGGTTCAAGTGCTGAAAAATGCTGTAGAAGGGGCAAAAAAACCGTTTGCTTATGGAGACCCTCAGCCTTTTGAATTGACTGTGTCGCAAATGGAAAAAATCAATGCTTTAAAAATACCTGGAGTGTTTGCCATTGAA
Source organism: Neobacillus sp. 19 (assembly GCF_049463095.1). NCBI lineage: Bacteria > Bacillati > Bacillota > Bacilli > Caryophanales > Bacillaceae > Neobacillus > Neobacillus sp. 19. Next base: position 113,099 of record NZ_JBMPZU010000058.1, on the reverse strand, counting down.
AAGAAGTTTGAACGTTCAAGTATTCCTGCGGAACAGTTAATTGGCTTGACTGGGGAAAATCCAAAGGAATTAAAAAAACGGTATCCTGACAAAGAATTGTCAGAGAAAACCTTGCTAGGTGTCTCTGGCCTTGAGGAAAGCTTTGATGAATTTTTGCTTCCTGAAGGGAAATCAAAGCTTGTCTACCATGTGGACGGGACAGGCGGCCCATTATTCGGAATCAACGTTAAATATGTTGATCCGGCAAATCCCTTTTATCCTGTAAATATCCGGACAACCCTTGATAAAAGTATCCAGCAAAAAGCGGAGAACCTTGTTGACCGTTATCAAGTAAAAAAGGGAGGTCTGGTTCTCATTGATATTGAAAATAATTCCGTGCTGGCGATGGTTTCGCGGCCAACAATTAATAAAAAGGATCCATACGGCAGCGGAGGAATTACAAATATGATGTTGAAGCAGCAAATTGCCGGGTCAGTTTTTAAAACGGTTGTTGCCGCTGCAGCAATAGATCAAAATCTAGATAACCCAACGCGTCTATTTGACTGCAGTAAAAAAATTAACGGAAAACCAGAACTAAAATACAACTATGGGATGTTGGATTTTACAAATAGTTTTGCTCGAAGCTGTAACCGAACGTTTGGCGAGCTGGCAAGGGAATTACAAAAAACGAATCCACACATATTAGAAGAGTATGCGGGCAAATTGTCGCTGATCGGTGCGACAGGCTGGCAAGGAGACATTTACCATACAAGTAACTTCAAACAATTTACAAATGAAGATCAGGGCAGAATCTTTTTGTCTGATGAAGCTAGAAAGGATGCTAATTTTGCTGCCATGTCTGGAATTGGCCAGCATGAAGTCCGCGTCACTCCTTTAGCTGCCGCCAATATGATGGCTACAATCGCCAGAGGAGGTAAAAAAGAGGCGGTAAGGGCCGTTTCAAAGATCGAATATAAAAATGGTACGACGATGGTTGATTTTCCTGAAGAAAGCTTAAAGGGGGACACCATTTCTCCCTATACGGCAATGAAACTGCAAAAATTGCTTCGGGAAGTGGTGCTAAACCCGAGTGGCACCGGAAGATGGTTTAAAGATCTCCCCTTTGAGGTGGCCAGGAAAATCAGGTACTGCTGAAACTGGGAAATTTGACGATGGCAGGCAGTTGCATAATAAATGGTTTGCCGGATATTTTCCCTATCAAAAACCTAAATACGCCTTGGTGACCGTGAATTTAGATGTATTGGATTCGGAGGGCGGAGTGAACTTGTTATTTGCTGATATGGTTAAGATGCTGTATGAAAGAGATTCTAAGCAAGAGTGATGAAATGGTTTTTCCTTCAAGTTCTTATGAAATCATGTTAGAATATTGAGAGCCTTATTTTACGGAGGGATAAACTTGAGTAATGATTTTAAGTCTAATTCGCGTTCAGGTTATCGCGCGAAAAGGAAAAAAACGAATCTCGTCTTAAATAGTTTAATTGTCATTGTGCTGCTATTAATTATTTTTGTTGCATACAATATTTTCGCATCAGGAAATGACAAAGCCGCACCAAAGAAGGAAAGTCCAAAAACAGAACAAACGAAAACAGTAGATAAAGAACAGAAGGACACGGCAGGTACAGAGCAAAAGGAAAAACAAGAGCAAAAAGCCGCAAAGAATGACAGTTCTTCCGACAAAGATGTGGAAGACAAACAAGAAAGTGAGGAAACCGCTGCACCTGAAGAGGCGGATGATTCACAGGCAGTGGTTTCTGAGGATGGCAAAACCATCGAGAATCCGTCTTGGAAACCCGTTGGCACAGTCCAAACTGGAGAACACACACCTGTATATAGCGGAGTAGATTGGGATGAAATGCTTACTGCCATCTCATATGCTACCGGGATAGATCAAGGTAATATGACTGTCTATTGGCTTGGCAGGGATCAATCTAAGACGAATGCCTCCGTAGGCACTGTCGCTGCAAAAGACACAAAGGAAAAATTTCAAGTTTTTATCGAGTGGGTGGACGGGCAAGGCTGGAAACCGACCAAAGTCATCAAGCAATAAGAGAATAAGGATGGGCCAACATAATGGCGCCATCCTTATTTCTTTTAAAATGAACTACGGCTGAGAAATATGTATGTCCATTTTCGTTAACATGCATTTGGTGGGAAACAGAGATGACAAGTAAAATAGCTCTATTCTCATCAATTTGTGATTCAATTTTTTTTTGCAGTGTTTTAAGGTTTTCGGCCTCGAAAAATTCAACTTTATCCTCGATTAAATCAAATTGAAAATTCATTTGGATCAATCCCTTCTATACGATTATTTTAGTTATTACTTTCCATATTGGCAATGTATTTGAAGAAAAGTATAAAGTTTGATAACATGATATCAGTTTAATTCATAGTATATTTATAGGAATTATGTATTATTTTCAGAAACACTTTTATAGGCGAAAAAAGCTTGCGTCTTCCAATAGCAAGCTGCTTTTAAAAAATGGTAGAATAATGTTTGCGGATACGATGCAAGAAACCGCAGAAGATAATAATATGTTAGTGGAGAACATTAAGAAAGAGGTTACGTAATGAAAATTGCAATTATCGGAGCAATGGAAGAAGAAGTTACCCTACTACGAGACAATATTGAAGAGCAAACACAAGAAACAGTCGCTGGCTGTGAATTTACATTTGGAAAAATGCACGGTGCAGATGTGATCCTGCTACGGTCCGGGATTGGCAAGGTTAACGCTGCTATGTCAACCACCATCCTGCTTGAGAAATATAAACCGGATTACATTATCAATACTGGTTCAGCTGGAGGCTTTAATCCTGCGCTGAATGTAGGTGATGCCGTTATTTCAACTGAAGTCCGCCATCACGATGTAGATGTGACAGCCTTTGGCTATGAATACGGTCAGGTACCGCAGCTTCCGGCTGCATTTACTGCTGATGAAAAATTAATGTCTGTGGCAGAAGCTGCTGCGAAGGAACTCGAGAATTTCCAAATTGTGAAGGGCTTGATTGTGACGGGCGATTCTTTTATGGAAGACCCGATTCGCGTCGATTTTGTTCGTTCGAAATTTGAGGAGTTACAAGCGGTAGAAATGGAGGCAGCAGCAATCGCACAAGTGGCCCACCGCTTTGAGGTTCCTTTTGTGATTATCCGCTCCCTCTCTGACATTGCCGGGAAAGAATCCGAAATCTCGTTTGATCAATTTATTGATAAGGCAGCGACGAATTCCGCTACATTGGTGATGAAAATGGTGGCTGCGCTTTAAATAGCACATAGGGGTGGAGAGATGCAAGTCTACAAAAATGTACATGAATTAATTGGGCATACACCAGTTGTTGAAATTACACAGTTTTCATTGCCTGAAGATGTTCGCATTTTTGCAAAGCTAGAATTCATGAACCCAGGGGGAAGTGTCAAAGACCGGCTTGGAATTGAGCTGTTACATGAGGCATTTTCAAGCGGAAAACTTCGCCCAGGTGGAACAATCATTGAACCGACTGCCGGAAATACCGGAATAGGTTTAGCACTTGCAGCAATCAATAAAGGGGTACAGGTCATTTTTTGTGTACCTGAAAAATTTAGTATGGAAAAGCAGGCAATCATGAAGGCGCTTGGGGCAAGAATCGTCCATACACCGGCGGAACAAGGGATTAAGGGCGCGATTGCTAAAGCAGAGGAGCTGATTCAAGAAATTCCCGGCTCCTATTGTCCGCAGCAATTTGCTAATCCAGCCAATCCGGCTACGTATTATAAAACATTAGGTCCGGAGCTTTGGAAACAACTCGATGGGGATATTGATGTGTTTGTTGCGGGAGCTGGTTCAGGCGGTACCTTCATGGGAACAGCCCGTTATTTGAAAGAACAAAATCAACAGATTAAAACCGTCATTGTTGAACCCGAAGGATCCATATTAAATGGCGGCGCATCTGGCCCCCATAAAACGGAGGGAATAGGCATGGAATTTTTGCCTTCATTTATGGAGCCGGGCTATTTTGACGCTATTCATACGATTGCGGATGATGATGCCTTTCACTTTGTTAAAGAGTTGGCTGCTAAAGAAGGGCTCCTTGTTGGCAGCTCATCTGGCGCCGCCTTATCTGCTGCACTAAAAGAAGCTAAGGCCGCAAAGGGCGGTACCAATATCGCCGTCGTTTTCCCAGACGGCAGTGAACGCTATTTAAGCAAGAAGATCTTTGAGGGGGGATTGTAAAATGAGAAGAAAGACCAAATTGATTCATGGCGGAATTAGTGAGGACCCGGCTACAGGTGCTGTTTCTTTCCCGATATATCAAGTTAGCACCTACAAACAAGCGGGTGTCGGCGGCCATAAGGGATTCGAATATTCCCGCACCGGAAATCCGACCAGACATGCGCTTGAAGAGTTGATTAAAGATATTGAGGGCGGCAAAGCCGGTTTTGCGTTTGGCTCAGGGATGGCGGCAATCACTGCAGTTATTATGCTGTTTAACAGCGGCGATCATGTCATTTTAACAGATGATGTGTATGGCGGCACGTTCCGTGTGATGACAAAGGTATTGAATCGTTTCGGGATTGATTCAACATTCGTTGATACAAGCCATTTAGAGAATATCAAAAGTGAAATCAGACCAAATACCCGGGCTGTATATTTAGAGACACCCACAAATCCGCTATTAAAGGTGACCGATATCGAAGCTGCCGCAAAGCTTGCAACAGAACATGGACTGTTAACGATTGTTGATAATACGTTCTCGACGCCTTATTGGCAAAATCCAATTGAGCTTGGTGCTGATATTGTCCTCCATAGTGCTACAAAATATATAGGAGGCCATAGCGATGTTGTGGCTGGCTTAGTGGTTGTAAACAGCGATCAACTGGCAGAAGACCTCCACTTTGTACAAAACTCTACAGGCGGAGTTCTGGGGCCACAGGATTCATGGCTGTTAATCAGGGGAATCAAAACCTTAGGTATTCGTATGGAAGAGACGGAAGCGAATACGAAGGCGATTGTTGCATTTTTACAAGGGCACTCTAAGGTTAAAAAAGTATTTTACCCTGGCTTGGAATCACACCCCAATCATGAGATTGCTAAGAAACAGACAAGAGGCTTTGGCGGAATGGTATCATTTGATGTAGGCAGTGCTGAACATGCAGACCACTTACTAAGCAAGGTCAAATATTTTACATTGGCAGAAAGTCTTGGAGCTGTAGAAAGCCTGATCTCCGTTCCCGCAAGAATGACTCATGCCTCAATTCCAGCTGACCGACGAGCAGAACTGGGTATCACTGAAGGATTAGTCCGCATCTCCGTCGGCCTCGAAGATATCGAGGATCTCATTGAGGATCTCACACAGGCATTAGAATAAGAAAGAGGGGTTTGATCTGTTGATCAGACCTCTTTTTGTGTGGTTTCGCACATTGTGTTTTTCTATAATTTACATCCTCTTTTTCCTGATATTCTGTGATAAAGTAGGTTAGTAGATTTTAAGAAAAGCAGGTGGTAAACAGTGAAACATGAAATGAAGAATCTTTATGAAAAAATGATGGATTTTAAACGGTTTGGAACTGTCTTATTGGCTTGCGGCATATTTTTCTATCTAGGTGTGATTATTCCATCAGATGCGAAAAGCGAAATGGATATAAATGTGATGATTCTTTCCTCTTTGTCCTTTTTAGCAGTATCTATTCTTATGTTTATTCAATCAAAACAATGTCAGATCAAGCTGTCTGAAATGGCTGACAATGATGATACATTCTTGAAAAAATAAGCGATTCCTAACCATTTGGGACGTTTATTTTTTTTACCTTCAGCCGGGCTTTCTCATTAATTTTAAATAAATTAAGAAAAAAGGTTTACAAAGTGATGTTCCGTGGATATAATTACCGTAGTAAGTAAAAAATTCCAAAGGAGGTCGAAGAAAATGATGTTATTGGCAATCAACACTGGAGCTGTAGTTGGCACGAAAACTGTATATTTGAATATCACGCATTCGACCAGACAGGAATGGATTGCTTAACGTACTGTTACAATACATATCCATGCCGCAGGGAGAATGACGCCTTGCGGTATTTTTGTGTCTAAAAAATGCCAGCCGCAGGGACCCTATTCTTCTGCGGCCTTTTTGTGCCCTTTTTTCTCGCAAAATGGATATGTTTTGCATATTTTGAAGATGTTGCTGAATTTAAAAAAGAAAAAGACTTTAAAGGAGGTGGTATGTATGACCCTCAATATTTTATTTTTCTCGATTACGATTAAAAAACGAACCATGAGCCTTCAACAGGCGGCAAACCAGGAAATGGTTGAAAAGCTTTATGAGCAAAACAAAGACCGGCAAATTTCTATGCATCATTTCATGTAATAACAAATAAAAAAAGGAAGTGAATCCAATGACCTTAAATATCTTATTTTTCTCGATTACATTTAAAAAACGAGAAGTGAGTCTTGAAGAAGCGGTTCACCAGGAAATGGTTGAAAAACTATATGATCAAACAAAAGACCGTCAAATCTCCATGCATCATTTCATGTGAAAATCCTTTAAAAAAAGGAAGTGAATCAAAATGACGCTAAATATTTTCTTTTTAACGATTACCATTCATAAACGAAAAATGAGCCTGGAAGAGGCTGCACATCAAGAAATGGTTGAAAAGCTTTATGAAAAGAACAAGGATCGTCAAGCATCCATGTACCGGATTATGTAAGCAGTAAAAAATTCATGAGAAGAAAGGTGGTTTTTGAGATGATGTTTTTTCTAATGCAGGGACGAGGGGCTAGTTTATGGGATATGAAGGATACCACCTAGCCGAACCTAAAATAGGAGGTAGCAAGTATGCCGTTACATTTATTATTATTATCGTTAATTTTTACACCAAAGAAAAAAAATCGTAGTTAATCCTATAGAAGCTTTGTTAACAAAATGTTCATTTTTCCCTCAGATAGATACTGTGAAAACATGATAAATTTAAGTAAGAAATACATGATCTATCTAAGGGGTGGAGAATATGTTCATGGTTGTGATGGCGTTAATTATTACAGGAGCAATCGGCTGCGTAATCTCAGCGGAAATAAGTGTCGAATAAAAAGAAGGAGCACCGGGGATAGCCACCGATGCTCTTTTCGTTATAAAACCTATTTATTCGCAGTAAGCTCCAGGAACTCGTCAATATCATCGAGACAGATGTGAACAGCTTTTTCCCAAAAGTCTTTTTGCGTCAGATCTACCTGTAAATGTTTCTGCGCAAGCTCTTCTACCGTCATAGAGGCAGTGTCTCGTAATAAGGCAATATACTTTTCTTCATATCCCTTCCCTTCCTCAAGCGCCTCAGCATAAATACCGAGAGAGAACAGGTAGCCAAAGGTATAAGGGAAGTTATAGAATGGAACTCCCGTTATAAAGAAATGCAGCTTGGAAGCCCAGAATAATGGATGATATTCTTCTAAAGCACCACAGTATGCTTCCTTTTGTGCCTCTAGCATCAATTCATTCAATTTTTCTACCGATACTGTTCCGTGTTTTCTTTCCTGATAAAAACGGGTTTCAAACAAGAAACGGGCATGAATATTCATAAGCAGGGCAACGGTTCTTTGAATTTTATCATCGAGAAGAACAAGTTTTTCTTCTTCATCCTTTGCGCTTTTGACTGAAGCATCTGCCACAATCATTTCTGCAAAAGTGGAAGCCGTTTCAGCTACATTCATTGCATAATTGCAATTAAGAAATGGGATATCCCTCATTACATAAGAATGAAACGCATGCCCAAGTTCATGTGCAAGTGTTGAAACATTTGACGGTGTCCCGGAATACGTCATGAAGATGCGGGATTGTTCACTTTCAGGGAACCCGGTACAGAAACCTCCTGGAGCTTTTCCCGGGCGGTCTTCTGCTTCAATCCATTGTTCCTCAAAGGCATTTTTCGCAAATGAAGCCATTTTTTCACCAAACAAAGCAAAATTTCGTTCAATAAATTCGGCTCCTTCTTGATAAGAAACTTTTGTTTCTGATTTCCCGTATGGTGCCTCTAAGTCAAACCAGCTTATCTTTTCAAGTCCCAAGAGCTTTGCTTTCCGCTCTAAATATTGAACAAGCTTCTGTTTATTTTCCGAAATAACTGCCCACATCGTATCCAATGTTTCCTTTTTCATTCGATTGATGCTGAGCGGTTCTTTTAAGACATCTTCCCAGCCTCTTTTTTTATAGACATTCAAACGGAAACCGGATAAATGGTTTAACGTTTTCGCAAGGAAATCTGCCTGCTCTTCCCAAGACTTTTCCCAATTTTTGAAGACGCTTGAGCGCATTTCGCGGTCAGGGCTTGAAAATTTGTTGAAGGCCTGGCCGATAGAAAGGAGTTTCTCTTCTCCGTTTTCGGTAAATGATACTTTGATTTTGCTGACAATTAAATCATACAGCTGGCCCCAGCTGTGATAGCCATCCACTTCAAGGGAACTAATCAGGGCCTCCTCTTCCTTAGACAGCTTCTCTTTCGCTTTTTCGCGGCTTTCCGTTAACACGAAGGCAAGTTCGTTTAATGGTTCAGCAGCTACTAACTGCTGCCATACCACATCGTTAATCGAGGTCAGCAGGTTGTCTAACGATCCAAGTGCAGACTGGAAAATGGCATTTAAGCTTGTTATTTTCGCGTCTAGCATATATGCTTTTTTATCTTCAGTCTTTTGTGCTAGTAAACAGCCGGCAAAGGCTCCAGCTTGAATTAATTTTTTTGCGGATTTTTCCAAATCGGCAAGTAATTCTTGCAAATACTTGCCGTCCTCCAGAGAATTAATTGGTGTCCAGTTATTCACTTTTGCTTCGAAATGTTTGATCAATTCTTCGGTTTGAACAAGGTGTTCCTGTAATTCTGCGGATTCACTTCCACCTTTAAAAAATACATCAAGATTCCAGACTTCTGAATATGTAGTTGCTGTCATTCTTGGACCTCCTTTATATATGTACCTATTTATTATATGTCTACTTTTCGAAAAATTCTATATTTTGTACCTGCTACAAGAAAAATGGCTTATGCATTCATCGCATAAGCCGTAATCTGCTTTAATAAAAACAGGTATACCACCACCAGGCTCCGAAAATAAATAACAGAATAAAGAGAACAATGATCACTGCAATCCATATACCGGCACCAAAGCCATATGGAGCACGATTAACAGGATAGGGAGCCGGGTAACCGTAAGCAGCAGGATATCCAAAAGGCATCATGTTTCCCCCCTTTAATGTTTTATATTAGCGTATGAGCCCTTATTATTTACGGTATAGGCAAATGTGCATGTCAATAAAGCATTTAAAAAATATTATTACAATCAATTATTTGACAATCTTATTAGGACTACGGTATAAGTGGATGGATATCTCATAGTTTACTATGAAGTTTTTCGGGAGGAAAAAAATGAAGGTTCAAATAAAAGTGTTTCTTGCTCTCCTCATAGGCATATTCCTTGCTGTTGGCTGCACAAACAAGAGTGAAACCGCAGAAAAGTCGAATCAAGAAAAGAAGGCAGAAATAAAAGAAAAATTTGATATTGTCAAGGCGAACACATTTAAGCTGAAAAATATCAGGGGGATCGGCTATCCAGGGAATGACACTGCCCTATATGTAGCGGCAAATGATGGTTTAAAAATGTACAAGGATGGGGCATGGTATGAAACAACCGCAAGTCAACATGACTATATCGGTTTTCAGGCGGTTGAATCGGGCTTCGTTGCCAGTGGTCATCCGCAAAAAGGAACAAACTTGAAGGATCCTCTTGGATTAGTACACAGTTCTGATAAAGGGGAGACACTAAAAAAATTAGCCTTTTATGGTAAAGCTAATTTTCATTTTACGGCAGCGGGCTATTCGGGGAATGGTATTTATGTGATAAGTGAGCAGCCGAACGATGACTTAGGTTTAGGTGTGAATTATTCTATTGATAACGGTGAAACTTGGAAAAGAAGTGCCTTGAAGGATTTCCAAGCCGATTCGTTTGGAATGATGGCTGTTCACCCGGATAATGGAAATACCATTGCGATGGCAACAAGATCGGGAATTTATTATTCAATAGACAATGGGAATACCATGAAGCTGGTTACGGGTCCATTTATGGTAACGGCACTGGCGTTCTACGGGGACTCAATTTTATTTTCAAGTGTAGAAAATGATAAAATTTTATTAAAAATAGTAAATCCAATCTCTGGGGAACAAACAGATATGACCATTCCCTTTCTTGATTACGATAATCCTATTACTTATGTAACAGTGAATCCAAAGAGTAAAAACCAAATAGCCTTCACAACCTATAAAAATGATTTGTTTGAATCCGTTGATGGCGGGGGAAAATGGAGTAATCTACTTAAAGAAGGTAAGTAACAACGTACAAAAGAGCAGGTGATGGTACCTGCTCTTTTGTATGTGGGTTAACTCTTCTTTTTCTTTTCTTTTTCTGCCCGGTAAAATTCATGGAACATTTTCATCAGTGCGCGTTTTTCAATCCGCGAGACATAACTTCTAGAAATACCCAACTCCTTTGCAATCTCCCGCTGGGTTTTTTCCTTTTGTAAATCGAGGCCAAATCGGCCAATGATGACTTCTTTTTCCCGATCATCGAGCACTTCGATATATTTTTTTATTTTTTCAAGCTCCATGTTTAGTTGGATCGTATCAATTACATCTTCTGATTCGGATTTCAGTACATCAATTAATGAAATTTCGTTCCCCTCTTTATCCTGCCCAATCGGGTCATGCAGGGAAACATCCTTTTTCGTCTTCTTGAGTGCCCGCAAATGCATCAGGATTTCGTTTTCAATACAGCGGGCAGCATAGGTAGCAAGCTTTGTTCCTTTCCCCTCTGAGTAGCTCTCGATTGCTTTTATTAACCCAATTGTTCCAATTGAGATTAAATCTTCCGAATCTTCCCCGGTATTTTCAAATTTTTTTACGATATGCGCAACAAGCCTTAAATTGTGTTCAATTAACATATTACGCGCATGCGAATCCCCTTCTGCCATTAACCGTAAATACTTTCTTTCATCTGCAGCAGATAGGGGCTGCGGAAAGGCATTATTTTTTACATAAGAAACAAGAAATAAAAATTCCTTCATTAAATAACCGAGAGCTGTTAAGATTCCAGACATCCACATCCACCCCCGTACTCTTTTTAGGCAAAATGCCTATTAATAATTCCTATGAGGAAATCGGGAAATTGTGTCTGTCCTGAAAATTTATTTGCTTAAAAAATGAAAAAATGACCTTACCAAGCAAGACGCTAAAGCAGGTCATTTCTGTGTTTATTTATACTTTTCTAAGTGTAAATGAACTAACCATTAGGAAGGATAAAATAATAATGATGAATAAGAACGTTTGGGATGGAAGATAGGGAATGGCTAAAAAGCTTAAGGTTGCCAAGCAGCCTGCTGCAGTAATAGGCAGCCCGGTAAAATATCCAGTGCTTTCCGTAATATTGAAACGCGCTAATCTAAATGCACCGCAACCGATGTAGAATACTGTAAAAAATGAACCAGGTCCGCCAAATTCATGTAAAATTCCTTGGTATAGTAATAGTGCAGGTGCCACTCCAAATGATATAATATCACTCATGGAATCTAATTGTTTCCCAAGCTCTGATTCAATATTAAATTTTCGGGCAATCATACCATCAAATCGATCTGCCAATGCTGCGATAAAAATAAGCAGGAGGCTTAACCTTAGATTTCCATGCAGTCCGAATACAATTGCAAATCCGCCCAATGATAAATTCGTTAAGGTCATCACATTTGCTGTTTGAGATTTTAATTTTTTTATAGTCTGATCCAATACATCCAATAAAAACATTCTCCACACCACTCCTTTCTCGAGGACGAAGGAAAACAAATACTGTTATACTATATTATTTAATTCTAAGCGTTTTATGTCTTTTCGTAAAGAGTATTTTTACACTATTTGGGGGTAGTTCTATGATACAGGGGTTTTATCGGCTATTGATTGAATTAACGAATGGAAAGTGGACATCAGGTATTCTGAAGCGGTTTGCCCGTTCGAAAATCAGTCGTTTCGCCGTACCATCGTTTGCTAAAATTTATCATTTGAAACAAGAAGAAATGGAAAAGGAGTTGTCCGAATTTCCCACCCTTCACGATTTATTTGTTAGGACGTTGAAAAAGGATGCAAGGAAAATCGATAAAAGTCATGATGGAGTTGTTAGTCCGGTTGATGCCGTGATCGAAGACGTTGGGCTGATAAAAGAAACAAGTGACATCATCGTAAAAGGTAAAAACTATTCCATTGAAGAGATGTTGGGAGAGAGCAGCATTTTAGCAAAATACTTAAATGGTACATATATGATTCTATATTTAAGTCCTAGTCATTATCATCGCATTCATAGTCCTGTTGATGGAATCGTTACAAAGCAATGGACACTTGGAAAAAAATCATATCCCGTCAATAAATTAGGGTTAAAATATGGACGCAGAACACTTGCTAAGAACTATAGAGTCATAACGGAAGTGAAAACGGTATTTGGTCATGTTTCGGTTGTCAAGGTTGGAGCCATGTTTGTTAATTCGATTGAAACTACACATAAGGGATATGAGTTAGTCAAGGGTGAAGAGATGGCCTATTTTAGTTTTGGCTCAACCGTTGTGCTGTTATTTGAAAAGGGAACTTTTCAAATTGATTCAACGATTAAGACTCCTAAAGATATTAGCGTCGGGGAAAAGATAGGCGTTTTGACCAAAATACAATAGCAGGTGCCTGGAGGCTTTTATTGACTTCCTTTTTCGCCAAAAAAAAGAAAGGCCCTTAAAGGGCAGTATGGAAGGTTATGAGGATTTTTTGATTTTATTGAATAATGATCGCCTTTGGATTTCGGACTCAATTAGACCAATAAAATCTGGGCTTAGGTTTAATTCTCTTGCTTTAAAATAGGACTCAATTAATAATTCATCTGACAATTTCCGCACGTCAGAATCCACCTCCGATTTAAATAATTGTTCTTTTTTGGTATAAAGAAACATAAAATGGTATGTTCAAATGGTGTACCCTAAATCTACCAAATTTATTCTTATAGAACAATCGTTCTATTTATCCACAGGTAATAGTGGATAACTTGTTATTAATTTGTTTATAAAGTACCTAAATGTAAATGATTCAAAGGGTATAATGTTAATAAGGTTATCCACAGGGCGGGGAATTGCAGATGTTTGTCGAAAAATATTTTTTTCACATCTTAAAACTTTGAAACAAAGGGTAAAATTGGTATGATGGTACAGAAATAATTGGTCTGACTGCTACCTCTTATAAAAGAGGAATTTTATTTAGAATTTAATGAGGTGTAAGCTTAGTGTTAAAACAATTTTTGCCGAATGAACATGTGAAAAGCATTCTGGATATATCTCCTGAGGAGCTAACATCAAGAGGGATTAAAGGGATTATCACGGATTTGGATAATACGTTAGTGGAATGGGATCGTCCTACTGCAACTCCTCAGTTGATTAAATGGTTTGACGAAATAAAGAAACATAATATACTTGTCACAATTGTTTCTAATAATAATGAGGAAAGAGTCAAGGCTTTTTCTGACCCGCTTAAAATCCCGTTTATTTTCCGGGCAAGAAAGCCGATGGGACCAGCGTTTCACAGGGCAATTTCGCAAATGGGCATTAAGAAGGAAGAGACTGTTGTCATTGGTGATCAATTATTAACGGATGTTCTCGGCGGAAACCGCAGCGGGTTTCATACCATTCTCGTTGTACCTGTTGCCCAAACGGACGGATTTTGGACAAAATTTAATCGCTTTGCGGAACGGAGAATTTTAAATTGGTTTCGAAAAAAAGGGATGCTTCAGTGGGAGGATTAATCTGTGATTGAACAACAATATATATGCATGGGCTGCGGTGTCAAGGTCCAAACCGAAAACCCAGAGGAACTGGGATATGCGCCATCATCCGCTTTGGAAAAAGAAGTGATTATTTGCCAAAGATGTTTTCGTCTGAAGCATTATAATGAGGTTCAGGATGTCAATTTAACCGACGATGATTTTTTAAAAATATTAAATGAAATCGGCAGAACAGACGCCCTTATTGTAATGATTGTTGACATTTTTGATTTTAATGGCAGCTGGCTCCCGGGATTACACCGGTTTGTCGGTCATAACAAGGTCGTCCTAGTCGGAAATAAGGTTGATTTGCTGCCGAAGTCTGTTAAGCATACCAAATTGATAAACTGGATGAAGCAGGAAGCAAAGGAGCTGGGCTTAAGACCTGAAGAGGTCTTCCTCGTCAGTGCAGCAAAAGGGGTAAATGTAAAAGAAACGGCTGCGGCAATTGATGAATTGCGGCAAGGTAAAGATGTCTATGTCGTGGGCTGCACCAACGTTGGAAAGTCTACTTTCATAAACCGAATTATTAAGGAAGTCACCGGCGAGGCGGATGTGATTACCACTTCTCATTTCCCTGGAACGACACTCGACATTATTAAAATCCCGCTAGATGACGAAAAATCCTTAATTGATTCACCTGGGATTATCAATCATCATCAAATGGCCCATTTTGTAGATAAAAAGGACCTAAAAATGATTACCCCTAAAAAGGAAATCAAGCCAAAAGTATTTCAATTAAATGAAGATCAAACATTATTCTTTGGCGGATTGGCCCGATTTGATTATATTAGCGGCGGCAGACGTTCATTTGTTTGTTATGTTTCCAATGAATTGAATATTCACCGGACGAAAACAGAAAATGCGGACGAGCTTTATGAAAAGCATGTTGGGGAAATGCTGACACCGCCGGCTCCTGAACAATTAGCGACATTTCCGGAGCTTGTGAAACAGGAATTTGTTATTAAAGAAGCTAAAACAGATATCGTATTTTCGGGGCTTGGCTGGATTACAGTAAATGAGCCGGGAGCAAAAGTGGCTGCGTACGTTCCGAAAGGTGTTCAAACGTTAATTCGAAAATCTTTAATATAAATATAGAAGCCGTAGAATAGGTGGGGAGATACAAGTGAAAAAGTTATATGCAGTATTAGGTGATCCCATTGGGCATTCGATGTCACCGGTTATGCTAAATGATTTATTTTCTTTTTATCAAATGGATGCTCACTATCTCCCTTTTCAAGTAAAACCTGAGGATTTAGGAGATGCTGTTAAGGGCCTAAGAGCCATTGGGGTTGGCGGGTTTAATGTAACCATTCCACATAAAAGTGCGATTATACCCTTTTTAGATGTAGTGGATGATTTAGCAGCCAGCATTGGTGCAGTCAATACAGTGGTCAATGAGGACGGAAAGCTGATTGGTTATAATACCGATGGTCCCGGTTTTTTAAAAAGTTTAAACCCATATGTACCAAGCGTATCGGGGCAAAGGATCCTGGTAATAGGTGCCGGGGGAGCAGCTAGAGGGATTTACTTTGCCATGGCCCAAGCAAAACCGATGGTTATAGACATCGCAAATCGGACTTTAGAGAGGGCGGTAAAACTTATTGAGGATTGTCCTTATGATAGCTCCTCTAAAGCTTTGTCCTTAAAAGAAGCAAGCGAAAATATTGGGGAATATGATTTAATTATTCAGACGACGATGATTGGGATGTCACCGAAAATCTCGGCACAGCCCTTGAGTTTGGACAAATTAAGGGAACAGTCAATTGTTTGTGATATAATATATAATCCGTTGGAAACGCAGCTTTTGCAAGATGCCGTATCCAAAGGGGCAAGAACCCAAACCGGAGTTGATATGTTTGTCTATCAGGGTGCACTTGCTTTCGAAAAATGGACAGGCATATTCCCTGATGTCGAAAGAATGAGAGAGAATGTGTTGTTACAATTAGGAGGAAAACGATGTTAACAGGTAAACAAAAACGATTTTTACGCGCAAAGGCACACCACTTAGATCCAATCTTTCAAGTGGGGAAGGGCGGCGTAAATGAAAATATGATTAAGCAAATCGCAGATGCGCTAGAAGCTAGGGAACTATTTAAAGTCAGTGTGCTGCAAAACTGCGAAGAAGATAAAACAGTAGTTGCTGAAGAGCTGGCAGCTGGAACGGGTGCTGAAATTGTGCAAATAATTGGCAGCACAATTGTTCTTTATAAAGAGTCTGTTGAAAAGAAAACTATAACACTGCCTTAATCAATGGAGTAAAGGATGGCGAACGCATGAAGAAAGTGGGAATATTAGGAGGAACGTTTGACCCTCCGCATTACGGACATCTTATGATTGCCAATGAAGTTTATTCTGCACTAAATCTTGATGAAATTTGGTTTATGCCCAACCATGAGCCGCCGCATAAGAAAAAATCAGAATCAGTCGAAGATGGGGATCGCCTAAACATGCTAAGGCTCGCAATTGACGGGAATCCTGCCTTTACGATTCAACCAATTGAGCTCGAACGCCAAGGTCCTTCCTATACAGTGGATACAATGAGAATGCTGAAAAGCGAATATGCTGACAACGAGTATTTCTTTATTATCGGGGCAGATATGATTGAATATTTGCCGAAATGGCATAAAATTAATGAACTTGTAAACCTGGTCCACTTTGTAGGAGTCAGGAGACCTTCCTACAGCCATCAAACAGAATACCCTGTCCTGTATGTTGAAGTCCCGGCAATAGATGTTTCATCTAGTATGATTCGGAATCGAATGAAAAGCGGAAAGACCGTTCGATATTTATTACCTGATCAGGTGATTGATTATATAGAGGAGAAGCATTTATATGGAACGTGAAAAGGCGTTGGGACTGGTTAAGAAACAATTGACGGAGCATCGTTATCAGCATACGCTGGGGGTAATGGAAACGGCCATTTCTTTAGCCAAGAGATTTGGTGCAGATGAGAAGAAAGCGGAAATGGCCGCCATCTTTCATGATTACGCGAAATTTCGCCCCAAGGATGAAATGAAAGAAATCATTGTTTCCCAAGGTTTCCCGCAGGACTTGCTCCAATTTAATTCAGAATTATGGCATGCTCCAGCAGGTACCTATCTCGTAGAGAAGGAAGCCGGAATTACTGACCGTGAAGTTTTGGCTGCTATACGCTACCATACTTCTGGGAGACCAGGTATGACGATGCTTGAAAAAGTCATTTATTTAGCGGATTATATCGAACCCGGGAGACATTTCCCAGGTGTAGATGAAGTAAGAGAAATGGCAAAAGGAAATTTAGATCGGGCATTAATAAAAGCGGTACAAAACACGATTTTATTTTTAATGAAAAAAAATCAAACGGTGTACCCAGAGACTTTTTATACTTACAATGACCTTGTTACGAAACTGGAGGATTGATGAATGGAAAATCAGGAACTTTTAAAAATAGCAGTAAAAGCAGCGGATGATAAACGGGCAGAGGACATTCTTGCTCTCGATATGAAGGGTATTTCCTTAATTGCAGATTACTTCATTATCTGCCACGGAAATTCTGATAAACAAGTACAAGCAATTGCACGAGAAATGAAAGAAAAGGCACAAGAACATGGATACGATGTGAAACGTATTGAAGGGTTTGATGAAGCAAGATGGGTGTTAATTGATATGGGGGATGTCGTAGCCCATGTATTCCATCGGGACGAAAGAAGCTACTACAATTTGGAACGGCTATGGGGCGACGCGCCGCTTGAGGATATCCGCAGTGAGCTGAATTCATGAGTTATGAACAGTTTGCCTATTTATATGATGGGCTGATGAAAGATGCCCCATATGATGAATGGGTACAGTTTGTTAAAGAAACTCTTGTTAAATATGACGTCAAACGAAGGGGTCCCCATCTGCGTCTCTTAGATTTAGCATGCGGGACTGGTGAGCTCTCTGTCAGGTTTGCAAAGGAAGGATTCCAAGTAACTGGGATTGACTTGTCAGAGGATATGCTCGCTGTCGCACAGGCAAAGGCGGAAGGGGAAGGTGTCAGGATTCCATTTTTCCAGCAAAGTATGGCTGATTTGGAAGGTCATGGGCAATTTGATGTAATTGGCATTTTTTGTGATTCATTGAACTACCTGCAAACAGAAGAAGAAGTGGTGTCCACTTTTGCTGCAGCCATGGAACATTTGAACGATCATGGGATTTTCATTTTTGATGTCCATTCAATCTATAAAATTACCCAAGTATTCATCAGCCAAACCTTCGCATTAAATGATGAAGATGTATCCTATATTTGGAATAGTTTCCCTGGTGAACATCCAAATAGTGTCGAACATGAACTAAGCTTTTTTGCTTTGGATGAAAAATCAGGGAAGTATGACCGATTTGATGAGCTTCATTTTCAGCGGACCTATCCGGTCCAACAATATGTAAATTGGTTAGAGACAGCAGGTTTTGAAATTCTGGAGGTTGCTGCCGATTTCAAACATACCGGACCGCAGCCACATTCAGAGCGGATCTTTTTTGTCGCTAAAAAATAAAAATAAAAAGATGGCTTCAGATTGTCGAGAAAGTGTATTTTTCTCGGCAATTTTATATTTTTATCGGGATTTGAATGGCCTATTTTTTTCAAAAATGTCCCTGCTAATGGGCCTGTTGATTTCCTCTCCAGGTGCTTCGCTTTCCGCGGGCGGTTCGGTGAGCCTCCTCGGCGCGTTCCGCGCCTGCGGGGTCTCACCTGTCCCGTACTCCCGCAGGAGTCTTCGCACCTTCCGCTCCAATCAACAGGAGATAATCAACTTAAAGAATTGCAACACACCTTTTCCAGCCTGAATAAGTGTGTCGCAATCTTTTTCGTGTTCTGGCAAGCTACAGTAAGAAGAGCCTGTTCACTTGCTTTTTTTACCCCGCAACCGGCAGTAGCGAAGCCCATGCAGCTCTTTGAGTCTGCTAAGCTTCGCTCAATTTTTTCCTTTCAAAATTTATATAGCTCTTTTCCTGATTTTGATAAGCGATTTACTCTTACCTTTTCCTTAAACTCCTCCCATACATGTCGTGTTACAACTTTCACTTTAATTTTTAAACGTGTGCATTGGAATAAAAGTGGACAGCCTTCACATTTTTTCGAATCAGATTTGTATTCTTTAAACACTCTCGGTTTGTTGTCTTGTAGGGTAATTCTTGGGTATTAGGACAAATGTAAAGATCCCGTTCATTGTCAAAGTAAATTTCCAATTAGGGAATAAGCCAGTAGTAGGATGGAATCGACTATGGGCAATAACGCCAAATATATTACGATTAGAAAGTCCTTTAGGATTAGTAAGATAGCCTGAATCTAGAGCAACAGCTTCTACCTTAAAACCAAACCATTGGACCTGACGGTCCAATCGATTCAGGTAAGGAACCGGATCATAAAATTTTAAACTTAAAAACCAATGATAAGCAATGATCATTTTAATTTCTTTTTCTACTTTCCTTTCGGAATGTATGCCAAAGAGATACCCTATGAACATCATTTTAAAAAGAATAAGGGGGATCAGATGGACGGCCGTTATCATCACTATAAAAAGAGAGTACTTTTTCAAAAAGAAATGAAAAGTCTGCATATTTATCAATCAATCGAAGAAGGTGATCATTCGGAACTAATTCATCAATACACTCAAATTCATATTCCTTTGACCAGACTCTTTTGGCTTAAACATTGATTTAACCACTTATCTTATTAAATATTGGTTGAGTTGCTCGTCCTATTAATAACACCTGTTGATTTGCGCGGAAGGCACGAAGACTCCTGCGGGAGTACGGGGCAGTGGGAGACCCCACAGGCGCTTGCGCCGAGGAGGCTCCCCGGCACGCCCGCGGAAAGCGAAGTGCCTGGAGCGCAAATCAACAGACATGTTGAATAGTTGAATTATTAATAATTTAAGTTAATTAACGCGGTGAATTATTAAAGAAATTAAATAAAATAAAGGCTGTCGAGAGTTTCTCGACAGCCCGAAGCCGTCTTTTTTATAAAAAGATGGCTTTTTTTATAAAATGAAAGAAGGATTTTGTCAAATGAAGGCGAATTTATAGATTAGAATATTGTATCTCCACTTTATCAAGATCCTCTTTGAACTTTGCATGTGTTGCTTGAAATAGATGTTCAAATACATCCCCAATTTCATTTTCTAATACTTTAATTCCTTCACCGGTTATACCGCCCTTTACACTTACTTTTTCCTGTAATGACGGTAAGGTATAATGCCCTTGCTTTATTAATTCACCAAGCCCAACAATCATTTCACTCGTAAATATCGTCGCTGCTTCTTTATCAATTTCAGTCTCTTTTACTGCTGCTTCTATGAAACGCTGCAGCAGATAGCTGAAGAAAGCAGGACCGCAGCTAACGATATCAGAGGCAACCCTCGTAATATTTTCTCCAATACAAACTGGTACGGAAATATTCGAAATCAATTGATTAACATTTGTCTTCCAATATTCACTGCAATTTTCTCCATAGGTAACCAAAGAAACTCCTGTTAACGCACGATTGGTGATGCTTGGGATCACCCGGACTGTTGAACAAGATACCTTTTTCTCAATTTGGCTTGTACTGACAGGGCTCGTTATCGAAATAAGACATTTTTCAGGGCCTAAATGTGGGTTAATCTTATCCAAAACCTTAAATATTTCTAACGGTTTTACACATATAAATACCAAATCGGATTGAGCTGCTACTTCTTCTGCATTTGCCCCAACCCTAATTCCCTTATATTTATCTTTAAGCAGAAAGGCTTTTGCTTTCGTTCTGTTTGTAATCATCATTGAAGAAGGGGCAATGGTTTTTCCATCAATCAAAGCTTCAACCAACATTGTCCCCATATTTCCGGTACCGATGATACCTATATTCATTTTCCGACCCTCCTTCGCATGCAATATTCTTTTATAACCATATGAAAACCAGAAGTGAAATATACCTTTAGAAAGGATGGATTCTTTTGAAAGACTGGCTTATTGAGCATAAGTTAACCTTAATTGTAGTTGGTTTTATTGTTTCCGGCGGCTTTTATTTTTTTTATATGTATGATGATTCAGAGCCTGCCCCCATTAATGCCATGATGAACGAAAGCATGCTTCAAGGAGATGTCAAGGAAGCAGAAAATAACCAACAAACAAATCAAGCTGCTGTACTGCCGGAAAAAATCATGGTTGATGTGAAGGGGCAAGTAAAGCTGCCAGGGGTCTATGAATCCACTACAGGTGAACGGGTTATTGATGTGATTAGCCGGGCGGGCGGCTTAACAGATCTGGCAGACCAAACACAAGTGAATTTAGCCGAGCATGTCCAAGATGAAATGGTGATTTACATACCCGCTAAGGGAGAGGCAGGTATCCCTGTTACAAGTACACCTGAAGGAGGTGTCGCGGTATCTGGCGGTGCTGGCCAAAATCAAGGGAAAATAAATATTAATAAAGCGGATGAGAAGGAACTGCAAAACCTTCCTGGTATTGGCCCGGCAAAGGCTGCGGCGATTGTTGAATATCGGAATGTCAGCGGTCCATTTAAAATGGTTGAAGATTTAAAGAGTATCAACGGTATCGGCGATAAAACGTTTGAGAAATTAAAGGATTTAATTGTCGTTAATTAAATTCTTCATTGACCGAAATGGACAAACACCAGTAAACTTAAAAGAAAGTATTTTCTAGGGAGTGGAGAAAAATGGAACGAATTTCTTGGGATCAATATTTTATGGCACAAAGCCATTTACTCGCCCTAAGAAGCACCTGTACACGCTTGACAGTGGGTGCAACGATTGTGAGAGATAAACGGATTATTGCCGGCGGTTACAACGGCTCTATTGCCGGCGGCGATCATTGTATTGATAAAGGCTGTTATGTAATTGATCATCATTGTGTAAGAACGATTCACGCTGAAATGAATGCGCTGCTGCAATGCGCAAAGTTTGGTGTACCAACTGCTGAGGCAGAAATTTATGTTACACATTTCCCTTGTCTGCAATGCTGTAAGGCGATTATCCAGGCAGGAATTCAAACAGTTTATTACGCGGAGGATTATAAAAATCATCCTTACGCAATCGAACTTTTTGAACAAGCAAATGTCAAAGTGGCCAAGGTTGAATTGACGGAATCAGTTATTGATTTCCGCAATATTAACCAATGAACATCGTTTTTAAAGACGCTGGGGGATTCTCCGGCGTCTTCAATAATCTAAAAACTCTTCGACAAATACCACAATTGGAGAAAAAAGATGAATGGAAAATATCTTTATTTCGCTCTTTCTGCATTAATGGGGGTTTTATGTGCACTTATTTCGTATCACACTTTTTTATTATTAATTGGCATTTATCTTTATAGTTTAAAAAAATATAAAAGGTTTGGAAGTACCCAGCTTTTCCAGATTTTCATAGTATTTGTTGCATTCCTCCTCGTGGGAGTGCAGGCTGAAACAAAGAATAAATCAGTCATCCCCGTTACAAGTAAAAACTTTATCATTGAATATTTTGGTGATCCCAAAATTGATGGTAATGTACTACAAGTACCTGCTATCGAAAAGCAATCCAAAGAAAAACTCCTGATCCGTTACGAAATCAAATCAGAAGCGGAAAAAGGGGCATTACAGAATAAAAGTTTTTATCGCGGTTTATGTTCAGTGTCAGGAACCCTGAAAAAACCAGCGATAGCGAAAAATCCAAATGCTTTTGATTACCGCAGGTATTTGTCATTTAAGGGTATTTATTGGATTGCTGAGATTCAGGAAAACCCACTCCAACATTGTTCTCCATTGAAACCCTCTCCGCTCGTGTTGATCAAACAAATTCGTTTTTCCGGTATCCGCTATCTTGAGAATCATTTTCCACCCGAAATTTCCTCCCTTTCGGCCGCTTTAATTTTTGGTGACAGGAGCCTGCTTGATCCTAAATTACTTGGGAATTATCAAAAAACAGGAATCATTCATCTATTAGCCATTTCCGGCCTTCACGTTTCCCTGTTAATTGGAATGGTTTTTTATATTGGGATTCGATTTGGATTGACAAGACAGTTCATGACAAATTTTCTTCTCATGCTGCTCCCCGTTTATGTCATCCTTACAGGCGGTTCGCCCTCAGTTATCCGGGCAGCATTAATGATCTTCTTGGTCCTTTTCACAGTCAAATTTAAAAGCCATATGAAACTTTTACCAATTGATGCCATTAGCTGGGCATTCATTCTCTTTCTATTGATTTCTCCAATGGTGATTTTTGATGCTGGTTTTCAGCTTTCGTTTTCAGTCAGCTTTGCGATCATTCTGTCTGCACGACAAATCCTTACCAAATACCAGCAGAATTGGATACGGATGTTGGTTACATCTGTGACGGCACAGCTGGCAGCATTGCCATTGCTGCTGCATCATTTCTTCGAGGTATCATTAGTCGGTATATTCGCCAATTTGCTATATATTCCTCTCTTTTCATTTGTTTATCTTCCTGGATTATATGCATTGTTTTTTATTCAACTTCTGTTCGCAAAAACCCCGCAAATCTTTATTGACTTTTTCGTAAAAACCATTCATCTTTCGAATCAGCTGATTGAAATTTTAGCTCATTTATCATTTGTCCGTTTTATTCCAGGAAAACCAAATGTGTTCATACTAATCCTCTACATTGTGCTTATTTCGGCTATTTTTATCATTTGGGAAACAGGTACCTATACCAAAAAAGGACTTTATTTGCTTGTATTGACGGCCGTACTGTTTTCTTTTCAACCATGCTGGAACTGGCTGAACCCTAATGGTGAAGTGACCATGATTGATGTCGGGCAGGGAGATAGCATCTTAATCCATCTGCCGCACGGAAAGGGAAATTATCTGATCGATTCAGGAGGAACGGTTAGCTTCGCTGAAGATGAGTGGAGGCAGCGTACCAAGCCTTATGAGGTGGGCCGGGATGTAGTTGTTCCATTCCTAAAAGGACAGGGAATTACCCGGATCGATAAACTAATCCTTACACATGGCGATATGGATCATATTGGCGGGGCTTTAGCCATTATATCTGAACTTGAGGTGAAACAAATTCTGCTGCCTTCCGTAACTGAACCATCCGAAACAGAATTAGCCATTATTCAGGAGGCAATGAAACAAGGTATTCCCGTGAAAAAAGTGAAATCAGGGGATCAATGGAGAAAGGAGGAAAGTGAATTTTATATCCTGTCGCCTAAAGAAAATTTTACTGGGGAGAGGAACAGCGGGTCGATTGCTATTGTCGCCCGTTTAGGGGGAGTCAGCTGGTTTTTTGGCGGTGATTTAGACCAAGAAGGGGAGGAGAAAATAATAAGGGAATTTACGAATATGAAGATTGATGTCCTCAAAGCTGGTCACCATGGAAGTAAGACATCCAGTTCTGAAGCTTTTATTCAGCAATTAAATCCGCGAATTGCCCTTATTTCCGCGGGTGAGAAAAATCGCTTTGGCCATCCCCATCAGGAAGTATTGGAGCGGTTAAAGAAAACAAATACAATCATTTACCGAACAGATCTGCAAGGCGCCATAACCTACCGTTTTTATCATGGGAAAGGAACCTTTTACACCCATTTGCCATAAGATAAAGTAATTCACAGAATAAAAAAAGAACTGCGCAGAAAGCAGCCCTTAGTTTACGCATATGTAAGCTACTCATTTATGAACCGATTAGCTTAACAATTGTTGCGATAATAAACATTGTAGCAAAAAAGCCGAAGGAAACTACAAATCCCATCCCGGAATCAAGCGCATCGTTACGAGTACTTTGCGGATTTTTTTCAAATTCGTTCACAGTCAACCCCTCCTATTTTTCAACTAATAGTATAAGCTATTTTATTGAAAAAATCCAGCATCCCTTTTACTGCTTCCTGTACTGACAAGAGTTGTCAAAATAGCTTGACTTACGCGAGGCTATACTATGTTTACGAATAAACCCCGCCAGGCAAATAAAAGCTCCTAGGGCTATCAATTGCAGGCGTTCATTATAGATCGGGAAGTGGCACTTAATCGATAAGTGCCACTTCCCAATTAATACTTGTCAAATCGTCCAAGCTTCATTACGATAAGATGTGAGGAAATGAAGGGGAGCGCTGGACAAGATGGTAGTAGATATTTGGAGAAAAATTAAAAAAAAGGAAATTGCTCCTATTTATTTATTATATGGAACAGAGGCATTTTTAATCAATGAAACGAAACAATTACTGCTTAGCCATATTTTAAACGAAGACGAAAAGGATTTTAATTTTTCTGCGTATGATTTAGAGGAAACACCTGTTGATGTGGCATTAGAGGATGCCGAAACCTTTCCATTTTTAGGGGAACGGAAAGTTATTTTTCTACATAATCCCGCGTTTTTAACCGCTGAAAAATCGAAAGAAAAAGTCGATCACAATTTAACAAAATTTGAAGCGTATCTAAAAGAGCCTGCTCCATATACGGTAATGGTTATTTCAGCTCCTTATGAAAAATTAGACGAACGAAAAAAGATTACTAAGGAATTGAAAAGGAACGCCGAAATAGTCGAGGCCAAAAAATTATCTGAACATGAATTAAAGAAATGGGTAGCAGAGCGGGCAAAAAGCAGTGGGATTGAATTCGAAGCAATTGCGATTGATCAACTGCTTGCACTGGTGGGCACAAATATGTTTATGATTGCAGGCGAAGTGGACAAATTGTCCTTATATGCTGCTGAGGAAAAACGAGTCAATGCTGCCTTGGTTGACAACCTTGTAGCCAGGTCGCTTGAGCAAAATATTTTTACCCTGATTGAAAAAGTAGTTCAGCGAAGATTAGACGAGGCACTGCGAATTTATTATGATTTGTTAAAGCAAAATGAAGAACCCATTAAGATTTTAGCGTTGCTTGCAGGACAATTTAGGCTGATCTATCAAGTGAAGGAGCTTTCAAGAAGGGGCTATGGACAGCAGCAAATAGCAGGTTACTTGAAAACGCACCCGTTCAGGGTCAAGCTCGCACTTGGGCAAGCTGGTAAATTTAGTGATGAAGAATTATCAAACCTCATGAAGCTTCTTGCTGATGCGGATTATCAAATGAAAACCGGCGGAATGAATAAATCATTATTAATAGAAATGTTATTGTTTCGGATGAAGAAATAAAAAAACGACTCCTTGTAGGAATCGTTTTTTTTTGTTTTCTTATAGCGCATTCGCTTTTTTCATTAGACGGGATTTTTTACGGGCAGCAGCATTTTTGTGGATAAGACCTTTTGCAGCAGCCTTGTCTAATTTACTAGCAGCAGATACTAATGCTTCTTTTGCAGCAGCAGCGTCATTAACTGTAACAGCAGCTTCTACTTTCTTCACAGCTGTACGCATTGCAGATTTAGCAGTTGTATTTTGAGCGTTTTTAGATTCATTTGTTTTCACACGCTTAATAGCAGATTTAATGTTAGGCATTCCATTCACCTCCTACAAAGAATCGAGACTATATGAACTCGACTATACATTCATCAATAATAAATTCAGAACAAGAAGTATTTTATCAAACGAGAGCCTATTTTGCAATACACAATTAATCGGGATAAGAATTTTCATCTGCATGTTTTGGAATGATAAGGGCAAAAATAGGTAATATCTCTATTTACAGGGTTGGGAGTGAAGGAAAAATGGGTGAATCAATTGACTTAAGTCAGTATTCCATTCGAACAGATTTGGCCATTGAAGCAAGGGAAATGGTGCTTGCAGGAAAGTCTGTCGGACAAGAGGAAAACCTTTCGCAAATTGAAGGAGTCATAATTAAGGAAAAAGATGTTGACGATATAAAGATTTCTTTGGTGGAAGTAACGAAACAGGGTGAAGAGCAGCTAGGTAAAAAAGCCGGACGGTATTTAACCGTAGAGGTACAGGGGATCCGGCAGCAAAACACTGAGGTGCAGCAAAAGGTACAAGAGATTTTTGCCAGGGAATTTGCTCATTTTTTAGAAGGGTCAGGCATTAAGAAAACAGATTCATGCCTAGTAGTTGGTCTTGGAAATTGGAATGTTACCCCTGATGCATTAGGCCCATTGGTGTGTGAAAATCTTTTGGTCACCCGTCATCTTTATCAGCTGCAGCCAGAAAATGTTGAGGAAGGTTACCGCTCCGTTAGCGCTTTGTCGCCCGGAGTAATGGGACTGACTGGAATTGAGACGAGTGATATTATTTTTGGTGTTGTCGAAAAAACAAAGCCAGATTTTGTTATTGCGATCGATGCGTTGGCATCAAGATCAATTGAAAGGGTCAATTCCACGATTCAAATTTCTGATACAGGTATTCACCCCGGTTCAGGGGTAGGGAATAAAAGAAAGGAACTTAGTAAGGAGACTCTTGGGATTCCTGTTATTGCAATTGGGGTACCAACCGTTGTTGACGCGGTTTCCATTACTAGTGATACGATTGATTTCATTCTTAAACATTTTGGGAAAGAACTGCGGGAAGGGAACCGCCCATCTAGAGCACTTGCACCGGCAGGTATGAGCTTTGGGGAAAAAAGAAAGTTAACAGAAGAAGATTTGCCGGAAGAAAAGCATCGGAAGACGTTTTTGGGAATGGTCGGCACGCTGTCTGATGATGAGAAGAGAAAGTTAATTTATGAAGTGCTGTCTCCGATCGGACATAATTTAATGGTCACGCCTAAGGAAGTGGATGTCTTTATTGAAGACATGGCGAACCTAATTGCAAACGGGTTAAATGCCTCCCTCCATACAGCGGTTGACCAAGAAAATGCCGGATATTATACGAAATAAAAAAACAGGAGCCTGAAAGGAAAAAGGCTCCTGTTTTATTGCCCTAATTTATTGGTTCTATCAATTCTAGTAATGTCATAAGATTTACTAGAATCGTTAATGCGAGGTGGAACCATGAAAAATACTAGAACACCAGGTACGTTTTTAGTTGTTCAAGGGACAAGCTTACTTAAAATATTTGCAGCCTTATCATTATTTTTGATCTTGGTATTTTCTATTAGCGGGCTATTAACCTCGTTGAAGCCACAATATCGAATTATGTCCTCGTCTGTAAATCAAGCTGCTACCAATGTGAATGGGGAATTGCTTTATCAATTAATGGGCTGGGAAAATCATCACTTTTTAAAGGTCGAGAATAATTGGGCTTCGACACCAAAACTGGCCAGTTTAGTTTTAAGCCTATCAAGCAATATTAATTTGGATGATCCAAGAAGCCTTCTTGGCAGGGAACTTCCGGGCTTCTTCCAATTTGATGGGAAAATTCTGGTTGCGGGAGAGGGTACGAATTATACGAACATGCCGATGGAGTCATCCCCGCCGATAGAAATTATGAAGGGCGAGCGGGAGGCAGCACTGCAGAGTTTAGAAGGCTTAGATCGACCGTCAAATGAAAATCCATCCCCAGCTCCGGGTCAAACTACAGGGGATCGAAAGGTAGTTTATGTTTATTTCACCCATAATCGGGAATCCTATTTACCATATCTTAAAGGAGTCACAAATCCAAATTTGGCATACCATTCACAAATTAACGTCACTAAAATCGGAGATCAGCTAAAAACGAGTTTAGAAGATAGGGGTATCGGAACAGTCATTGATAAAACCGATGTTCAGGGGAACTTAAATAAAAAAGGGTTGAAGTATCCCAAGTCATACCAAGAATCTGGATTACTTGTTCAGGAAGCCATGGCTTCAAACCGTGACTACCAGTATTTGATTGATATCCATAGAGATGCAAAGCGGAAAGAACATACAACTGTTGATGTTAACGGAAAATCATATGCTAAGCTAGCCTTTGTAATCGGTGGTAAAAATCCAAATCATGAGAAAAATGCAAGACTCGCAACCGAACTTCACGATCTTTTAGAAAAAAAATATAAGGGATTAAGTAGAGGCGTCATCGTTAAAAATGAACCTGGCTCAAATAGTGTCTATAATCAAAATCTATCAGAGAATGCCATGCTGATTGAATTTGGCGGGGTTGATAATACTTTTGAAGAATTAAATCGCTCGGCAGATGCCCTTGCCGATGTGATTAGTGAGTATTTTTGGCAGGCTGAAAAAGTAAACGATGATGTTGAGCAATCAACGGATAAACAATAATCAATAGCAGTAAGGGAGCAGTGTTTATGAAAATGTTTATGGTAAAATGCCTATGCATTGCAGCTCTAATGCTCATCTGCGTTTTAACCGGGATGCAGCTGGCGGGTAAAGGGATCCATAAAATGAAGGGCTATGATGATCCAAATTTTCAAAATGCTGTTTCTATCTATGAATCGGACGATCATATAAGTGCCTCTTTTCTTGGCAAAGATCTTTCTAGTCATGATATCGAGGGGAAAAAGAAGAAGCTCGAGGAAATAAGTGCTTATAACTTCTTTTCATCGATGGGAAAGAAAATGTCAGAAGGAATTTCAAGTGCCTCGGGAAAATTAATTAAACTGATAACAGACTAAAATGGGTAGCGGTACCACGATGGTGCCGCTCATTTTCTGTTTTGCAAAATTTATTGATACTTGATTTTCCTGCTGATATAATCAAAAATAGTGTACATGCGCGAGAATAGTAGGAGTGAACTACCATGAATAGAGAAGATAGACTGAAACGACAAGAGAAAATAAGAAATTTTTCAATTATTGCCCATATCGACCATGGGAAATCAACTTTGGCAGACCGTATATTGGAAAAAACCAATGCATTAACATCTCGTGAAATGAAAGATCAGCTTTTAGACTCGATGGATCTGGAAAGAGAACGCGGGATTACCATCAAGTTAAATGCTGTACAATTGAAATATAAAGCGGGAGATGGAGAAGACTATATTTTCCATTTGATTGATACGCCGGGACATGTCGATTTTACGTATGAGGTATCAAGGAGCCTTGCTGCCTGTGAAGGTGCCATTTTAGTCGTAGATGCCGCGCAGGGGATTGAAGCGCAGACACTGGCGAACGTTTACCTTGCACTAGATAACGACCTTGAAATTTTGCCGGTAATTAATAAAATTGACCTCCCAAACGCTGAGCCTGAAAGGGTCCGCAATGAAATAGAAGAAGTCATTGGTCTTGATGCCTCAGAAGCGGTGTTAGCCTCCGCTAAAGCGGGAATTGGGATTGAAGATATCCTTGAACAAGTCGTAAAAACAGTTCCGGCGCCAACAGGGGATCCGGATGCACCATTAAAGGCTTTGATTTTTGACTCCTTATATGACGCCTATCGTGGTGTTGTTGCCTATATCCGTGTTGTCGATGGTACTGTTAAAGTCGGCGACAAAATTAAAATGATGGCTACCGGTAAAGAGTTTGAAGTAAATGAAGTAGGTGTTTTTTCACCGAGAGCGACGTTGCTTGATGAATTAACTGTAGGTGACGTTGGGTTTTTAACAGCAGCCATTAAAAATGTCGGCGATACCCGTGTCGGGGATACGATTACAAATGCAAAGAATGGTGCAACAGATCCGCTTCCTGGTTACCGAAAGTTAAATCCAATGGTTTATTGCGGTCTATATCCAATCGATACAGCTAAATTTAATGATCTTCGTGAAGCCCTTGAAAAGCTGCAATTAAATGATTCGGCACTCCAATTTGAACCTGAGACCTCTCAAGCGCTTGGCTTCGGTTTCCGCTGCGGCTTCTTAGGCCTGTTGCACATGGAAATTATCCAAGAGCGGATTGAACGGGAATTTAAGATTGATTTAATCACTACAGCACCGAGCGTTATCTATCATGTTCATATGACTGACGGCTCAGAAGTGAAAGTAGATAATCCATCTGACCTCCCTGACCCGCAGAAAATTGACCGGGTAGAGGAGCCTTATGTAAAAGCAACAATGATGGCGCCAAATGATTATGTCGGTGCTATTATGGAGTTGTGCCAATTGAAGCGCGGGATCTTTATTGATATGCAATATCAAGGAGAAAATCGCGTCAGCATCGTCTATGAAATTCCATTGGCGGAAATTGTCTATGATTTCTTTGACCAGCTCAAATCAAGTACAAGGGGCTATGCTTCTTTCGATTACGAATTAATTGGTTATAAACCTTCCAGCCTTGTCAAAATGGATATCTTGTTAAACGCTGAAAAAGTCGATGCCCTAAGCTTTATTGTCCATAAGGATTTTGCTTATGATCGCGGCAAGGTGATTGTAGAGAAACTTAAAGAACTGATTCCTAGACAACAGTTCGAAGTTCCTGTCCAAGCAGCCATCGGTCAGAAAATTGTCGCACGTTCTACCATTAAAGCGATGCGGAAAAACGTTTTGGCGAAATGTTATGGCGGAGATATCTCCCGTAAACGTAAATTGTTAGAAAAACAAAAAGAAGGTAAGAAACGGATGAAACAAGTTGGTTCCGTTGAAGTACCGCAAGAAGCGTTCATGGCAGTATTAAAAATGGATGACAATAATTCAAAAAAATAAAAACTAGCTGAGGTTAGGACATGCCTGATAGTAGGTGGTTCCTGCCTCTTTTTATTAGGAAGTGTAAAACATGATAAAAGCTGCGTACCTTCATATCCCATTCTGTGAGCATATTTGCCATTACTGTGACTTTAATAAGGTGTTTCTTAAGGGACAGCCTGTTGAAGATTATTTACAAGCTCTTGATCAGGAAATGAAGCTGACGCTTCATCAATATCCTGCGGATCAATTAGCTACCATCTTTGTCGGCGGCGGTACGCCAACGTCATTAAATGAACAACAGCTTTCCATGTTTTGTGAAAGTATAATAAGAAACCTGCCTAAAAGTAATACATGCGAATTCACATTTGAAGCCAATCCTGGTGATTTAAGTAAAGAAAAATTACAAATATTAAAAGAGGCGGGTGTCAACCGACTTAGTCTTGGTGTTCAAACCTTTAATGAGGATTTACTAAAGAAAATCGGCCGAGTTCATAAAGCAAAAGACGTTTATCAGACGATTGAAAACGCGAAAACAGTTGGTTTTGAAAATATCAGCATTGATCTAATTTTTAGTTTACCGACTCAGACTGTTCAGGATCTTAAAGAGTCTTTAACAAAGGCGTTTTCCCTTGATATCAATCATTATTCTGCCTACTCGCTCATTATTGAACCAAAGACCGTATTTTATAATTTGCTGAAAAAGGGCAAGCTGCCTACTCCTGGTGAAGATGTCGAGGCCAGCATGTATGAACTGTTAATGGATGAAATGGACAGGCATGGTTTCAATCAATATGAAATTAGTAATTTTTCAAAACCTGGCTTTGAGAGCAGGCACAATTTAACCTACTGGAATAATGAATATTATTACGGCTTTGGTGCGGGTGCACACAGTTATGTGAATGGAGTTAGACGATCAAACTCAGGACCCTTGAAAAAATATATCGATCAAATCAACAATGGCATACTTCCTGTTTTTGAAGAACACCAAACATCGAAAGCCGAGCAGGTGGAAGAAGAAATGTTCCTGGGCTTACGGAAAACAGCAGGGGTGTCAATTTCACATTTTATTGAAAAGTTTAGTCTAGACCCACTAAAGTTATTTGAACAGCAGCTAACGGAATTAATCGCAAAGCAATGGATAGAAGTGAAGAATAATCATATATATTTAACTAAAAAAGGCCGTTTTTTAGGTAATGAGGTATTCCAAACATTTTTAGGAGTATGTAATGATTGACACCATCCCCCTTTTTTTGATAATTTATTAGTATAATTAGCACTCGGTAATGATGAGTGCTAACAGAGGTGATGAATGTTGTTAACAGATCGTCAATTGTTAATTCTTCAAGTTATTGTTGATGACTTTATTCGATCTGCCCAACCAGTCGGCTCAAGAAGCTTGTCGAAAAAAGAGGAGATTTCTTTTAGCTCAGCGACGATTCGCAATGAAATGGCTGACCTTGAAGAGTTGGGGTATATTGAAAAGACGCATACCTCCTCAGGGCGTGTGCCTTCAGAAAAAGGTTATCGGTATTATGTGGACCATTTATTATCGCCTCAAGTTTTAAATCAGCAGGATATCTCGATTATTCGGTCGATTTTTGCTGAGAAGATTTATGAGTACGAAAATATTATTCAAAGATCGGCTAAAATTCTATCGGAACTGACCAATTATACATCGATCGTTCTTGGACCGGCCGTAAGCATTAATAAGCTGAAGAGAATCCAAATCATTCCGCTTAATAAAGAGACGGCGGTAGCCATTTTTGTTACGGATACCGGCCATGTTGAAAACCGGACCTTTTCAATACCTGCCACTATGGATTCAAGTGACTTGGAAAAAACGGTGAATATTTTGAACGAGCGATTAGCAGGCGTTTCGTTGGAAAATTTAAACGATAAAATTTATAAGGAAGTAGCAATGCTTTTGAGGCAGCATATTCATAATTATGATTTAATGCTGCATACAATTGCTGATTCCTTAAAAATGCCAATCCATGAAAAGCTCTTCTTTGGCGGAAAAACAAATATATTAGCGCAGCCGGAATTTCATGATATTGCTAAAATCCGTACGTTGCTCATGATGATTGACCAAGAAGAATGGATTTATAATTTAATTCGGAAAGAATCAGCTGGCATCCATGTGACAATTGGTACCGAAAATAATATTACCGCCATGGACAATTGCAGCTTAATTACAGCTTCTTATTCAGTCGGTGCGGAAAAGCTGGGTACGATTGCAATCCTCGGTCCTACGAGAATGGAATATTCCCGTGTGATAAGCTTGCTCCAATTTTTAAGCAAGGATTTGACTGAGGTTTTAACGAAATTGTATCAAAATAATTAGCACGGGTAATATTGAGTAAGGGTGAAATGCCTCTCAAGTTTCACCCACTTTCTTATGGATAAGACATGATTTTTACTAAATACACAAATCCTTTAAGGGAGGTGAGTAAGTTGACAAATGAGAAAAACAATACACTAAATGAAGAAATAGAAATCGACGATACTAGTAAAGTTGAACTTACTGAAGAAGAAACGGTTGAGTCTGTATTTGATGAGGCTGAAAAAACAGAGATTAATCCGATCGATGAACAGCTGAAAGAAATTGAACAGCTTAATCATAAGTTAGAAGAATCAGAAAATCGTTATTTACGTCTTCAGGCAGATTTTGATAATTTCCGCCGCCGGTCCCGATTGGATCAAGAGGCGAGTGAAAAATATAGAGCACAAAAATTAATTACAGATTTACTGCCTTCGTTAGATAATTTTGAACGAGCGATGAATATCGAAGCTGACAACGAGCAATCCAAATCGTTATTGCAGGGGATGGATATGGTATATCGCAGTCTTTTAGATGCCTTGAAAAAAGAAGGTGTTGTACAAATCGAATCTGTAGGGCAAGAGTTTGACCCGCATCAGCATCATGCCGTCATGCAAGGTGAGGATGAGAATTATGGATCAAATATTGTGACGGAAGAATTTCAAAAGGGCTATCTATTAAAAGACCGTGTGATTCGTCCGGCAATGGTAAAAGTAAATCAATAAGCCTACATATTTTTTTAGGAGGAACAGGCAATGAGTAAAATAATTGGTATTGACCTTGGAACAACGAACTCTTGTGTATCCGTACTTGAAGGCGGAGAACCAAAAGTAATTCCAAATCCAGAAGGAAATCGTACAACTCCTTCCGTAATTGCATTTAAAAATGGTGAGCGTCAAGTCGGGGAAGTGGCAAAGCGCCAAGCGATTACAAACCCTAATACGATTATGTCGATTAAACGCCATATGGGTACAAATCATAAAGAGCATATTGAAGGCAAAGATTATACTCCGCAAGAGCTATCAGCCATCATCCTTCAATATTTAAAATCCTATGCTGAGGACTATTTAGGCGAGGAAGTAACAAAGGCCGTTATTACAGTTCCTGCATATTTTAATGATGCAGAGCGTCAAGCAACAAAGGATGCCGGAAGAATTGCCGGTCTTGAAGTAGAACGAATTATCAACGAGCCGACTGCTGCAGCACTTGCTTACGGTTTAGATAAAACAGACCAAGATCAAACGATTCTTGTTTATGACCTTGGCGGCGGTACATTTGACGTTTCAATTCTTGAACTTGGTGATGGTGTATTTGAAGTTAAATCAACTGCTGGTGATAATCGCCTAGGCGGTGATGATTTTGACCAAGTAATCATTGATTATTTAGTAGATCAATTTAAAAAAGAAAACGGTATTGATCTTTCTCAAGATAAAATGGCCCTGCAGCGTCTAAAGGATGCAGCGGAAAAAGCGAAAAAAGATCTTTCCGGTGTAAGTTCCACACAAATTTCTTTACCGTTCATTACAGCTGGCGCAGCCGGACCGCTTCACCTTGAAGTCACTATTTCTAGAGCGAAGTTCGATGAACTGTCTGCACATCTTGTTGAAAGAACAATGGGACCAACTCGCCAAGCACTAAGTGATGCTGGCCTATCTGCGTCACAACTTGATAAAGTTATTCTTGTCGGCGGTTCAACACGGATTCCTGCCGTTCAAGAAGCGATTAAAAAAGTAACTGGCCAAGAACCTCATCGCGGCGTTAACCCAGATGAAGTTGTGGCAATGGGAGCTGCTGTTCAAGGCGGAGTCATTACCGGTGATGTTAAGGACGTAGTTTTACTCGACGTAACTCCTTTATCACTTGGCATTGAAACAATGGGCGGGGTATTCACGAAATTAATCGATCGTAATACAACCATCCCAACATCTAAGTCACAAGTATTCTCTACTGCAGCGGATAATCAAACGGCTGTTGATATCCATGTTCTGCAAGGAGAACGCCCAATGGCTGCAGATAATAAAACATTAGGACGCTTCCAATTATCTGATATTCCGCCGGCACCACGCGGAATTCCACAAATTGAAGTGAACTTCGATATTGATAAAAACGGGATTGTAAATGTTCGTGCTAAAGACCTTGGCACAAATAAAGAGCAACAAATTACAATTAAGTCTTCAACGGGTCTATCTGATGAAGAAATCCAAAAAATGGTCAGAGAAGCAGAAGAAAATGCAGAAGCTGACAAGCAGCGTAAGGAAGAAGTTGAGCTTCGAAATGAGGCGGACCAACTAGTCTTCACTACTGAAAAAACATTAAAAGACCTTGAAGGTAAGGTTGATGCGGCAGAGGTTGCAAAAGCTAACGATGCAAAAGATGCATTGAAACAAGCAATTGAGAAAAATGATCTTAACGAAATTCGTACTGCAAAGGATGCATTACAGGAAATCGTTCAAGCATTGACTGTAAAGCTGTATGAACAAGCGGCACAAGCTCAACAGGCAGCACAAGGCGGAAATGCCGATGATTCAGCTGCGAAAGATGACAATGTGGTAGATGCAGAATTTGAAGAGGTTAAAGACGATAAATAATTACTTTACTATGTGTGAAAAAGTCAAAGTCATTTATTCAGACTTTGGCTTTTTCATTGCAATAGTACTATTACCGGTGTTAGAATAATCTTTATGTGACAGATTCGGGAGTGGTAATCATGAGTAAACGGGATTACTATGAAGTACTTGGTGTTAGTAAGAGTGCTTCAAAGGATGAAATAAAAAAAGCGTATCGTAAACTTTCTAAACAATATCACCCAGATATTAATAAAGAGCCAGATGCGGCTGAGAAATTTAAAGAAATTGCTGAAGCATATGAAGTGTTAAGTGATGATCAAAAAAAGGCGCACTATGACCAATTCGGCCATACCGATCCGAATCAAGGATTTGGAGGATTTGGCGGCGGTTCTGATTTTGGCGGCGGCTTTGGCGGGTTCGAAGACATCTTTAATACTTTCTTTGGCGGTGGCGGCGGCTCAAGGAGACGTGACCCAAATGCGCCGAGACAGGGTGCAGACCTTCAATACACAATGACTGTGTCTTTTGAAGAAGCAGCATTTGGCAAAGAAACAGATATTGAAATTCCACGTGAGGAAACCTGTAATACATGCAGCGGTTCGGGTGCAAAGCCAGGAACAAACCCAGAGACCTGCCAGCATTGTCATGGAACAGGTCAGTTAAATGTGGAACAAAATACTCCATTTGGCAGGATTGTAAACCGTCGTTCATGTCACCATTGTAATGGTACTGGAAAGGAAATAAAGCATAAATGTTCTACCTGCGGCGGTTTAGGAAAAGTGCAAAAGCGCAAAAAGATTCATGTCAAGATTCCTGCAGGTATTGATGACGGCCAACAGCTTCGTATGGCTGGCCAAGGGGAAGCTGGAATTAATGGCGGACCGGCAGGAGATCTGTATGTTGTTTTCCAAGTACGCCCGCATGAGTTCTTTGAAAGAGATGGCGATGATATTTATTGTGAAATGCCGATTACCTTTGTTCAAGCCTCTTTAGGGGATGAAATAGAGGTGCCTGCCTTAAGTGGAAAAGTAAAGCTGAAAATTCCTGCAGGAACTCAAACGGGTAAAAAATTCCGTTTGAAAGGAAAAGGTATTCCGAATGTACGCGGATATGGTGTTGGGGATCAGTATATAATTGTCCGGATTATTACACCGACAAAGCTTTCAGATAAACAAAAGCAATTGCTTAAAGAATTTGCAGAGCTTAGCGGCTCGTCACCTATTGGCGAACATGAAGAAAGTTTTTTCTCAAAAGTAAAACGTGCTTTTAAAAGCGAGTAAGAATTGGAGTTGGTAGAATGAAGTGGTCAGAAATTAGTATCCACACAACAAACGAAGCGATCGAACCTATTTCACATATCCTGCATGAAGCCGGGGCGAGCGGAGTAGTCATAGAAGATCCATTTGAATTGACGAAGGAAAGGGAAGATCAATTCGGAGAAATCTACCAACTCAATCCCGACGATTATCCAGAAGAAGGGGTTATCGTTAAAGCTTACCTGCCTATTAACAGTTTCTTGGGAGAAACAGTTGACGCGATTAAGGAATCAATCAATAATCTGATTATTTACGATATTGACTTGGGGTTAAATAAAGTAACGATTAGCGAAGTGCACGAAGAAGAATGGGCAACAGCGTGGAAGAAATATTATAACCCTGTGAAAATTTCAGAAAAATTCACGATTGTTCCTACTTGGGAGATTTATGAACCGGTCAGCAGTGATGAATTAATCATTGAATTAGACCCAGGTATGGCTTTTGGGACGGAACCCACCCAACTACTGTTATGTGTATCCAGGCCCTTGAGCGAACTGTTCGTCCCGGTGACAGGGTGATCGATGTTGGTACTGGATCTGGGGTGCTCAGCATTGCCGCTGCCATGCTTGGTGCAGAGGATGTAAGAGCTTATGACCTTGATGAAGTAGCAGTAACATCTGCAAAGCTGAATATCAAGTTAAACAAAGTAAGTAAGACCGTATCCATTTCTCAAAATAATCTTTTAGATGGTGTTGAGGAAAATTCGGCGGATGTGATTGTTGCGAATATTTTAGCTGAAGTGATCTTAAGATTTACGA
The DNA here is from genome assembly GCF_049463095.1 of Neobacillus sp. 19. NCBI lineage: Bacteria > Bacillati > Bacillota > Bacilli > Caryophanales > Bacillaceae > Neobacillus > Neobacillus sp. 19. Next base: position 74,972 of record NZ_JBMPZU010000058.1, on the reverse strand, counting down.
AAGATGTTGCCCATGTCGTTAAGCCAGGTGGAACTTTCATTGCATCCGGGATTATCCAGCAAAAGAAAGATCAGGTTAAAGAAGCGCTCGTTGCGGCAGGTTTTGAAATTTCAGAAACCATCTTAATGGAAGACTGGGTTGCCATTATTGCTAAAAGGATATAATCGATAAAAAGGGGTGTAGAGACCCCTTTTTATTTTTCACATCTTTCATTATTGCCTTATCTTTTGTAAAATAAAGAGTAAAATGTTTTAGAGAGGGTGCAAAAGTGTGCAACGCTACTTTGTGAACAAACATGCAAATGATGATCGTTTTTTCATTAATAACGAAGACCGCCATCATATTGTGAAGGTGATGCGTATGCAAATGGGCGATCAAATCATTTGTGTCGATCCAGAGGGAAAACAAGCTATTTGCAGGCTTGCAGAAATTACCGATGAAAGTGTCGTTGCAGACGTTGTACAATGGAAAGATGAAGTTTCCGAGCTTCCCATTTCAATTACAATAGCTAGCGGGCTCCCAAAAGGGGACAAGCTGGAATGGATTATTCAAAAGGGAACGGAACTAGGTGCACATCAGTTTCTTCCATTTGCTGCATCTCGTTCAGTCGTAAAGTGGGATGAAAAAAAAGCTGCAAAAAAAATAGAGAGATGGCAAAAGATTGCCAAAGAAGCGGCAGAACAATCCCATCGTGCGTTTATGCCTGAAATTATTAGTCCGATGAGTTTTAAAGCAATGCTGGCCAAAAGTAAGGATTTTGACTATAAATTAGCCGCTTTTGAGGAAGAAAGCAGAAACGGTGAGACATCTGTATTTTCATCTGTCCTCAAAAAAATGAAAAAAGGACATTCACTACTTTTGGTTTTTGGACCTGAAGGCGGTTTAGCGGATGAAGAGGTACAACTATTACGAGATCATGGATTTGGTCTATGCGGCTTAGGGCCGCGAATTCTACCAACGGAAACGGCCCCATTATATGCACTTGCGGCCATATCCTATCATTTTGAACTATTGAGGTGAGTTTACAAATGGCAACAGTCGCGTTTCATACACTTGGATGCAAGGTAAATCACTATGAAACAGAAGCCATCTGGCAATTGTTTAAACAAGAAGGTTATGAACGGGTTGATTTTGAATCCATTTCCGATGTATATATTATCAATACATGTACGGTAACCAATACTGGTGATAAGAAAAGCAGACAGGTTATCCGCCGGGCAGTTAGAAAAAACCCTGATGCGGTTATTTGTGTCACAGGATGCTATGCACAGACATCGCCAGCAGAAATTATGGCTATTCCAGGTGTTGATATTGTTGTAGGCACGCAGGATCGTGTGAAAATGCTTGATTACATTGAACAATACAAAGCGGAACGCCAGCCGATTAATGGTGTTGGAAACATCATGAAAAACCGTGTTTATGAAGAGCTTGATGTTCCTGCATTTACGGACAGAACACGTGCTTCTTTAAAAATCCAAGAGGGTTGTAACAACTTCTGTACCTTCTGTATCATTCCATGGGCTCGCGGTTTAATGAGATCTCGCGACCCGAAAGAAGTTATTCGTCAAGCACAGCAGCTCGTCGATGCGGGCTATAAAGAAATCGTCTTAACCGGTATTCATACCGGCGGTTACGGCGAAGATATGAAGGATTACAATCTTGCCATGCTGCTACGTGATTTAGAAGCGGGTGTTAATGGTCTTGAACGCCTTCGGATTTCCTCGATTGAGGCGAGCCAGATTACGGATGAAGTCATTGAAGTTATTAACCAATCGAATATTGTTGTCCGTCATTTGCATATTCCGCTTCAATCCGGTTCTAATTCGGTACTTAAAAGGATGCGCCGTAAATATACGATGGAATTCTTTGGAGAGAGACTCGAACGCTTGAAAGAAGTACTTCCCGGTCTTGCGGTTACTTCTGATGTCATTGTTGGATTCCCGGGGGAAACTGAAGAAGAATTTATGGAAACCTATAATTTTATTAAGGATCATAAGTTCTCTGAACTCCATGTATTCCCATATTCTAAACGTACTGGAACGCCAGCAGCAAGGATGGAAGACCAAGTCGATGAAGAAGTGAAAAATGAACGTGTACACCGCCTAATTTCCCTATCTGATCAGTTAGCAAAGGAATACGCCTCACTGTTTGAAGGGGAAGTTTTAGAAGTAATTCCAGAAGAAGAATACAAGGAGGAAGCTGCTTCTGGAAAATATATTGGTTATACAGACAACTATTTGAAAGTAGTATTTCCTGCAACAGAAGCGATGATCGGTAAGATTGTTAAGGTAAAAATTACAAAAGCAGGCTATCCATACAATGAGGGCCAATTTGTCCGAGTTGTGGAGGATACTGCGTTAGTTAAGGAAGAAGTTTTTAACAAAGAAGAAGCTGCTATTTAAGGAAAAAGAACCTCTCGCAGGTTCTTTTTTTTTGGGCAAACTACTGTAAGAAACAAGTTTCTTTCCATATTAAAAATTGAAAGGAGCATGTAAATGACTGCTGCTAATGTTGCTGCAATGATTGACCACACGTTACTAAAACCAGAAGCAACGAGGGAACAGATTCAAACCTTGTGCCAAGAGGCTAAGGAAAATAATTTTTTTTCAGTATGTGTGAATCCAACTTGGGTTAGTACTTCCAAAGAGCTTTTGCAAGGCAGCGGTGTTAAGGTGTGTACGGTCATCGGCTTTCCTCTAGGGGCCACAACTTCAGATGTTAAAGCATTTGAAACGAAAAATGCTGTTGATAATGGTGCCGATGAAGTGGATATGGTTATTAATATTGGTGCATTGAAGGATCAAAATGATGACTTAGTTGAAAAGGATATCCGTGCTGTTGTTGATGCAGCTAAGGGCAAGGCGCTGACGAAGGTTATTATTGAAACAAGTTTGTTAACGCAGGAAGAAAAAATTCGTGCCTGTGAGCTTTCTGTAAAAGCCGGTGCTGATTTTGTGAAAACTTCAACAGGCTTTTCAACAGGGGGCGCAACAGTTGAAGATATTGCTCTCATGAGACAAACTGTGGGACCTTCTATAGGTGTTAAGGCGTCAGGCGGTGTCCGCAGTACGGAGGATGCAGAAAAAATGATTGAGGCCGGTGCAACGCGGATTGGTGCAAGCTCAAGTGTTGCGATAATAAATGGACTAAAGGTTACTTCGGATTATTAACTACAAAAAAAGACGGCGACCTGCGCCGTCTTTTTCACGATACAGGCCGCTTAGGCCGCCGATCGTGAAAAAATAATATCATCTCTCCAAAACGTGTGGCGAACGGTAATACGAGCAATGAGGTTGCCACATTAAAAATCACACTAATATGAGCTAATTGGACATCTTTTTTACTGGCAAGTAACGGAGCGTTCTCCGTTAGCAGTGGAATTATCGGGATAAACAGCAAAACGCCAAACACATTGAGCCAAACATGTGCAAATGCGGCTAATTTCGATTCCTTTCCACCCCCAATTGAGGCAATAACAGCGGTAATGCATGTACCAATATTCGCACCAAGGACAATTGCGATCCCGGCATCAAGCTGCAGCAAGCCGGCCGTTAAAAATCCCATTGCTATACCCGTCATCGCCGTACTGGATTGGATAATGGCTGTAATAACAGCACCAGCCAAAAGACTTAACATAAGATTGTCATTAATTGATAAAATAAATTTATTAATAAAGTCCATTGTTGTTAAAGGTTGTGCTAATAATTCAAAACCCTTCATTGCCGTAAAAACGGAGGCAATTCCGAATAAAAGCATACCGATACTTCTCATTTTTTTATTTTTGAATAAAATGAGTAATGCTCCACTAACAGCAAGAGGAACAAGAATGGCATCTAAATCAAACGTAATAAGTTCAGTTTTAAAAGTTGTGCCGATATTTGTGCCAAGAATAATTCCAATGGATTGAGGAAAAGTCATTATTCTGGCTGAAATTAATCCTATTGTAATCACCATAACAGCAGAACTGCTTTGCAGCAGGGCAGTAATAAACGTCCCCGTTACCATTCCTTTTAAAGGTGTGCTTGTTAATTTTATCAACCATGTCTTTAATTTATTTGCAGATAAATTAAATAAGCCAAACCTGATTATGGTCATTCCAAATATAAATAATAAAATGCAAAGAACAAATAATAGTATGTACAGCATGTTCTAGGCCTCCTCGCTTCATTCTATGGCTAAAAGCAGCGGTACATGCCACTTTTTAAGACAGGCAGTAATTTTTTTAAGATGAGTGAAACTCCGTTGCGAATTTCAGTTGACCTTGTATCAAGGTTATATTATAATTGCATGGTACATGGATTGAATGTAAGTGTGTTGTGTTTCGGAGGGAGGGAAAGAGAATGTCTAAAACCGTCGTTCGTAAAAACGAATCGCTTGAAGATGCTCTTCGTCGCTTCAAACGTACAGTATCAAAAACTGGTACTTTGCAAGAGGCAAGAAAGCGCGAATTTTATGAAAAGCCAAGTGTAAAACGTAAGAAAAAGTCTGAAGCAGCAAGAAAACGTAAGTTTTAAGAGAGGGTGTAATACATGAGTCTTCTCGAGCGTTTGAATAATGATATGAAACAAGCGATGAAAAACAAGGAAAAAGACAAACTCTCAGTTATTCGGATGGTCAAAGCTTCATTGCAGAATGAAGCGATTAAGCTCGGAACAAAAGAGCTTTCCGAGGATGCGGAGTTAACAATCCTTTCTCGCGAAGTAAAGCAACGCAAAGACTCCCTCCATGAATTTGATAAGGCTGGTCGTCAAGACTTAGTTGATAAATTGCATACCGAGCTCTCGATAGTCGAGCTGTATTTACCGAAACAGCTTTCTGAAGAAGAACTGTCAGAAATCGTTAAAGAAACGATCACTGAAGTCGGTGCAAAATCAAAAGCGGAAATGGGAAAAGTGATGGCTGCCATTATGCCTAAAGTAAAAGGCAAAGCAGATGGTTCACTCGTAAATAAATTTGTACAACAACACCTTTCATAGTATTCTGACATAAAGACCGCAGGCTCCAATTGCTTGCGGTCTTTTAAAGTTATCGGCAGCAATTTGAAACTTTTTACTCCTTTGTACGTATTACATATAGTCAGTTGTAGAGAAAGAAAGGGGGGTCTCGAATGATTTGAGTTTCTTACTGATCCGATTGTTGTAACCGTTCTCCTGACAATAGCGGGAGTTGGAATTGTGCTGGAGCTTTTTTCAACAAAGTTTGGGATAGCGGGATTTATTGGTGTATTAGCGCTCATTTTGTTCTTTTACGGGCATTTTCAAGCCGGACTTGCTGGATACGGAACATTATTTTTATTTGTAGGAGGCATTATTCTTATCTTCTTAGAGTTTTTCCTGCCGGGAGCGGTTGCTGGTACACTTGGTGTTGCTGCCTTAATTTTAAGCCTTTTTTTAGCTGGTGAAGATGCCCTTCAAATAGGGGTTTCTATTTTTATCGCCATTTTGATTTCTATTGTTGTTTTCTTTATGATGGTTAAGATGTTCGGTAAAAAGCTTGTCCTTTTTAATAAAATGGTATTGTCGGAATCCGCTAGGAAAGAGGATGGCTATGTATCAAATATTAACCGTACAGATCTTTTGGGAAAGGTTGGGACAGCTTTAACCGTTTTACGGCCGGCAGGAACAATTATTATTCAGAATGAACGAATTGATGTCGTAAGTGAGGGAAGCTTTATCGAGCAAAACGCAAAAGTGAAAGTCATAAAAGTTGAAGGTGCCCGAATTGTAGTTAGAGAAGTCAATTAAATCTGTTGGGGAGGTTTCATAATGGACGTTATATCCGGAGGAACAATTTTTATTATTGCAATTGTAATTGTTGCCTTAATCTTTTTAGGAATTCTATTATCGTTTGTACCGGTCATGCTTTGGATATCGGCACTAGCTGCAGGAGTCCGCATTAGTATTTTCACGTTAGTTGGGATGAGACTGAGAAGGGTAACACCGAGCAGGGTGGTAAATCCGCTTATTAAAGCCCATAAGGCTGGTTTAAACATGACGACTAATCAGCTGGAAAGCCATTATCTTGCCGGAGGGAATGTGGATCGGGTCGTTAATGCCCTTATTGCTGCCCATCGTGCAAATATTGAACTATCATTTGAACGATGTGCTGCAATTGACCTCGCAGGACGAGATGTTTTAGAAGCGGTGCAGATGAGCGTTAATCCAAAGGTAATTGAAACCCCATTTATCGCTGGTGTTGCAATGAACGGTATTGAAGTAAAAGCTAAGGCAAGAATCACCGTTCGGGCAAATATCGAGAGACTTGTCGGCGGTGCAGGGGAGGAAACAGTGGTTGCCCGTGTGGGTGAGGGAGTTGTCTCCACAATCGGTTCATCAGATAGTCACAGTAAGGTCCTTGAAAATCCTGATTTGATTTCGCAAACGGTTTTGGCGAAAGGGCTTGATGCCGGGACCGCTTTTGAAATCCTGTCGATTGATATTGCGGATGTGGATATCGGTAAAAACATTGGCGCAGAATTACAAACAGAGCAGGCGGAAGCTGATAAGAAAATTGCTCAGGCGAAGGCCGAAGAGCGGCGGGCAATGGCTGTCGCCTCCGAACAAGAAATGAAGGCGAAAGTAGTGGAAATGAGAGCTAAAGTTGTTGAAGCAGAGGCAGAAGTTCCACTTGCGATGGCGGAAGCACTTAAATCCGGAAATATTGGTGTGATGGATTATATGAATTATAAAAACATTTCTGCCGATACGGAAATGAGAGGTTCCATTGGGAAAATGACAGGCGAGAAGAAAGACGATAAATAAAACCCGCTTTAGTAGAAAAGAAGGGGGTGGGAGCTTTGGAAACCGTATTATTTTTCATTATTGTCGGTATTATCTCAACACTATTCGGTAAAGCAAAACGAACTCAAGGGCACTCTCCCAAAAAGCCATTTACAGCAAATGGTATGGAGGATATTCGAACGCTTTTTAAAGAGCTGGCGAATGAGGGAGCAGAACAAATCAGGCCGAAGAAAACAGAACAAAATAAGGAATTAGCGCAAGAAAAAATGAAAAATATTGAACAAGAATATTTACAAGTCAGGCAAGAATCAGAAGCCAGTCGAACAGGGATGGCGGCTGCTCGACTGCAAAATGAGAAGCTGGAAAACCAAACGATCAAGCCAAGACAGGCTGAAAGCGAACCGATGATTTCTAAAGAGCCGGATTCAAATACCGTGATCAATGGAATTATTTGGGGAGAAATTCTTGGCGAACCGCGGTCGAAAAAACCTTATTTTGCAAGAAAAGGCTGATTTAGTCCTAAGAAACAAAAGAAAAAGGTGTGCTGAACCCCCTTTCATTTCATAAATATGAGATGAAAGGGGGTTCTTTTTTTATGGCAAAAAAATGGGGCCAACGAGTTCGCAACTGGATGGCTAATAAAATGGATCTTCCTCAAGATGTCATGATGGATTTGCCCCGTATTACGATGATTGGACAAATCCATATCTATATAGAGAATCACCGCGGCCTGCTGGCGTTTACTGATAAAGAACTCCGTTTGCTGCTAAAGCAAGGTCAATTGTTAATTACAGGTAAGTCATTTGTGATTAAAACGATACTACCTGAAGAAATTTTACTGGAAGGAAAAATTGATCAGGTTATTTATATAACTGATAATCCGGGAGGAACAAAATGAAGAACCAATGGATCGAATTTTTTTATGGCAGGGTTACCGTAAAAGTATCTGGAAAGGGGCTTGAGCGCTTTATAAATGTTTTAACAAGAAATGGACTGCATGTTTGGCAGGTTAAACGGCATGGGACGGAAACAATTACTTTCAAAATGAGGGTCCAGGATGCCCTGAAAATTAGACATTTTGCGCGGAAAGCGGATTGTAAGCTTTCCTTTTTAGGACGAAGCGGAGCGCCGTTTTTGTTTAGAAGACTTTTAAAAAATAGCGGCTTTATGTTAGGAGCAGCCGCCTTTTTATTCATTATCTTTTTCTTATCGAATGTGATTTGGGGAATTGAAATAAAAGGAGCAAAACCGGCAACTGAGTACCAAATCCGCAAAGAATTGGACAAGATGGGTATTAAAATCGGCAAGGTTCAGTTTTTGGTTGATAACGTGGAAGGAATACAAAGACATTTAACTGATCGTATTGGCGCACTAACATGGGTAGGTGTGGAATTAAAGGGGACAACCTATCACCTGCAGGTTGTCGAAAAGAATGAGCCGAAAAAACCGGAGCAATTATCACCGCAGAATCTTATTGCGAAAAAGAAAGCCATCATTGTTCAGATGTTTGTTGAAACTGGCCAAAAAGTTGTTGATATTCATGACCATGTAGAAAAAGGGCAATTACTCGTATCCGGATTATTTGGTAATGACGAGAATCCCGAATTGACAGCAGCAACCGGCGAAGTTTGGGGTGAAACCTGGTATAAGAGTGACGTCCAACTCCCTTTGGAAACAAACTTTAATGTATATACTGGTAAGGAAAAACAAAAGTATGCATTATTGATGGGGAATCTTGAAATACCAATATGGGGTTTTGGGAAACCTGAATATAAGAAATATGAAACTGAAAAGACAGTTCATAAACTTCATTTTCTGAACTGGGAGCTGCCACTTTCCTATGTCAATAAAACGATTCGTGAACGGGAAGAATATTTGCGCGCGTATTCCAAGCAGGAGGCTGAACAATATGCGCTTGAGCTGGCGAAAAAAGAAATAAAAAGCAAGCTAGGTGAAGATGCTATCATAAAAGATGAAAAGATTTTACACAAAGAGTATAAAAATGGTAAGGTAATATTAGCTATTCATTTTAAAATAATTGAAAACATTGCAGTCGGACAACCGATATCCAAGGAGACTCTTGAATGACAGAAAAATTAACAACGATCAATGTACAGCTTGAAAATCCCACAGAGGCCATTAACCTGCTGGGGAATTCAGATCAAAATTTAAAAATGATCGAGCAAGAGCTTGGTGTTTCCATTATCACAAGGGGTGAATCTGTCAGTTTGTCAGGCGATGAAAACAACGTCGTGATAGCTGGACAAATATTAGACCGATTACTATATGTGATTCGAAAGGGAATTAATATCAGCCAAAGAGATGTCCTCTATGCCATTCAAATGGCTCAAAAAGGAACGCTTGATTATTTTGTGAATTTGTATGATGAAGAGATCGGCAGAAATGCTAAAGGGAAAACAATTCGAATAAAAACGCTGGGGCAAAGGCAATATGTGATGGCCATTAAGAAAAATGACCTTGTTTTTGGGATTGGCCCAGCCGGAACAGGTAAAACCTATCTCGCTGTTGTCATGGCCGTAAATGCCTTGAAAAGCGGACAGGTCAATAAAATAATATTAACCAGGCCGGCTGTTGAAGCAGGCGAGAGTCTCGGCTTTCTTCCGGGAGACTTAAAAGAAAAAGTTGATCCATATTTAAGACCCCTGTATGATGCACTAAATGACGTTCTAGGAGCGGAGCATACCCAAAGATTAATTGAACGGGGTACAATAGAAATTGCTCCTCTTGCCTACATGAGAGGCCGTACATTAGATGATGCATTTGTTATTTTAGATGAAGCACAAAACACAACCGATAAACAAATGAAAATGTTTTTGACAAGACTTGGCTTTGGCTCTAAAATGGTCATCACAGGAGATCGAACACAAATTGATTTGCCGAAGGGTGCAAAATCTGGTCTTATTGCCGCCGAGGAAATTTTGCAAAATGTAAATGGAATTTCGTTTATCTTTCTCGAGCAAAGTGATGTTGTCCGTCATCCGCTTGTCGGCAGAATTATCGCAGCCTATGAGAAAAAAGCAAATCAGTAATAAGATGCGGGATAAACCTTGGATAGGTTTATCCCTTTTTCCATGTCAACATGAACCTTCTCCTAGTAATAGGTGAAACTTATTAAAAAAACTGTTATCATTTTACATAAAGCGTACTTTCAGTAATAATATGTATATTCTTTCGCAAAACACATGATTTATGGGCCGTGGCTGGGGGGATTTAGTTGGATAAACTACAGCAGCACTTCATTCGGATACGAAAGTTACTCGATATTACTTTTTTTCGAATCCTATTTTTTATTGTATTAGGAATTGTTCTTTTTGCTGCTATGTACAGTAATGTAAAGCCGGAAAAGCTGGATTTAAGCCTGTTTTCTGTCGCTGAAAAGACGATTCGATCTCCGGGGACCGTCGAAGATAGAAAAAGTACAGAAAATAAGCGAAAAGAGGCTGTTAATCAGGTGCAGCCTGTCATCTTCTTTGAAAAATGAGTACACCCAAAATCGAGTTGATTTGATTACTTCCATTTTTCAATCGGCGGTAGAAGTAAATGATGAAATAAAAGAGGAAATGAAGAAGCAGGAAGATTTAGCAGCTGTGGATACGCCGGAAAAGGGAGAACCGAGTGTATCAGATAAAGTGACAAGATTAAAAGCAAAATTGACAGCTGGTGTTTCAAAAGATCTCTCAGATCAAGTTTTTTCTGCGTTAGTCCAGGCAAGTAATGATGAATTGTCGATTGCAAAGGATTTGACCGTTACAGCAATTAATAATGTTATGACTAAAAGAATTTCAACTGATGATGTGGAAAATGCTAAGAAAAGGGTAGAGGAAAAATTAAAATACACTGCCTTAAGTGATAGTTTAAGATTGGCGTCCATCAATCTGGGAAGGTATGCCGTCATTCAAAATGAATTTTATGATCCCGCAGCGACAGAAGAGCTAAGGCAGCAGGCAGCTGAAAGTGTAGAACCTGTCAAAATCCTTCAAGGGCAAATTATAGTTGAAGAAGGGAAGTTAATCAATCAGGATATTTATCAACAATTAAAGCTGGTCGGCCTATTAAACAATGATAAATCGTTTAAACCCTCTATTGGATTAGTTGCGTTAATTACTATTTTCCTTTCGGCGATTTATTATTATTTTTATCAAATGAAATCCCTGCCAGAGAAACGGCAAACATCTTTGTTATTATTTGGGATTATTTTCATTCTCTCTCTCATCATTATCAAAATCATTAGCATGCTGCAAATATTTAATTTTGCCGGCATTGGGTATATTTTCCCAGCTGCCATGGGTGGTATGCTGTTAAAGATTTTAATTGATGAAAAGCTAGCGTTTCTAACGTCAATCATTATGGCGGTTTGTGGAAGTATTTTATTCAACGAAGGGGTCACGGGCACGCTTAATTTTTCACAGGGGATTTATATCCTCTTTAGTTCCTTAGCAGCAATTTTATTCTTAAACACACAGAATCATCGGACAAAGATATTACAGGCCGGGACATTTGCTGCGATTGTCAATCTTTTGACGATAGGTGTGTTATTGTTTTTGCCAAACGGACAATTTTCCGGGATTGAATATGGGTACTATTTTATTACTGCCCTTGTATCGGGTATTGGATCTGCTGTACTAACGATTGGATTATTGCCTTTCTTCGAGGCAAGTTTTGGAATTCTTTCCACGATTAGGCTGATTGAACTTTCTAATCCCAACCATCCGCTTCTTAGAAAAATTTTAATGGAAGCGCCGGGAACCTATCATCATAGCGTCATGGTTGCTAATTTAGCGGAATCAGCCTGTGAGGCCATTGGGGCTAATGGACTGCTGGCTAGAGTAGGAAGTTATTACCACGATATTGGAAAAACTAAAAGACCTAACTTTTTTATCGAAAACCAAATGCATCTTGAAAATCCTCATGATCGACTGCCGCCTGATAAAAGTGGAAGTATCATTATTGCCCACGTTACTGACGGTTCGGCGATATTAAAGAAATATCATATGCCTAAAGAAATTATTGATATTGCCGAGCAGCATCACGGGACAACGTTACTAAAATTTTTTTATCATAAAGCACTTCAAAATAATGCTGATATAAGGGAAGAGGAGTTTCGTTATCCAGGTCCAAAGGCACAGACAAAGGAGTCTGCAGTGATTGGCATTGCTGATAGTGTGGAGGCCGCCGTCCGCTCATTATCACAGCCTACACCAGAACTCATTGAATCTCTTGTTAAGAAAATTGTCGCAGACCGGCTGCAGGATGGTCAATTAAATGAATGTGATATTACCATGAAAGAAATTGAAACGGTCTCACATACGCTATGTGAGACGTTAAAGGGGATCTTTCACTCAAGAATTGAGTACCCTGAACTGACAAAGACAAAGAAGGTGAAACAAGCATGACACTACTTATTGATTGTATTGATGAAACCAATGAACTATCGGAACAACAAATGCTTGAAGTTGAAAGAATAATTCACTTTGCCGCTAAAAAACAGCAGATTGAAGAACACAGCGAGGTTTCAATCATATTTGTTTCGAATGAGAGAATCCATGAAATTAACCGAGACTATCGCGATAAGGACATGCCTACTGACGTTATCTCTTTTGCGATGGAGGAGCTCGGTGAAGGAGAAATGGAACTAACTGGTGTGGAGCAGCCCAGAGTCTTAGGGGATATTATTATATCAATACCAAGGACAAAAGAACAGGCTGAGGAGTATGGCCATTCTTTTCAAAGAGAACTTGGATTCCTGGCAGTACATGGATTCCTTCACCTATTAGGTTATGACCATATGACGGAGGAAGAGGAAAAGGTAATGTTCAGATTGCAAAAGGAAATTTTAGATGACTATGGACTCAAAAGATAAGTCTTTCCCATTTATGAAATCGTTTATGTTTGCCTTGTCAGGGATTATGACGGCACTTCGAATGGAAAGGAATATGCGCATTCATTTTATGAGTTCATTCATTGTGCTAGTCGTATCCTTTTACTTTTCGATTACAAAAATGGAATGGCTTTTCATCCTTTTTGCTATTGGAGGGATGTTTGCCTTGGAATTATTGAATTCCGCTGTCGAGCGAGTGGTGGACCTTGTTACCGCTGAGTACCATCCATTGGCAAAACAAGCAAAGGATTTGGCGGCCGGGGCTGTCTTAGTCTATGCGGCTCTCTCAGCTGTAATCGGGATGATCATCTTTTTACCATATGTTGTTAGACTTTTGTAATGTAATTTATTTTATCCATTTGAAATAGGCAATCGAATTCGGTAAAATGACATAATTAACTTTTGTTTTGATCACAAGTTAATTTGAGGGAAAATTCAAACTTTTTTAAATTTTATATTACTTTTTGATTGCAAGTAATGATTTTCTCTGTTTTTTGGTGTAAAATAAAGAAACAGCAGATTCTTGCTGGAAGGGAAGAAGTTTTGTGAATATCGAACAATTAATTGAAGAAGCAAAAAAGGCAAGAGATAAAGCTTATGTGCCTTATTCCAAGTTTGGTGTAGGAGCAGCATTGCTTACAACAGATGGAAAAATATATCATGGCTGTAATATTGAGAATGCCGCTTACAGTATGTGCAACTGTGCAGAACGAACAGCCCTTTTTAAAGCCTACTCAGAAGGTGATAGGGATTTTCACATGTTAGCCGTTGTTGCCGATACAGAGCGTCCATGTTCCCCTTGTGGTGCATGCCGACAAGTTATTTCTGAGTTATGCCCGAGAGATATGAAGGTTGTCTTAACAAACCTAAAAGGGGATATTCAAGAAATTACAGTAGAAAATCTATTGCCTGGTGCCTTTTCGCCGGAGGATCTACATGTTGAATAATGGGAATGAAAACGGATACAAATCAGGTTTTATTTCGATTATTGGCCGTCCGAATGTGGGGAAATCCACTTTCCTCAATCGAGTAATCGGTCAGAAGATTGCCATTATGAGTGATAAACCGCAAACCACTCGAAATAAAATTCAAGGTGTACTATCCCTGCCTGACGCTCAAATGATTTTTATTGATACGCCAGGGATCCATAAACCAAAACATAAATTAGGCGATTTTATGATGAAGGTTGCACAAAATACACTTAAAGAAGTTGATTTGATCCTATTTATGGTAAATGCCGAAGAAGGATTTGGACGTGGGGAAGAATTTATTCTTGAAAAATTTCAAACAATAAACACCCCTATCTTTCTCGTTATTAACAAAATTGATCAGATCCATCCTGATAAATTATTGCCAATTATTGAATCATATAAAGAAAAATATTCATTTAAAGAAATTGTGCCCATATCTGCACTTGAAGGGAATAATGTCGAACGTTTATTAGACCAAATTAAATCCTTCCTACCTGAGGGGCCGCAATATTATCCTGCTGATCAGGTTACCGATCACCCGGAACGGTTTATCATTACGGAACTGATTAGAGAAAAAGCCCTGCATTTAACAAGAGAAGAAATTCCACACTCGTTGGCAGTTGTGCTTGATAAAATGGAAAGGCGAGAGGGCAAGGATATTATTCATGTCATGGCAACAGTGATTGTAGAGCGAGATTCACAAAAGGGAATTATTATTGGAAAACAAGGAAGTATGCTGAAAGAAATCGGAAAGCGGGCACGAAGTGATATTGAGAACCTTCTTGGGTCAAAAGTATTTTTAGAGCTTTGGGTAAAAGTCCAGAAAGATTGGCGTAATAAGATGTCCCAGCTTCGTGATTATGGCTTTAATGAAGATGAATATTAAATAATAACCCTTTTAAAAATATTAGCTTATCTACAAGATTATGCATGGACAACATTAACAAATATTTCGTCTTATGATTTTGGCAATGGCAGGCTATGATAAATGTATGGTTTGGGATATAACTTTAGGCTAGTCTAAATAATGAAAGGTGGGGTTTTCGATGATGGATTTTACGTGGAAAGTATTCCTCCAGACAGGTAATATTGACACATATCTTCTCTTCAAAGAGCTTGAGAAGGAAAACCAAGAAATACCCGGAAATCAGAATGAAGGTCTAGCACAAATCGATTTTCCCGTTTCATAAGCGAGTCTTGCGTATGACTTAAGAAGGTGCTTGTAATGCTTCAGAAATGTGAAGGCATTGTCATTAGAGTAAATGATTATGGTGAAACCAATAAAATTGTAACCTTATATACAAGGGAATGGGGAAAGATCGGCATTATGGCACGAGGAGCTAAAAAGCCCAACAGCCGTCTTTCTTCCATTACCCAGCTTTTTACACATGGATATTTTCTAGTACAAAAAGGTACCGGTTTAGGGAGCTTGCAGCAGGGAGAAATGATTACCTCGATGCGTTCAATTGGCGAAGACATCTTTTTAACTGCCTATGCCAGTTATATTGTTGAATTAACCGATAAATGTACAGATGAAAAAAAACCAAACCCGTTTCATTTTGAATTATTATATCAGACATTAAATTACATGAATGAAGGCTATGATCCGGATATTCTGATGCATATTTATGAAATGAAAATGTTAAATGTCATGGGATTATATCCAATCTTAAATCAATGTTCCGTTTGCGGCAGTACAGACGGACATTTTTCTTTTTCTATTCGCGAAGGCGGATTTATCTGCCACCGGTGCTTGAACCAAGATCCGTACCATTTTAAATTATCACCAGCTACAGTGAAATTATTACGATTATTTTATTATTTTGATCTTTCAAGGTTAGGTGAAATTTCTGTCAAAGAGAAAACGAAAGCAGAACTTAAAAAAGTCATAACCGCCTACTATGAAGAATATTCAGGACTTCATTTCAAAACAAAGAAATTTCTTAATTCCATGGATCAATTTCGTAATCTCTTTTAATCGGCTTGTTGACAATGCTTGAAGTTTTAGATAAAATTCTGTTTAATATCATAATTGCTATGAAGGAAAGTAGTACTTAGTCATCTCTATAAAAGCGAACCTAGGATGGTGTGAGCTAGGGTATAGGGCACTAACGAAGGCGTTCCTGAGCAAACACGTGTGTAAGCACGATTTTAAGGAGGCTGCTTTTTATAGCAGCAAATAGGGTGGAACCGCGGGTAACTCTCGTCCCTATGCTTGTAATAGCATAGGGGCGGGAGTTTTTTGTTTGATTAAAAAGTAAAGGAGAAAAAAGAATGAATGTAACAATGGAGCAAATTGTTTCACATGCAAAGCACAGAGGGTTTATTTTTCCTGGATCAGAGATATATGGAGGACTTGCGAACACGTGGGATTACGGTCCGTTAGGTGTTGAATTTAAAAATAATATTAAGGCTGCGTGGTGGAAGAAATTCGTACAGGAATCCCCTTACAATGTCGGATTAGATGCAAGCATCCTAATGAACCCGCGCACTTGGGAAGCTTCCGGGCATATCGGTAACTTTAATGACCCGATGATCGACTGTAAAAATTGTAAAGCGCGCCATCGTGCGGATAAATTAATTGAAAATGCACTTGATGAAAAGGGAATCGAATTGGTTGTTGACGGACTCCCATTTGAAAAAATGGAAGAGCTTATTAAAGAACATAATATTGCATGTCCCGACTGTGGCAGCCATGAGTTTACAGGAATTCGTCAATTTAATTTGATGTTTAAAACCTTCCAGGGGGTAACTGAATCAAGTACGAATGAAATTTTCCTTCGTCCGGAAACAGCGCAAGGTATTTTCGTTAACTTTAAAAATGTGCAGCGGACCATGAGGAAAAAGCTCCCGTTTGGTATTGCGCAAATCGGTAAAAGTTTCCGTAATGAAATCACCCCTGGTAATTTTACATTCCGTACAAGAGAATTCGAACAAATGGAACTTGAGTTCTTCTGTAAACCAGGTGAGGAACTAAAATGGTATGACTACTGGAAGAGTTTTGCTGAAAGTTGGCTATTGTCACTAGGACTTACAAAAGAAAATCTACGGCTGCGTGATCATTCTGAAGATGAACTTTCTCACTATAGTAATGCAACAACTGATTTTGAATTTAAGTTTCCGTTTGGCTGGGGTGAATTATGGGGTGTAGCTTCAAGGACCGATTATGATTTGAAACAGCATATGGAACACTCTGGAGAGGATTTCCATTATCTTGATCCTGAAACCAATGAAAAGTATGTACCATTTTGCATTGAACCATCACTTGGTGCCGACCGGGTTACACTGGCGTTCTTGATTGATGCTTATAACGAAGAGCAGCTTGAAGATGGAACGACAAGAACGGTGATGCATTTTCACCCGGCTTTAGCACCGTTTAAAGCAGCCGTCCTGCCATTATCGAAAAAGCTGTCTGATGAAGCAAGAGAGGTGTTTGCTACGTTATCCAAACACTTTGCAGTTGATTATGATGAAGCTGGTTCAATCGGTAAACGATACCGCCGCCATGACGAAATTGGTACGCCGTTCTGTATTACTTATGACTTTGATTCTAAAGAAGACAACATGGTTACCGTTCGCGACCGGGACACGATGGAACAAAACCGCATCCCGATTGCCGAGTTAGTAAACTTCCTGCAAGAAAAAATGGTGTTTTAATAAGCTAGACAAACGAAAAGGTGCGGACTCCGCACCTTTTTCAATAGTACTATCAGAATCTATAACAACTTTAAAGAAATGTCCAGCTCCAGCGCCCTAGCGGCTAGTGTCCTTCGCACTCCGCCCTACGATAAGTCAACATCGATTCGCCTCCGGCGCATCGTGTTTCCTTTATCTCAGTTGGAGTGCTCCACAGGGAAAGCTTCGGCAGCATAGGCATCGGCATCGCACGAAGAAAAAGCGTTAGCTTTTTCGAGGAGGCCATACGCCGCTGAACAGGGCGCTTCCGCTTTTCTGAATGGAATTGAAATAGTTTGTGGTATATAATATTCCTTAAGATAATGTACATTTTAACTGGGTATTATAAGGTGGTGAGGACAATCGAACTAACTAAACGCCAGGAGCATATATTGCAAATAGTGAAAGAAAATGGTCCCATTACAGGAGAGCAGATTGCTGATCAATTAAGCCTGACTAGGGCGACACTAAGGCCGGACCTTGCTATTTTAACGATGGCCGGTTTTTTGGATGCCAGGCCGCGTGTCGGATACTTTTATACAGGGAAATCAGGAGCGCAGTTATTGACGGAAAATTTGCAGAAAATCTATGTAAAGGATTATCAATCCATTCCGGTGGTCGTGAATGAAAACGTTTCTGTTTACGATGCTATTTGTACAATGTTTCTTGAAGATGTGGGAACATTATTTGTAGTTGACCAAAGCTCAAGTCTTGTAGGGGTTCTTTCCAGAAAGGACTTGCTCCGTGCAAGTATTGGCAAGCAGGAGCTTACAAGCATACCTGTCCATATCATTATGACAAGGATGCCGAACATAACGATGTGTGAGCGGGAGGATTTATTAATTGATATTGCTAAGAAGTTAATTGAAAAACAAATAGATGCCTTGCCAATTGTGAAAAAATCAGAAAATGGCTACGAGGTTATTGGCAGAGTGACGAAAACAAACATTACAAAGGCCTTTGTTTCGTTAGGTGATGAGTAAACAAAAGTATAATAACGAGGAGCTGTTGAGGGAGAATGAGTTTGCCAATCATATATGTTGTATCTGATTCGGTTGGGGAGACTGCCGAATTAGTTACAAAAGCGGCAATTAGCCAGTTTAACGGGTCTGGAATGACCTTAAAAAGATTTCCTTATGTGGAGGATCAGGAACATATCGATGAAGTGTTATCTCTTGTAGCCCATGACAATGCCATGGTCGCCTATACACTTGTCAAACCCGAAATGCGTACATATTTGAAGGAACAAGCAGAAGTGGAAGGGATTATTGCTGTGGACTTAATCGGTCCAATCATGGACCAAATTCAGATTTTTAGCGGAAAAACTCCACTTTGCGAACCTGGCCTTGTAAGGAAGCTTGATGAGGATTATTTTAAAAAGGTAGAAGCCATTGAATTTGCTGTAAAATATGATGATGGCCGAGATCCGCGGGGACTTTTAAAGGCGGATATTGTATTAATTGGGGTGTCAAGGACTTCAAAGACGCCTTTATCACAGTATTTGGCACATAAACGATTTAAGGTAGCAAATGTCCCTCTCGTACCTGAGGTAGACCCCCCTGAAGAACTTTATAAAGTTCCAATCGAAAAATGCTTTGGTTTAAAAATAAGTCCGGAGAAATTAAACAATATTAGACGGGAACGATTGATTTCTTTAGGACTAAATGATCTAGCAAGTTATGCAAATATAGATAGGATTAAAGAAGAGTTAACTTTTTTTGAAAATATTGTTAAGAAAATAAATTGTCCAGTAATCGATGTTACCAATAAGGCAGTCGAAGAAACAGCAAATGTTATTATAAATTATTTTCAAAAAGGCAGACTTTAACACATAATCATCTGATTATGTGTTTCTTTACGTAAAATGTGGAGGAAAACTGAAAAAAAGTTATGGCAAAATGATAATGAATATACTATAATAAAAAATTGTGATAAAAATATATCTTTTTAGGTTTAGAGTTGCATGGGAACGAATAAACTATTTATTGTCAGATGTCAAGGCGGAGACCCCGAAAAAATTCGACATAAATCCTTTTAAAAAGTTATTGCTTAAAGAAGGAATATACGGAGAGATGTAGAATTTATACTTATGTAAAAGGAAAACCGGCTATTTTTGTCGTTGCAGATTCTTGCCCCGTTACATATGTTACTTGGAAATATGTTGATTCATGTATGGAAGTTGCGACCTAAACAAAAATTTTGTCGAAATTTGCAGGAATCTAATCATTACCTGCCGAATACCTGTAGGACAGTAGTACAAATGGAGTTGTTTTCATGGCGGAACGCATTGCCGAAGAAAAGATAGATCAAATTCGTCAGGCTGTTGACATTGTCGAGGTAATCAGCGATTATGTTCAACTGAAAAAACAGGGGCGAAATTACTTCGGATTATGTCCTTTCCATGGAGAAAGCACCCCTTCTTTTTCAGTCTCAACGGACAAACAAATATTCCATTGCTTTGGCTGTGGAGCTGGTGGAAATGTATTTTCTTTTTTAATGGAACTAGAAGGAATGTCATTCCAAGAGGCAGCTATTAAATTAGCTTCAAAGGTTAATATCGACCTTGAGATTAATTTACCTTCAGCGGTAAGCGGGAAAAAAGTTTCAGCCGAGCTTCAATCCATGCTTGATGCTCATGAACTGTTAAGGAAATTTTATCATCACTTACTGGTAAATACAAAAGAAGGACAGCATGCATTAGAGTATTTACTGGGAAGAGGATTTACCCGGGAATCGATTGATAAGTTTCAAATTGGTTATTCTTTAAATTCGTGGGATTTTGTTTGCAAATTCCTTACTAAAAGGGATTTTGCACCTGAGTGGATGGAAAAAGCCGGTTTAATGATCAAACGAGAAAGGGACGGGACGTATTTCGATCGATTCAGGGATCGAATTATGTTTCCTATTTTTGACCGTCATGGTAATACGATTGCTTTTTCAGGGAGATCATTAGGGGCCGAAGAGCCAAAATATTTAAATAGTCCCGAAACAGCAATCTTTAATAAAAGTAAAATTTTATATAATTATCACTTGGCTAAGCCAAGTATAAAAAAAGCGCAGCATGCTGTTTTGTTTGAGGGATTTGCCGATTGTATTGCAGCAGAACGATCTGGAGTGGAGAATGGTATTGCCACAATGGGGACATCCTTGACAGATGAACATATAGCCCTTTTACGACAAAGCGTTCAATCGGTGACTATCTGCTATGATTCCGATAAAGCAGGTATAGAAGCTGCTTACCGTGCAGGGAACCACCTTCATGATGCTGGGTTTCAAATTAAGGTAGCTATGATGCCTGATGGACAGGATCCGGATGACTATATCAAAAAAAATGGTCCCGACAAATTCCGCAATGAAGTGATTGGTGCAAGTTTAACCTGGATGGCATTTAAATTTCTTTACTTTCGAAGAGGAAAAAACCTTCAGAATGAAGGAGATCGGCTTGCATATATCGAAGTGATAATCAAAGAAATCAGCCGTTTGGATAAGGCTGTTGAAAGAGATCATTATTTAAGGCAGCTTTCAGCGGAATTTTCGCTATCGTTAGATGCATTAAAACAGCAGCAACAGCAAATTTTCTTTGCTGAAAAAAGAAAGTCAACTGGAAAAAATGAACCTTTCCAAAAACCCTTGGTCATCCCGAAACCAGTGAAGGAATTAAAACCTAAACATTATCAGGCGGAAAGGTGTTTAATTGCCCATATGCTTAAAAATCGCGATGTGGCATACAAGGTTCAAGAATTACTTGCAGGAAACACGTTTAATATTGATGAACATCAGGCAATAATAACATATCTGTTAGGATTTTATGAGGATCATTTGGAACCTGATAGCAGTGCATTTTTAACCTATATTCAAGATGATAATCTTAGAAGAATGGTTGCCAATATTGAAATGATGGCTATAAATGATGAGATAAGCAACCAAGAATTAACTGATTATATCAAACAGGTGTTGAATTATCAAAAATTGTTAAAGATAAAAGAAAAAGAAGTGGAACTAAAAGAAGCGGAGCGACAAAGTGATTTTGGAAAGGCTGCTGCAATTGGTGATGAAATCAATCAACTGCGTAAATTGCTTTAAATTCCATTTTAGTGTCTTTGATTCTGGAAGGAGTGGACCCCCTTATGGCTGCTGAAAAATCAGCCCGTTCAAAAGAGGTTGAAAATGAATTAACCCTTGAACAAGTAAAAGACCAGTTAACTGAGCTGGGTAAAAAAATCGGTGTCCTTGCCTATGATGATATTGCGGAAAAGCTTGCTAATTTTGAATTAGAGTCTGAGCAAATGGATGAATTCTTAGAATTTCTAGGTGATCAAGGAATCGAATTGGTCGGAGATAATGACGAGGATCCGGATGATAAAAAAATTGCAAAAGAAGATGACGAAGAATTTGATTTAAATGATCTTAGCGTGCCTCCTGGAGTTAAGATAAATGATCCAGTTCGTATGTACTTAAAAGAAATCGGCCGTGTAGACCTGCTGTCTGCTGAAGAAGAAATTAAACTGGCCAACCGGATTGAAGAAGGCGACGAAGAAGCTAAGCGACGTCTTGCTGAAGCAAACCTCCGCCTTGTTGTTAGTATTGCCAAGCGCTATGTGGGCCGTGGAATGCTATTTCTTGATTTGATTCAAGAAGGTAATATGGGTCTAATCAAGGCAGTTGAGAAATTTGATTACCGAAAAGGTTTCAAATTCAGTACGTACGCGACCTGGTGGATTCGACAAGCGATTACTCGTGCAATTGCAGACCAAGCAAGAACGATCCGAATTCCAGTGCATATGGTTGAAACGATTAATAAACTGATTCGTGTTCAGCGTCAATTACTTCAAGACCTCGGCCGCGAACCAACACCTGAAGAAATTGGCGAAGATATGGATTTAACCCCTGATAAGGTTAGGGAAATTTTAAAAATTGCCCAAGAACCTGTCTCACTTGAAACACCGATTGGTGAAGAAGATGATTCACATCTTGGGGATTTTATCGAAGATCAAGATGCAACCTCACCATCTGAACATGCTGCCTATGAGTTATTAAAGGAGCAGCTGGAAGATGTGCTTGATACTTTAACTGATCGCGAAGAAAATGTTCTTCGCCTGCGTTTTGGACTGGATGATGGCCGCACCCGCACACTAGAAGAGGTGGGCAAAGTTTTCGGCGTAACACGAGAACGTATTCGCCAAATCGAAGCGAAGGCATTACGTAAATTACGTCATCCAAGCCGCAGCAAACGCCTAAAAGATTTCTTAGAATAGAATACCGTAAAAATAGTTTACTTCTTTAAAGGAGTAGACTATTTTTTTTGAAAAAAGGCTCTAATTTTTTTAAATGAAAACCCTTTCTCCGTTTTTTCTTTATTTTACTGAATTGTCTCTCATTTTGCAAATATCCTTCTGGATTTATTAGTTGATTTTCCTCGTTTTTATTTTTGTAAAAAAGAAATAGTTCTCATTTTCCCTTTTACTAAAGTGTTAATAATATAAGACTATTCCTCATATTACCAAATAGCAACATGATTTTTGTTATATTCGAATAATATAATATTTTTAAAAATTTATTAATATTGAGAAATTTAGACAATTTCTCTTATAATGGTAAAGAAAGCGCATACAAAAATGCCTTGGGGGGGATGGATATGAATTTTGATTTAACTTCCGAACAAGAAATGATTAAACGGACATTACGCCAGTTTGCGGATGAAGAAGTTGCGCCTGGTGCTATCGAACGGGACCGAACAAAACAATTTCCTGCAGATATATTCAAGAAACTGGCTGAGATGGGGATTATGGGGCTGCCTTTTCCTGAAGAATATGGCGGCGGAGGGGCAGATACGGTTAGCTTTGCTATCGTTGTTGAAGAATTAAGCCGTGTATGCGGCTCGACTGGAATCACCTATTCTGCCCATATTTCTTTAGGTGGGGCCCCATTATATTTGTTTGGAACGGAGCAGCAGAAACAAAAATACTTAACACCTATTTGTATAGGAGAATCATTTGGAGCATTTGGTCTCACGGAACCTAATGCGGGGTCTGATGCAGGGGGGACAAGAACAACGGCCAAAGAAGTCAATGGAGAGTTCCTTATTAATGGAAATAAATGTTTCATCACCAATGCAAGCTTTGCCAATCATTTGGCCTTAACAGCAGTTACAGGTGAAAGAGAAGGAAAAAAGGAAATAAGTGCAATCATTGTTCCAACAAATGGAGCTGGTTTTACAGTCATTGATAATTACGAAAAAATGGGCTTACATTCATCGAATACAACAGAGCTTGTATTAGAGGATGTTAGAGTGCCTGTAGAGAACCTTCTGGGAAAGCGCGGAGAGGGCTTTAGACAGTTTTTAATAACGCTTGATGGCGGACGTATCGGAATCGGCGCAATGGCTGTAGGGATTGCTCAGGGGGCGTATGAGAAAGCTCTTGCTTATGCAAAGGAGCGTAAGCAATTCGGCAAATCGATTTCCTCCTTCCAAGCGATTCAGTTTAAGCTTGCGGATATGGCAATGAAAATTGAATTGGCTCGGAATATGGTTTATAAGGCAGCATGGCTAAAAGACAAAGGCAGACCTTTTTCAAAGGAAGCAGCCATGTGTAAACTGTATGCTTCTGAGATTTGTATGGAAGTTACAGATCAAGCAGTGCAAATACATGGAGGATACGGTTATATGAAGGAATATCATGTGGAGAGAATGATGCGTGATGCCAAGCTGCTTGAAATAGGTGAGGGTACCTCAGAGGTGCAAAGAATGGTTATTTCACGATTAATTGGTTGTTAACAAGAAAATAGGGGGAAGATAACAAGGGGAGGAAAAAGTGTGTAAATTCACTTTGTTTCACCTCTTTTATCTTTTTTACAAAGATTATAGTGATAAAATAAGTTTAGGGCTTTTCCTTCTGTTATTTTTCAAGTAAAATAGTAGTTGTTTGCAGATGCAGTTTTATTTAATGATCAGTTTACGTACATAGGGAGGTTATATCATGAATCGAAATCCGGTAATACCTTACGTTCTCGTCATGGTTTTTGGAATTGTACTAGTGTTCTTCTTGTCATTCAAAGGCCTTGGCGACATGAAGGAAGTCGCTAAAGAAAATGGCGAAGGAAAAGGCGGAGAGAAAACAGAAGTTGCCGCATCTAATCCAGAAGAAATTTATAAATCAACTTGTATCGGCTGTCATGGTGATCAATACCAAGGAGGAGTGGGTCCTTCATTAAAAGGTACTGGTTTATCAAAGGATGAAGTTAAAGATATCCTAACGAATGGTAAAGGTACAGGAATGCCTGCAGGTCTTGTACCAGCAGAACAGATTGATGCAATGGCTGAGTGGGTTTCTAAATTAAAGTAAAAGTTATACTGTTCCAAAAAAGGTCCTTTGCATCGGTAAAGGACCTTTTTTATACATATTAGATTAAAGAGTGGTGTTGGTATTGAATTCGGATAGATTATCGTCTCGATTAGCAACAGTTGCAAAATATGTGCCCACCGGTGCAACATTAGTCGATGTCGGCTCAGATCATGCTTATTTACCATGTTTTTTGGCGAAGAACATCGGTATTACCTTTGCTGTTGCGGGTGAGGTAGCTGAAGGACCCTATCAGTCCGCGAAAAGAAATGTATTGGCTGAAGGTTTGTCGGAGGTTATTGCCGTTCGCTTAGGAGATGGGCTTGACGTTATTGAACCGGGAGAAATAGAATACGTAACAATAGCTGGCATGGGTGGAGCATTAATTACAAGTATTTTGGAAAAGGGCAAGGACAAGCTGGGTTCTGTGAAAAGGCTTATTTTACAGCCCAACATTAGTGCAATTTCCATTCGAAAATGGCTGCTAGATCATAACTGGAAGCTGTCGGCGGAAGAGATTCTCGAAGAAGATGGAAAGATTTATGAGGTATTGGTCGCCGAAAAAGGCAAGGACACCGAAGATTCATTGATGCTTTATGGAGAGAACTTACAAGAAGGCTTATTATTCGGACCGTATCTTGTTAAAGAGAAGAGTGCGGTTTTTAAGAAAAAGTGGCAAAATGAGAGGGGAAATTGGGAGCGAATATACCATCAGCTTGAAAATGCTGCTCAAACTCCTGATACGATTGAAAAGAAGCAGGAGATTTTATTTAAAATGTCGTTGGTAAAGGAGGTAATCCAAGATGAAGAATCCTAATGGTCATGAAATTATCCAATTATTTGAACAGTTTTCACCGAAAGGGCTGGCAATGGAAGGTGATAGGATTGGTCTTCAGATTGGCCGCTTAAACAAAAAGGTTGAACGAGTAATGATTGCCCTCGATGTTCTTGAAGATGTCATTGAGGAGGCAATCGAAAAAAATGTACAGCTGATTATTGCGCACCATCCGATGATTTACCGTCCGCTTAAAAATGTGCTGACAGATACGGTACAGGGGAAAATGATTGAAAAGTTATTAAAGCATGATATTGCTGTTTATGCAGCCCATACTAACCTTGACGTGGCAAAGGGCGGGGTAAATGATCTGCTGGCAGATGCCTTAGGGATAGAAGCGGCAGAGGTGCTTGTACCAACTTATGAAACAGTGCTTAAGAAAATAGTCGTATTTGTTCCATCAAGCCACGCTGAATCAGTTAGAAAAGCCCTTGGAGATGCGGGAGCAGGATTTATCGGCAATTATAGTCATTGTTCTTTCTCTGCAAATGGAACAGGCAGATTCTTACCTGGGGACAATACAACGCCATACATGGGACAAGCTGGAATGTTAGAAGAAGTGGACGAGGTAAGAATTGAGACGATCATTCCGGAGCAGCAGCTGAAAAAAGCAATTACAGCAATGATTAAGGCGCATCCATATGAGGAAGTGGCCTATGATGTATACCCGTTGGAAAATCAGGGAGAAGTCCTTGGGTTAGGCAGGATTGGCAAGGTAAGTGAAATGACTCTTGGAGAATTTGCAAAAAAAGTGAAAGCTGCACTTGAAGTAGATACAGTACGTGTCGTCGGTGATTTAACTGCTAAGGTAAAAAAAGTTGCGGTTTTAGGCGGCGATGGCAATAAATACTTCATGAATGCTAAGTTCAAAGGAGCAGATGTGTATATTACAGGTGATATTTACTATCACACTGCACATGATGCGATGATGCAAGGATTGAATATGATTGATCCTGGGCACAATGTTGAAAAAGTAATGAAAAAGGGGCTGACAGCAACGTTACAAAAGCTGTGTACCAATTCAGGATATGTTGTTGAGATTTTTCCTTCCGAAGTAAACACAGATCCGTTTCAATTTATTTAATCGAAAAAGAACCGGTCAAATGAGCGGTTCTTTTTCGATCTAACTTATACCTCAGTCTTTTTTACTTTTGGTAGAATTCTGCTTAGCTGAACCTTTTTTCTCCGTTCCCAAGTTGCTTCATTATTTGGATCAAATTGTTCAAGGAAAGTAATCACTTCTTTTGTAATAGGGGTTGGTGTCGAGGCCCCGGATGTTACAGCAACATTCTTGGCATACTTGATCCAGTCGATTTCTAATTCGGTAATATCGGCAATGCGATATGCCTTTGTTCCGGCAATTTCTTCCGAAACCTGTGCTAAACGATTCGAGTTATTGCTCATCGGATCACCCACAACAATCGTTACATCCGCTTCTGTGGCTTGCTCGGCAACTGCTTCTTGGCGTATTTGTGTCGCATGACATATTTCATTATAAACCTGGACATGAGGATATTTTTCCTGAACCTTTTTCATGGTATCGGCCACATCCCATTGACTCATTGTAGTTTGGTTAGTGACAATTAGCTTGTCATTTTCAACCGTTAATGCTTCCACATCAACAGGTGTTTCCACTAGGTGAACCATACCTGGAGCAACCCCGACGGCGCCCTCAGGTTCGGGGTGGCCTTTTTTGCCAATATAAATTACTTGATATCCTTCTTTTGTTTTTTCTTCAATCAAGTCATGTGTTCTGGTGACATCAGGGCAAGTAGCATCAATAGTGACAAGCCCTTTCTTTTTTGCCAGTTCCCTTACCTCTGGGGAGATCCCATGGGCAGTAAAGATCACGGTACCCTTATCTACTTTATCAAGAATATCCTTGCGATTTTTCCCGTCAAGAGTAATAATTCCTTCTTCCTCAAAGGCATCTGTAACATGTTTATTATGAACAATCATACCTAAAATATAGATTGGACGAGGCAATGTTTTATCAAGTGCGGCATTTCTTGCGATGACCATAGCATCCACTACGCCATAGCAGTAACCGCGCGGTGATATTTTAATTATTTGCATATATAAAGTCCCCCTAAAAGACATTATTGGTAGTCTATGTATTTATTATATAAGACTAATAGGTATAATACAAAGATACATTTTTCACTTAAAGTTTTTGAAAAATAAAAGAATGCCGGTAGCCCCGGCATTCACCTGTTCAAATATACATTTTTGGTATTGAGCTTCCCTTTTGATATGAACTACTGTGCATAGAGCTTTGCGGTTGGTTTCTTTTTTTAGAACCAGTAGTTTGGATTTTGCTTCGGCGTGTTGTTTTCTTTGTAGTTCTTATTTCAGTTGATTCATTGCTTGAAGATTCTTCTTCAGCTGCTATTTTCTTTGAATTTGTTGCATCGGAAGATGAATCCGAACTTTTTGAGGCATTTTTGAAGCCTCGATACATCTTCCAAATCGCCGGCAGATTTTTTACCATAGGTCCATACTGTTGAATCATCGGCCCTAGAGACTGGGCGGTTTTTAAGACATTCTGGGTGTTATTTAGAATCCCTGATAGTCCCCCAGGGTTACTCAAAGATTGGAGTAAGCCTCCTCCTCCTCCTGCGGCTCTTCCCGCTCCCTGCATTCCCATTAGTCCTCCCGGTCCGCCAGCTTGACTACCTCTTCCGAGAAGTTTCGAAAGTAAACCGCCGCCTCTGTTCATTTGGCCGGCACCCATCATAGACCGCATTATTGGATTACCTCCGCCCATAGGACCCGCCGGCGGCCTCATCATCGGCCCTCCACCGCCAAATGGATTCCCGCCTGTTCCCATCATCGGGCTTCTTCCTCCAAATAGATTTGGGCCCATTCCGCCATTCATAGGCATTCTTGGTCCTGGCAACATACAGATGCCCTCCTTTCACCTTAATCTTCATACATTAAAATATGCATTTATCCTAATTTGGTTTAGGTATTAACCACAAGGAAAAAACTAAATTTCGTTTTAAAAAGCGGCTGAAAGGTAAAAGATGTGAATAAAAGAATTGTTAGCTGGTTATTTAGGATGATTTTTACTATAATTACATGATGGAAAGAAAGAAGCTCTCAACAAGGGTAAAAAACTACTCCATAGACATTAGATTATTTTTATAATAAGGAGCCATTTTATGAAAGAAAATCGATTTGAACGTTTTAAGTTTCAACCGTTTATTATAGACTCCCTGAATCAGTTTGGATTTTTTGAGCCAGCCGAAATTCAGGAGCGGATGATTCCATTGGTTTTAAAAGGAGAAAGTGCAATTGGCCAATCGCAAACAGGAACAGGTAAAACGCTGGCTTATGCACTGCCGATTCTTGAAAAAATTGATCCTGCGCGCCAGGAGGTACAGGCTGTCATTACTGCACCCACACGGGAATTAGCTTCCCAGATCTATCAGCAAATCTTGAAGGTTACTGCACAATGCAGTCCTGAGAGCTCGATTATGACGAGATGTTATATTGGCGGAACAGACAAGCAGCGCACGATTGAAAAATTGAAGGTGCAGCCGCACATTGTTATAGGGACACCTGGAAGAATTAAGGATCTAATGATTGACCAAGCATTGTTCATCCATACATCAGATATACTGGTGGTCGATGAAGCTGATATGATGCTGGATATGGGTTTTATAGAAGAAGTGGATCAAGTAGCCGCTAAGATGCAGGAAAAACTGCAAATGCTGGTCTTTTCAGCTACCATTCCTGAAAAATTAAAACCTTTTCTAAAAAAGTATATGGAAAATCCAAAAATGGTACAGATTGAACCAAAAAGAAAAGCGGCGGAAAATTTAGAGCATTATTTGCTGCCATCAAGACATCGTAGTAAAAAGCAGCTTGTTCTTGATACATTACTCGCCTATAATCCCTATTTAGCGATTGTATTTACAAATACAAAAAAAATGGCCGAAGAAGTTGCTTATTTTTTGAATGAAAAAGGCTTAAAAGTTGGCCGGGTGCATGGTGATTTAAACCCTCGGGAACGGAAAAAAATGATGAAGCAGATTCAAGATTTGGAATACCAATATATCGTTGCCACGGACCTTGCTTCACGGGGCATTGATATTGAAGGTGTCAGCCATGTTATTAACTATGAACTCCCTTCAGACTTAGATTTCTATATCCATCGGGTGGGCAGGACAGCGCGGGCGGGAAATTCAGGTATTGCTCTTACGGTTTATGAAAGCTCAGACGAAGATGCCCTAAATCGTCTAGAAAAAATGGGGATTCAATTTAAGTATGTAGATCTGAAAAATGGAGAATTCGCTGAAACAGATGAACGAAATAAGCGAAAGACACGGGTAAGGAAAGAAGATGAGGCTGATAAAAAAGCCAAATCGATTGTGAAGAAACCGCAAAAAGTAAAACCGGGATATAAAAAGAAAATGCAATGGGAAATGGATAAAATTAAAAAACGCCAGCGAAGAATCGACCAAAGAAAGAAATAATCGGTTTGGAAAGGGAGAGTTAGAAAATGTTGAAAATTGGCTCACACGTTTCGATGAGTGGAAAAAAGATGTTGCTCGCGGCAAGTGAAGAAGCAGTGTCATATGGTGCCAATACGTTTATGATCTATACGGGTGCACCGCAAAACACGAGGAGAAAGAAAATTGAAGACCTAAATATTGAAGCAGGGCAAAGACATATGGAAGCGAATGGGATTTCAGAAATTGTTGTCCATGCTCCATATATAATCAATATTGGAAATACCACGAATCCTGACACGTTTGAATTAGGTGTAAGATTTCTTCGAACTGAAATTGAACGAACTGAAGCTCTAGGGGCAACACAAATCGTTCTTCATCCTGGTGCACATGTGGGGGCAGGTACAGAAGAAGGAATTAAGAAAATTATTGAAGGCTTGAATGAAGTTTTAACAGGTAAGGAGCAAGTGCAAATAGCTTTGGAAACAATGGCAGGCAAAGGATCGGAGTGCGGAAAGTCGTTTGAGGAATTGGCGATGATTATCGATGGTGTAAATTACAGTGATAGGCTGTCTGTTTGCTTTGATACATGCCATACACATGATGCCGGCTATAATCTTGTCGAAGACTTTGACGGGGTCTTAAATGAGTTTGATAAGATTATTGGTTTGGAGAAACTAAAGGTGCTCCATATCAATGATAGTAAAAATGCAGTAGGGATGAGAAAGGACCGTCACGAAAATATCGGTTTTGGCCATATCGGCTTTAAGACTCTAAACTACATCGTTCATCATCCACAACTAATGGAAGTTCCTAAAATCCTAGAAACTCCATTTGTCGGCGAAGATAAGAACAATAAAAAAGCGCCCTACAAATTTGAAATAGACATGCTTCGTAAACAGCAATTCAATGAAGATCTGCTTGATCAAATAATGCAAGGATAATTAAAAGCTGTGCCTTGGCACAGCTTTTAACTTTTTGTTAATTGCATAAAAAGTTTATTCACTTCCCGTGCCGTTTCAGGACCGGCTGCTTTTGCGATTTGTTTAATTAAAAGGGCACGTTCTTTATCGTTAAAAATATTGATATTTTTTCCACGTAAGTATTCGGCAATTTTTTTCGCCTGCGGCCGATTGACGGAGATATTAAACTGAGTTGCATACTTTAGCAGTTCTTCAGCCGTTATCGTGTTAATTTTATGATTAATGATGCTCTCAAATATTTTCACCCTCACCACTCCTCCATGCTAATGTATGAAGAAGGCCGGGGAGTGTGACAATGGAATATAAGTGGCCAAGTAATTTGTAAACGGTTCTTCCGCCTTTACAATCAGAAACTCCTATTGTATACTACTTGAAGTTAAATCGGAATGATTCTTATAATTAAAGGTGAGAGTGCAAACTATGCAATCAATAATTGAAATAAAACATCTTTTTTATCGGTATGAAAGAGATACTGTCCTAGAGGATATCAACCTGGATGTACCAGATGGTTCTTTTTTGGCGATTGTTGGTCCCAACGGGTCCGGAAAATCCACATTGTTAAAGTTAATTTTAGGTTTATTAAAACCACAAAAAGGGGAAATCTTTTTATTCGGCCAAGAAATAAATAAATTTAAAGACTGGCAAAAAATCGGTTATGTTTCGCAAAAGGCCAATTCCTTTAATACGGGCTTCCCGGCAACTGTATTTGAGGTGGTTGCGAGTGGTTTAACCAAAAAGTTAGGACTGTTTAAGTTCTTTAAGAAAGAACATTCAAAAAAGGTAAATGAAGTTCTAGAGGCCGTGGGAATGAAGGAATTCAGCAGCAGAAATATTGGAGAACTCTCCGGCGGTCAGCAGCAAAGAGTTTTTATTGCCCGCGCACTTGTTAGTGAACCAAGCCTTCTGATATTGGATGAGCCTACAGTAGGTGTTGATGCGGAAAATGTTAGTTCCTTTTATCAAATGCTTGGTGAATTAAATAAGAGCCGGGACATTACGCTTTTATTAGTTACACATGATATTGGAACCATTTCGGATAAGGTCTCACATGTGGCTTGTTTGAATAAACATTTGCATTTCCATGGAGAAACAGCAGAATTTGAGCAGCTTAGCACAACTGGATTGTCTAAGGTGTATGGTCATGAGGTTCATGTTCTTGCTCATCATCATGAACACGGAGGCGTTGTAAAATGATTGAAGGATTATTTCATTATGAATTTTTACAAAATGCTTTCCTTACAGGATTGATGATTGGATTTCTTGCCCCGTTGCTGGGGGTTTTTATCGTCGTCAGAAGATTATCATTGATTGCCGATGCCCTTAGCCATGTGACACTAGCGGGAATTGCTGCAAGCCTGCTCATTGAAAGAAAGTATACGATGATGTCAGGGTTGAATCCCCTTTACTTAGGAATGGTATTTTCCGTGGGAGGGGCGTTATTTATTGAAAAACTAAGAGGGGTTTATAAACATTATCAGGAATTAGCTATCCCGATTATTTTATCCGGCGGGATTGGCTTGGGAGTCATTTTTATTTCACTTGCAAATGGCTTTAATACAGATTTGTTTAGTTATTTGTTTGGCAGCGTATCTGCGGTCAGCCGAACGGATTTATGGGTTATTTTTATCATTAGTCTAGTAGTTATTTTAGTGATCATTTTATTATACAAAGAACTGTTTTTACTCTCATTTGATGAAGAGCATGCAAAGGCTTCCGGGATTGCTGCCAAAAGCATTCATTTCATCTTTATTGTCATGGTGGCCCTTGTCATTGCCGCATCCATGAGAATTGTCGGGATTCTGTTAGTTTCCTCATTAATGACCTTACCTGTTGCTGCAAGTATTCGAATTGCCAAAGGGTTTAAACAGACTATTTTTTTCTCCCTCCTTTTTGGGGAAGTATCTGTTCTTGGCGGGCTTTTTACGGCCTACTATCTGGATTTGGCACCAGGAGGAACGATCGTTATGCTAGCAGTTTTCATTTTGATCATAACAATCTTTTATAAAAAACTAACAAGTGCTATAGGTGGTGAGCAGAGTGAACGTACATGAAGCAATTCAGTACTTAAAAGAAAATGGATTTAAACAAACGGGAAAACGGGAGGATATGCTCCAATTATTTGCTGATAGTGATAAATATTTAACGGCCAAGGAGGTTCTTGACCAATTAAAGGAAGATTATCCAGGATTGAGCTTTGATACCATTTATCGGAACCTGACTTTGTTTGTAAATATGGGGATATTAGAAATGACAGAGTTATCCGGTGAAAAGCATTTCCGTTTTACTTGTTCAAGACACCAGCATCATCATCACTTTATCTGCCTCGACTGTGGTAAAACAAAAGAGATTGATACATGTCCAATGGATGGATTAAGTGAAAATTTAAAAGGATACGACATATCCGGACATAAATTTGAAATTTATGGACGCTGCCCGGAATGTCATTAAAAAACCAGCTTGTGCATCCGCACAAGCTGGTTTTAACGTGAATGGGATATACCAGCCTCTTCACGATTTGTTTTTTCCTGCTTTAACCATTTATCTACCCACAAGTTGGCTTCTTCCCAGTTGCTCACGCGGATGACACCTGCAGGGATTGGATCCTGATTGTAAGGTGTATCAAATAAAATAACCGGAATTCGGCACTCTTCATGAATCATGACGGCATTATCATGTTTATCCTCAAAAAAAATATCCACTTTATGTTTCTTAGCTGTTTCCACTTTATCATGAGAGCCAATTAGTTCAATATGGTGAAAGGTTAAGCCATATTGCAAGAACCATTCCTCTGTGACATCAAGCAAGTGGGATCCGCGGGCACTGATAAAAAACAGTTCATGTTTATGTTTCCATTTATTAAGAATGTTCACCGCACCTTGGGCAGGCGGGGATTCCTGATAAATAACCGGTTCGTTTTCAATAAACCATTTTGCAAATTCCTTTTCTGAAACATTTACAAAAGGTGTGAGGTCATACTGGTTTACATCCTCATACATAATATTCATACCAAAGGCTTTATTTATAAAAGGGATGATTGAAGTCGGACATGTTACGGTGCCGTCAATATCAATTCCGAATTTTTTTCTCATTGTGTCTTCACCTTCATCTTATTATCTCATTATATTTTACCAAAATAACGGGACAATGAAGTATTTATTTTTATGAAATAATTCTCGGCATATGAAATAATCACCTATTTAAGACAATCATTAACATAGTAAAAAGAGAAGAGACGTAAACAATAAGTAATGCTCCTATAACTGAAAGTGAGGGATTAGGATGGCAGATGAAAGAGACACGAGGGTGCAAGAAGCTCTTCGAAGTTCGATAATTGGTCAAGATATTCCCAATTCTCCCGCAGAATTCAGGGAGGAAGCAGCATCAGAAATCGCTGCACCTATTAAGACTTCCTATTCATTGAAAAAAGAAGAGCATGTTCCTGAAATTGGTGCTTCTGTTCCGTTACGATCTTCTGAATTTAGAGAAGAAACAGCTGCAGAAATTGCTGCACCTGTTCCTCTAATCCGGAAAAGGGAACAGGATGAAAATCGGGAGCGTACTGCTGGCGGTACGGGAATGGGTACCCTTGCATTAGCACTATCGATTTTATCACTATTTGTAATGCCTATTCTATTTGGTGCTGCAGGTATTGTGTTAGGGTTCGTTGCCAGAAGCAGAGGTGCCACGGGCCTAGGGGCTTGGGCAATCGGTATCGGAGTGATATCGATTGTTGTTGGTATCTTCATACTTCCGTTCTTTTAACAGATCTTGCAATAGGAGCAAAAAAGGCGTATGCGCCTGATCAGCGGCGTCTCGCCGCTAGGGCGCTGGAGCTGGATAAAAAAAAGAAACCCGGTTACTAAAAACCGGGTTTCTTAATATTTATTTCGTTAGCTTTTCTTCTTCAGCCTTTTTTTGGAAATATTCCTCTGCGACAAGATCAATTTCTTTTTTCAATTCCTCAACCATATCTGCTTCGGGTACCTTCCGGACAATTTCACCTTTTCTAAATAACAACCCTTCGCCGCGGGCACCGGCAATCCCGATATCTGCTTCACGAGCCTCACCGGGACCATTGACTGCACAGCCTAAAACAGATACCTTAATTGGGGCTTTAATAGTTGAAATATACTCCTCGACCTCATTTGCAATGCTAATGAGGTCAATTTCAATTCTTCCGCAGGTTGGGCAGGAAATTAATGTTGCTGCATTTGACGAAAGGCCAAATACCTTTAACAGTTCTCGGGCAACTTTTACTTCCTGAACCGGATCGGCACTCAAGGATATACGGAGCGTATTGCCAATCCCTTTACTAATGATCGCGCCTAGTCCTGCCGCACTTTTTACGGTACCGGAAAAAAGCGTTCCAGATTCAGTAATACCTAAATGTAACGGGTAATCAAATGCCCGTGCTGCTTTTTCATATGCCTCGATTGCAAGATTGACATCTGAAGCTTTCATGGAAACAATAATGTCATGGAAATCTAAATCTTCGAGAATTTTAATATGATGAAGGGCACTCTCCACCATTCCATCGGCAGTTGGATATCCGTATTTCTCCAAGATTTTACGTTCAAGCGATCCAGCGTTTACCCCAATACGAATAGGGATACCGCGTTCCTTAGCAGCTTTTACGACCGCCTCGACCTTTTCTCGTCTTCCAATGTTTCCCGGGTTGATTCGGATCTTATCGGCTCCGCCTTCAATGGCTTTAAGTGCTAATTTATAGTCAAAGTGGATGTCGACCACAAGTGGAATGTTGATCCTTTTTTTGATTTCCGGAATGGCATTTGCCGCCCGTTCATCAGGACAGGCCACACGGACAATCTGACATCCAGCGTCCTCAAGGCGTTTAATTTCCGCAACGGTTGCTTCAACATCATGAGTCTTTGTTGTTGTCATGCTTTGAATAATAAGTTCATTGCTCCCGCCAATCGTTAAATTGCCGACTTTAATTGGACGGGTTTTTGTACGATGTATAATTTCACTCACGTGGAATTCGCTCTCCTTCAAAATGAATTCGAATAATTGTATTTAAACAATTCGACTTAATTGTATCAGTCCACAGCAGATTTTGACAAGAATAAGCATCTATCCACTTTAGTTTGAGTAATCAGGGAATAGATATGTAGCACCAATTTGAATTTTTTCCGGGGATTGTCCTGGATTCAGTTCACTAAAGTCTTCGATCAAATCTGTGATAGAGACTGGAATTGGTTTATTTAATTCGTGCTCGACAATTGAAATCACAGTTTCACCGGGTTTTACTTCTGCAGCGAAGGAAGGTATGTCTGTTTTGGACAACTTCTCAATAGACTCGATTTTGGCATCAACCTGCTTCGTATTGGAGGCGGGCAGGGTACCCACAGTTAAGTCAAAGTAAATAACATATATGACTAAAATAACAAAAAGAAATCCTACTATCTTATTCATCGTACAAGCCTCCAAAAGGGAATGTTTATACATTCCTATGCTTGTCCACTCTTAAAAAGTACTCAATAAAAAAATACGCCCCCTCGGGCGCATTTTTAATTTGCTTTTTTCGGTTTAGGCATTTCGTTTATGGCTAAGGATAAGACGATAATGGCGACAACCCAGTTAATGACAAAGCTGTTTGGTACGGACGTTTTAACGGCCGCCATAATGGTGAAAAATAAGGTTGGAAGGGTTTCACTGTATGCAGCCATTCTCCATAATTGTCGGTAATTCAGCTTTCTGCCTAAAAGATTTTTTAATGCGAGACCAAACAAGGCTAATATCGATACCTCAATAAAGCTAGCGGCACTGGAAACCAAATAAATTAATAGTGATGCAACTGGGATGATTATTCCCTTTAATCCACCAATCGTATTAGTGAAATCAAGGAAATCATTCTTCGTAATATGGAGGTCTTGCAACATTGAATAGGAATATGTATCAGTCCGTCCACCTGAAGAGAGGACAAACTCATCCCTTAACATGGCGAAGGCATTTCCTTCATTCTCCACATCTGCATCCGAAATGGCTCCAGTTGGATCAATAATAATGGTAAAATCATCTTTATTAATGGTAATTGGAACCTCAGTCTTAGCTGACAGCTGACCATTCTGTATTGAAAAGTCAGGTGCTTCATCTTTGATAATCGATCGCGCAGAATCTATTCCCGTTGTAAGTGCAGTACTTAAATAAATAATAGACGGAAGAACTGAAATGAAGGTTAGGAAAAAAACGTATAAAATCGTTTTTCCGATTCCTTGAAAACGATATAAAGCAATATCCTTTGGAGAGTAGATACTCTTATAAAATTGTTTGAAAATATTCATACTGGACCACCTTTAAACAGATTCATTTCTATTGTAGCTTGTGAAATAGTAAAAAGCTACCCAAAGTGGTTTCTCAGAAAATTAATTAAGTCCGCAGATTTCAAACGAACAGTTTTGGCAATCAACTTCCTCTTTCAAGTAATTCACATTTTTAACTGTAAACATTTGATTTTCATATGAAATAATATCTTTCTCACGTAGATCTTTCAAGGCTCGTTGTATGACTTCTCTCGTACCGTAGGTTAAATTAGCTAATTCTTGATGTGTTAAAGGGAGATTAATAAGAATCCCATTGTCTGTTTTTACTCCATAAGAATTACAAAGTCGGATAAGGATGGAGTATAGCCCCCCTTTTTTTCCATTCATAATTAAATCCTGACATTTCATTTGAGCTTTTAAATACCCGGTGCTTAACCAAGCAACAAGTGCCTTCATTGCATCAGGATCTGTTAAGACAAAATCCTCAAATTGTTCCTTTTTAATAACAAGACATTCGCAGTCTGTTAAGGTTTTTGCGTAAAATTGATAATGAGGATGGGCTTTAAATAATTGATATTCAACCATTAATTCCCGATCATTTAAGATTTTTAATATGAAATCCTTTCCCCTAACATGAACCCTTCCAAGGGCAATGCTTCCTTTTAACAGCAAATAAACATTTTCTACGGGATCCTTTTCTTGGAAAAGCACGGAATTCGATTTAAACTTTTGAATGGGTTCATTTTTTTGGAAAAATTGGACCATTAAATTATATATAGTGATGCTGTGTTGTTGCATATTTAGTCACTCCTTTATCAGCCCTTCAGCTTGATTTAAATGAATTATTAACAACATGTCAATATGGTATTTACATGATTTGGAAGGAGTTAAGTGCAGTTATGACAAAAATCGTTGACAGGATGCTGTTTTGATGAATTATGACAATTTTTTGAAAATCTAAATTACAAAGTCCTTTTTAAAAGCGGGAATAAAATGATGCGGAAAGGGTAATGTATATATGTTTGAATTAAAGCATTTTATTTGAAACAAAGCATCAATTTTGGTATGTTTAGACTAAAGCTTTAGAAATATTCTTATAAAGTAAGAATTACTAAAGCCTAAAAAATAATATGTACATAGGAGGAATTTAACATGGCATTTGAATTACCGGCATTACCTTATGCAGAGGATGCGCTTGAACCACACATTGACAGAGAAACCATGAATATTCATCACACTAGACACCACAACACATATGTGACAAATTTAAACAATGCATTAGCAGGTAATGAAGAATTACTTTCTAAATCAGTAGAAGAAGTAATTTCTAATTTGGATGCGGTTCCAGAAGCTGCACGTACTGCGGTTCGTAACAATGGCGGCGGACACGCTAACCATTCATTATTCTGGCAAATTCTTTCTCCAAATGGCGGCGGTGCACCAACTGGTGAATTAGCTGACGCAATCAACAGCAAATTTGGCAGCTTCGAAAGCTTTAAAGAAGAGTTCGCTAAAGCAGCAACTACTCGTTTTGGCTCTGGCTGGGCATGGTTATCTGTAAACAATGGCGAATTAGAATTATCAAGCACTCCAAACCAAGACTCTCCATTAATGGAAGGAAAAACTCCAATTCTTGGCCTTGATGTTTGGGAGCATGCATACTATTTAAAATATCAAAACAAACGTCCAGACTATATTGGTGCATTCTGGAATGTAGTTAACTGGGACGAAGTTTCAAAACGTTTTAACGCAGCGAAATAATGATATGAAAGAAGACGGCCCTAAAGCTGTCTTTTTTCATTTGCCCAAATTTGAATAAGAACCATTGCCTTGATAAAGACTACCCTTAAGACAAAGGGGAGTTTTTTTATGGCTAAAAGATTTAAAATTTTAGGTGATGTTGAATTAACCAAGGATTTATCACTATTGCTGATTATTGGCGGGTTATACTCACTGAGCGTTGCCTTATCCAACACATTTGTGAATATATACCTATGGAAACAAACAGGTAAGTATTCTGATTTAGCTTTGTATAACTTATCAATTGTCGTCTTACAGCCATTAACATTTATATTGGCAGGGCGATGGGCTAAGAAAATCGACAGAGTGATTGTCCTTAGAATAGGTGTAATCTTTTTAGCGTTATTTTACCTTGCCGTATTAATAACAGGTACAAATGCAGCCACCTATTTACTATTATTAGGCGGCCTCTTGGGAGTCGGCTATGGTTTTTATTGGCTTGCTTATAATGTGTTGACGTTTGAAATAACAGAACCTGAAACCAGAGATTTTTTTAATGGATTTTTAGGTACGCTTACGTCTGCAGGGGGAATGATTGGCCCAATTGCCGCTGGAATTATCATAACGCGATTTGAAAAGTTTACCGGTTATACGATTATTTTTGGCATATCATTAGCTTTATTTGCACTTGCTGTTTTCATGAGTTTTTCATTAAAGCCGAGACCTGCGGCAGGCAGGTACTGTTTTAAGCGGATTTTAGAGGAAAGAAAAGTAAATGAAAATTGGCGTCTCGTTACGAATGCCCACTTTTTTCAGGGTCTAAGAGAAGGGACGTTTTTATTTATCATTTCAGTGTTTGTCTATATCTCCACGGGAAGTGAAATGGCTTTAGGTACATTTGGTCTAATTAATTCAGGAATATCCTTTATTGCCTATTATTTAGCTTCCAGGATGATTAAAAAAAATTATCGAAAAAAAGCCATTCTTATTGGCGGGATTATTCTTTATGCTGCTGTCCTGTTAATCGTTTGGGATATAAATTTTGTTAAATTATTAATTTACGCTGCAATGATTGCGGTTGCCTATCCGCTGCTGCTTGTGCCATATATGTCAACTACATATGATGTAATTGGAAGCGGCTGGAAAGCAGCGGAAATGAGAATTGAGTATATAGTTGTCAGAGAAATCTTTTTAAATATAGGGCGTATTGTATCCATTCTTGCTTTCCTAGCTGCAGTGACCTGGTTTAATGAGACGTCAAGCATTCCCATTTTACTTCTGTTTTTGGGTGCCGGTCATTCCATAATATATCTGTTCATAAAGAGGGTTCATGTTCCTGAGGTAAAAATGCGATGAGTTTCTTCCGACTCATCGCATTTTTAATAAGGGTTTTAGTTTTCTTGTAATTGGCAAGGGTTTTTCATAGATAAATGGGACATTATCTTATAAAATAAAGAAAGTTATGTTAAGCGCAGAAAAAAGGAAGTGTATATAGATCTTGGATAACAAAAAGAAAAAGAAGAAAACACATGTCCCGTTTCGTTTGAACATGGTATTCTTTGTGGTATTTATGCTTTTTTCCATACTAGTTCTTCGCCTGGGCGAATTACAGATAGTTTTTGGAGATGATTTTAAACGGGAAATTGAACGGACTGAGGATATTACTGTTAATAACCCAGTGCCTAGAGGGAAAATGTTTGACCGAAATGGAAAAGTGATTGTCGACAACACCCCTTTAAATGCTATAACTTACACAAAATACCAAACTACCAATCAAAAGGAAATGCTTGAAACAGCTGAAAAATTAGCTAAATTAATTAACAAGGATACATCAAAGGTTCCAGTCCGTGACAAAAAGGATTTTTGGATCATTAAACACCCAGAGGAAGCAAAAGCAAAAATCACGAAAAAAGAATGGGATTTATATGATCAGGAAAAATTAGATGATAAGCAAATTTATAAATTGCAGGTTGACCGTATTACTGATGCTGAGGTAGAAAGTATTCAAGGGGAAGACCTTGAAACACTGGCGATTTACCGGGAATTTAACAGCGGATATGCCTTAACGCCTCAAATTGTCAAAAATAAAGAGGTAACGCCGGAAGAATTTGCAGTGGTCAGCGAAAACTTAGAGAATCTGCCTGGGGTCGATACGACAACAGACTGGGAACGTATGTATACATTTGGTAATACGTTAAAATCCATCTTGGGGGATGTGACAACTTCAGAAGCAGGTATTCCTAAAGAACAACTGGAAAAATATCTTGCTCGTGACTACAGCCGAAATGACCGCGTAGGGAAGAGTTATCTCGAGCTTAAATACGAAGCCGTTCTTCACGGTCAAAAAGCAAAAGTGAAAAATGTAACAGATAAGTCTGGGAAAATTCTATCTACTGAGGTAATCTCGGAAGGGAAGCGCGGAAAAGACCTTGTCTTAACCATCGATATGGATTTGCAGCAGCAAGTAGAAAAGATTATTGAAGAAGAAATGTGGAGTGCCAAACAAAAGTCTGGTACTGCTCTTCTGGATCGTGCCTTTGTAGTTTTAATGAATCCTCACACAGGGGAAGTATTGTCGCTCGCAGGAAGACAAATTGGGAAGGATAAAGATGGCAAAACGGTTATGAATGATTTTGCCGGAGGTAATATTACCACCTCTTATAACGTTGGTTCTGCCGTTAAAGGAGCGACGATATTAACTGGTTATAAAACCGGCGCAATAAGCCCAGGGGATTACCTGCTTGATCAGCCGTTAGTTATTAAGGGAACAAAACCAAAGAAATCCTGGAAAACATTTGGCTCCATCAATGATCTAAGAGCATTACAGGTTTCATCCAACGTCTACATGTGGAAAACGGTCATTGCAATGGGTCATGGAAAGTATGTTCCGAACGGGCCGCTTGTATTAGATACTGAAAAGACATTTAATACGATGAGGCAATCTTTTAGTCAATTTGGTCTTGGGACTCGAACAGGGATTGATCTTCCAAATGAAATGAGCGGTTTTCCAGGATCAGATAACAGACCTGGTTTACTTCTTGACCTTTCAATTGGTCAGTATGATACGTATACACCTATACAGCTTGCTCAATATGTGTCCACGATTGCAAATGGAGGTAACCGGGTACAGCCGCATATTGTTAAGGAAATTCGCGAACCGGTTATGGATAGTAATGAATTGGGTCCTATAGTCGAAGAAATCCAACCGAAAGTGCTGAATCATTTAGATATGAAAGATGAATGGATCAAACGAGTTCAAGAAGGATTTCGTATGGTCATGCAAGTGGGTGACGGTACTGGTGTTGGTACATTTAAAGGTGTTACCTATAGCCCAGCTGGTAAAACGGGAACAGCCCAAGCGTTTTATGATGGTCCTGTAAAATCGCAAAAAAATGTAGATGTCATGAACTTAAGTCTTGTCAGCTTTGCTCCATTTGATAATCCGGAAGTGGCAATGGCCGTGGTTGTACCTTGGGCATACCAAGGGAATACTGGTCCAAGTATTAATATGACGATTGGCAAGCGAGTAATGGACGCCTATTTTGAATTGAAAAAAACCCGTCCGATTAATGAAGAGAACACCACCACAGAGCAACAAACAAATACTACTGACACAACTCAAAACAGCCAGCAATCTGGGCAATAACTTGTTAAATACCTGTCTCGTGTGAGGCGGGTATTTTTTTTACATACTGCTCAAACTACTTGAGCAATATAATTTAAAGAATGTGTAATCTTTTGTTAGAACAACTAGGTACATGCAGGAATTTGTCGATTTACAAAAGAAGCACATAAATTTACAAAACCTTTACAATTCATTAAAACGCAGTTTACAGTCATCCCTTATTCTAAAACATGTAAGGCAGACAAACATCATCACCAACAAAAACCTTAGGGGGAATAAAGGAAATGAAAAGTTTGAAAAAATTTAGCCTACTTACAATTTTTGCAGCGTTAATGGTTGTTATGGCTGCATGTGGTGGCGGAGCATCTAAAGATAAGACTCAAGGAACAGATGATTCGACAAAAACTGAAGAAACTAAGGAACTTTCCGGCTCACTATCCATTTCCGGTTCATCTGCTATGCAGCCATTGGTTGCTGCTGCGGCAGAAGAGTTTATGGCTGAAAATCCAAAAGTTGATATACAAGTACAAGCAGGCGGATCTGGTACAGGCTTATCACAAGTTGCTGAAGGATCTGTACAAATTGGGAACTCCGATGTATTTGCTGAAGAAAAAGAAGGAATTCCTGCTGATCAGTTAGTGGATCATAAAGTTGCGGTTGTAGGTATGACGGCAGCTGTTAATCCTAAAGTAGGCATTAAAGACATTAAAAAAGATGATTTAATCAAAGTATTCACTGGTAAAATCACTAACTGGAAAGAACTTGGCGGAGCTGATCAAAAGATCGTTCTTGTAAACCGTCCTGATTCATCTGGTACACGTGCAATTTTCAATAAGTTTGCTCTTGATGGTGCAACACCAGCAGAAGGTATTACAGAAGATTCATCTAACACTGTAAAAAAGATTATTAATGAAACAGAAGGTGCGATTGGTTACCTTGCATTCTCATACTTCACTGATGATTCTGTAACACCACTTGCGATTGATGGTGTAGAACCAACAGAAGAAAATGTACAGTCTGGTAAATTCCCTGTCTGGGCTTACCAACATTCATACACAAAAGGTGAAGCAACTGATTTAGCAAAAGCCTTCCTTGATTATTTAATGTCAGATGAAATCCAAACTACACTTCTTAAAGAACAAGGATATCTTCCTGTAACAAAAATGAAAGTTGAACGCGATGCTGAAGGAAATCAAAAGAATCTTTAAAAATAAGTAAATGAATAATCGGGGTAAATGCATAATGGCATTTACCCCGTTACGACGTATTACAGAGGAGTTTGGTGCATTTTGGAAAAGATACTTCCTGCAAAAGAAAGATTGTTAAAAACCTCAAAAACTAGAATGGATGGGGAATTACGTGGAAAGATTCTGGTAATTCTATGTGCCGTTATTATGATTTCAGCAACTATATCCATTACCATTTTTCTGGGCACAAAGGGTTTACAATCATTTATTAAAAATGGTGTAAGTCTTATTGAGTTCTTAACCAGTACAGCCTGGAATCCTACCAATAAAGCCAATCCAGAATATGGTGCGCTGCCATTTATTTTCGGTTCTTTTGCCGTTACATTTCTTGCTGCATTAGTCGCAGCACCATTAGGAATTGGTGGCGCGATATTCATGACAGAGATAGCACCTTCTTGGGGAAGGAAAATATTACAGCCAGTCGTCGAGCTATTAGTTGGAATTCCATCTGTTGTTTATGGATTCATCGGGCTTACAGTATTAGTTCCTTTTGTCAGGGATCATATCGGAGGGCTAGGTTTTAGTTTGCTTTCGGGTACTATTGTCCTTGCTGTTATGATTTTACCAACAATTACCACTATAGCTACAGATGCAATGAGCTCTTTACCAAAAAATTTAAGAGAGGGCTCTTATGCGCTTGGTGCAACACGCTGGCAAACGATTCGAAAGGTGCTCATCCCTGCAGCACTCCCATCCTTGCTTACTGCTGTCGTTCTAGGTATGGCACGTGCATTTGGTGAAGCTTTAGCAGTACAAATGGTAATCGGAAACGTGA
The DNA here is from genome assembly GCF_049463095.1 of Neobacillus sp. 19. NCBI lineage: Bacteria > Bacillati > Bacillota > Bacilli > Caryophanales > Bacillaceae > Neobacillus > Neobacillus sp. 19. The sequence goes on along the minus strand of NZ_JBMPZU010000058.1, from coordinate 30,404 downwards.
GAAATTTACCATCGAGTCTATTAGATGCCTCGGCAACGTTAACGACCATTATTACTTTAAACATGGGTCATACCACTTATGGAAGTGTTGAAAATAACACCCTGTGGTCTATGGGCTTAATTTTATTAGTGATGTCGTTTGCCTTTATTCTCCTGATTCGATATCTCTCATCAAGGAGGAAGCTGTAAATGAAAAGCAAAACTGCTGATCGAATTGCGACTGGAGTCTTTATTGCCATAGCTATTATTATCATTACGATTTTGGTTGGATTATTCTCGTTTATTATTATAAATGGATTTAAACATATTTCTTGGGAATTTTTAACGAGCCCTTCGAGTAATGTAAGAGCAGGCGGAGGAATACGTGACCAATTATTTAATTCTTTCTATGTCCTTTTTATTACGATGTTGATTTCGATTCTACTAGGCTTGGGTGGTGCCATTTATATGGCCGAATATGCTAAACCTGGAAAAGTTACGGATATCATTCGTTCCTGTATCGAAGTACTAGCCTCCCTTCCGTCGATTGTTATCGGCATGTTTGGATTATTGGTATTTGTTAATACAACAGGCTGGGGATATACAATTTTAGGCGGTGCCTTAGCATTAACCATTATTAATCTGCCATCCATCGTACGGGTTGGTGAAGACGCCATCCGTTCAGTGCCTAGGGATTTAAAAGAAGCAAGTCTTGCATTAGGAATTACGAAATGGCATACGATAAAAACCGTAATCTTGCCAAGTGCATTCCCGTCAATTTTAACAGGTGTCATCCTCGCTGCGGGAAGGGTATTCGGTGAAGCGGCAGCACTTTTATTTACTGCTGGCCTTTCCACACCGCGGCTTGATTATGCCAATTGGAATCCATTTTCTGACCAATCACCATTAAATATTTTTCGTCCTGCAGAAACTCTTGCTGTTCATATTTGGTCAGTCAACACCCAAGGGTTAATACCGGATGTCGAGGAAATAGCGAGTGGGTCAGGAGCTGTCCTAGTTATTTCTGTTTTACTTTTTAACCTTTTGGCTAGATGGATAGGTAGAATGATTACGAATAAAGTTACTGCAACTAAATAAAGGGCAGGTGAGAACGGATGGTTACGACTTTAATGGAAAGAGAAACGACAGAACAAACGATGCAATCAACCGTCCCGTTGCAAATGGAAAATATTTTAAATGTAAAGAATTTAGAGATATTTTATGGCGAGAAACGAGCTGTGAATGGGATTTCAATGGATATTGGAAAAAATTCCGTTACGGCCCTTATTGGACCGTCTGGCTGTGGAAAGTCTACATTTTTAAGAAGTATTAATCGAATGAATGACCTGATTCCTGGTGCAAGGGCACAAGGAGAAATTATTTATGAAGACCTAAATATTTTGTCTGAACAAATAAATGTAGTGGCATTGCGTAAAGAAATTGGCATGGTATTTCAAAAGCCTAATCCTTTTCCAAAATCAATTTACGAAAATATTACCCACGCACTTAAATTTGCGGGTATTAAAAATAAAAGCACACTCAATCAAATTGTCGAAGAAAGCTTAAAAAAAGCAGCATTGTGGGATGAGGTAAAGGACAGGCTCCATAAGTCCGCGCTTTCACTTTCAGGTGGACAGCAGCAGCGTCTTTGCATTGCCAGGACGATTGCGATGAAGCCGACGGTAATGCTCCTTGATGAACCATCATCGGCATTGGACCCAATTTCCAATGCGAAGGTGGAAGAGCTGATTGTTGAATTGAAAAAGGATTATTCCATCATAATTGTCACCCATAATATGCAGCAGGCTTCCCGTATATCGGATAAAACGGCCTTCTTTTTAAACGGTGATTTAATTGAATATGATGCGACTGGAAAAATCTTCACCAATCCTTCTGTTAAGAAGACGGAAGAATATATCTCCGGAAGGTTTGGATAAGGGGGAAACGGTATGGTTACTGCAACATTGACAAGACAAGTATTTGATGTCAATAAGTTAAATTTATGGTATGGAGATCATCATGCATTAAAGGATATTAATTTTCCAATTAATAAAAAAGAAGTAACGGCTATTATCGGTCCATCCGGGTGTGGAAAGTCTACATTTATTAAAACACTGAATTTGATGATTAACATGGTTCCTAATGTTAAGATGACTGGTGAAATTAACTTAAACGGGAAAAATATTTTAGACGATAAAGTTGATCTTGTCGATCTAAGAAAGCATGTTGGTATGGTTTTTCAGAAGGGAAACCCATTCCCCCAATCAATTTATGATAATGTTGCATACGGTCCAAGAGTCCATGGAATCAAAAAGAAAAAGCATCTTGATGAACTTGTCATCAAATCGCTAATGGATGTTGCTTTATGGGAAGAAGTTAAGGATCGATTGAATGCACCAGCACTAGGATTATCGGGCGGACAGCAGCAACGGTTATGTATTGCAAGAGCCCTTGCGACAAAACCAGATGTATTGTTAATGGATGAGCCCACATCTGCCTTGGATCCGATTTCTACTTTGAAAATTGAAGAATTAATTTTAGAGTTAAAAGAAAAATATACTATTGTCATTGTCACTCATAACATGCAGCAGGCCTCACGGGTTTCGGATAAGACGGCTTTCTTTTTAATGGGTGAACTAATCGAACTTGATTCAACATCAACTATTTTTTCAAATCCCCATGATTCACGTACAGAGGGTTATATTACTGGAAGATTCGGATGAAGAGGTGGCATAAATGAGTGCAAGAGCAAATTTTGATCATAATTTAAAAGAGTTAAAAGAAATGCTTTTAACAATGGCCCATAAATCGGAAATAGCAATTAAAGAGGCAATGCTTTCACTTTTAAATCAGGACATGGATAAGGCGAAGAAGGTTATTGACGGCGATAATGAAATCGATGATTTGGAAGATGAAATTAACGATAAGGCATTATTATTAATTGCTATGGAATCGCCGGTTGCAACTGACCTTCGGAAAATTAGTGTAGCATTAAAGGTTTCATCTGAAGTGGAGAGGCTGGCCGACATAGCGGTAAATATTGCTAAATCTGCTCAGCATATCGGGAATGAACAACATTTTAAAGAAATCATCGATATACCCAAAATGATGGAGATTGCCTTAGAAATGGTTTCTGAATCCATTACTGCCTATTATTCCGAAGATATTGAACTGGCTAAAAAATGTGCGAAAAAAGATGATGAAGTGGATAAAATGTTTGGAGAGTTGGTACATGAGCTATTAAGCTATATCCCGCAAAATCCAAACTCAACGAATCAGATTATTCAGTTAGCATTTGTATGCAGGTTTATTGAAAGGATCGCAGATCATTCAACAAATATTGCTGAGAACGTGATTTATCTTGCAACCGGAAAACGAATCAATTTGAATGCTTAAATAGTTAAAAAGATGAAGCTAACACCATTAGTTTCATCTTTTTTTTATTTTAAATAGTGTCGAAAAACAGGATGTGATCACAATTGATTGATGTTGATTCGTGTAGAAAGACGCATTTAACTTTAAAATATTAAAAATTTCCCACTCTCCATCTCGCTTCTTGTATGGACTGGCAGAAAACGACAAATTGTGTTTATTGTCTGCTTCCCTCTCTAATGATACGATTAAATTATCAATAAATATGAATAATTTGGATTCTTCGTGCATATATTGAGTGTTTGCAGAATGGAGGAAAGACATGATTGAGGAAATGATCAAACTTAGAGGGGATGGATTGTTGCATCAAACAAACGCCTCAGCAAAATTTTTGCCACTAAAGGGAGAACTACAAGCAAAGCTTGTTGCCCCACGGAAAATAATTCTCTTTTGGGATGTTTCTGAATTACCGAAAAGGATTATTAATTTATTTTTTGATCAAAAGTTCGAGGGTTTTGTCCAGGTTGTTAGGATTTATGATGTTACAAACATACTCTTCAATGGAAAGAATGCGCATTATTACCACGAGTTACCCGTCTCCTATAACAGCGGACATTGGTTTATAAAAGGTTTGGTGGAAAATCGCAGCTATATTGCTGAAATTGGGATATATATATCCGGGAAGGATTATTTTCCGCTTTACCGCTCTGGTTGTATTCATACTCCGACACCTGAAATGCCAAACGGAAATGTACCGCAGCAGGATTTTCTGCATTTTAAGAAGTATGAAGAAGAAGAGACTCCAAAATGGATGGAACAGGTAAGTACATACAGCTATTACCTGGAATCGAACAAATTGGAGGAGAATAATGACTAATAAAACTTTTGAGCAAAAAGATTTAGAATGTAAATCACAACAAAAGCGACCATTAAATATATTGATGCTTTGCTGGGAATTTCCTCCTAATATCGTCGGCGGTCTCTCTAGACACGTATTCGGATTATCCACTCATTTGGCTGACCAGGGGCACAATGTCTATTGTTTAACTGCAGGAAATAGTAAGCTTCCATCTTTTGAGAGAATGAGTGGTGTAAATGTCTATCGAGTGCGCCCAATAAATGAACAGGATGATCAGTTCCTTTCCTGGATTGCCGGTCTAAATTTAGCAATGGCAATCCAGGCTGAACAGCTGTCAGAAGATATCCAATTTAATCTGCTGCATGCACACGATTGGCTAGTTGGTGCAGCATCTATTGCACTAAAAGAGTCACTGAGAGTCCCTTTATTAACGACTATTCATGCCACCGAGCATGGAAGGAATAATGGTATCCATACCGAAATACAGCAGTTTATTCATGATAAAGAACAACAATTAATATCTGACTCTGATCAAATTATTGTTTGCAGTGATTATATGAAAAATGAGCTTATGTCCATTTTTCATGCTAAAGATGATGAGATTGCCATCATTGCAAATGGGATTGATAATTTGAATGTGGAACAAAATTTCAAGCCGTGCTTTCCTGAAATAACGCAGAAAAAATATATTTTTTCGATTGGAAGAATTGTTAGGGAAAAAGGTTTTGAAACAATTCTTGAGGCGGCAGCATTAGCCAAAGAGATGGAAATGAACTGTTTTTTCGTTGTTGCGGGTAAGGGACCCATGCTTGAAACCTATAAACAGCAAATTAGGGAGAAAAAATTAGACAAATATGTAGCTTTTATTGGATATATTACTGACGAACAAAGAAATGCTCTCATTAATGGCAGTGAAATAACGGTCATTCCAAGTTTATATGAACCATTTGGCATTGTTGCACTGGAAACAATGATGCTTGGGAAACCAACTATTGTTTCCAATACAGGCGGTATGAAGGGGATTGTGAAGCATTTACAAACAGGGATGCTGATGGTTCCAGGGGATGCCAAAAGCTTACTGGAACAAGTCCATTTCCTCATGAATAATCCTGAAAAAGCGGAAGAAATCGGTGAAAAGGGAAGACAAATTGTTAAAAGCATGTACAGCTGGAAACGAATCGCATTTGAAACCATCAGAGTGATGGAAGATACTCTATTAAACACACGCGTGAATGAAAATGTGCAAAATGTAACACCGACTAACAAATCATATGTAAAAAAGGTGTAATGGATGATGAATCTAACGGAACGACAAAAAAACCAACCGTCTACTGAAAACCACTCGCCGCTTGATATACTCCAATTTGTTCCCGGTATATGGGTAAATGGCAACTGCCATTGGCTGCAAAATACCATGGAAAAGGTTATTTACGATGAAGAATTAATTATGAAAGTAAAGCAGGAACAAATCCACTCCAAAATTCGTTTTTCAAGTGTATATGTCAGTAATCACAGCGATCAGATGAAAGAGATAAAAATTTTAGCGATGCACCATTTTCTAAATGTTGGACAAGACCATTTAACATTTGTTTCGCCAGCAGATAATCACATCTTTCATCATGCAAATAAAAAGGCTTTTCTAATTAACGCAAATTACAATCAATCAGGCATGAAAGAATACACGTCCATGCCGCTGTGGACCGCTTATACCGATCAAATCTGGGGTTCGATTCAGAAGGGGATCTTAAAATATCAGCCAATGGCCAAAGGACCTGCGGCCAGTATCTTTGCCATGAAGATGTCCGTTGCACCACACGAAACCAATAAAATGACCACTTGGACGATAACTGGTTCAAGCAAAAGTGAATTAATATTAATGGAAAAAGCTCTTAAGAAAAACACTAGCATTTCCCTTTGAAAAGTGATATTATAGAAAAGTCGTATGCACGAACTAGCTTATTCGTTTGGAGGGAAATTGACATGCGTGTAAATATTACGTTAGCTTGCACTGAGTGTGGAGATCGTAACTATATTTCAACAAAAAATAAACGTAACAACCCAGACCGTCTTGAGCTTAAGAAATATTGCCCAAGAGACAAAAAATCAACAGCACACCGTGAAACAAAATAAGCAGTAGGGCTTCCTGCTGCTTTTTTTGTTGTTTATTGATAGGAGGAAGAAGAATACATATGATTGATAAAAATTCTGTCCGTAATCAGGTAAAGGAATCCCTCGCACAGCTATCCAAACCCCTCTATGAAGATTATTCCTATAAAATTGCAGGCAGGCTTTTTGAAGACGAAGACTTTCAAAAAGCAAAGGTAATCGGGATTACTGTTTCGAAACGGCCTGAAGTAGATACATACCAAATTATCCGTAAATCTTGGGAACTGGGAAAACAAGTGGCAGTGCCGAAATGTCATCCGAAAGAAAAAAGATTGTCTTTTAGAATATTTTCTGAATTTTCGCAGCTTGAATCTGTTTTTTATGGATTACTCGAGCCGATTGAGGCGTTGACGACAGAAGTAACCTCTGAACAGATTGAATTATTAATTGTTCCTGGCTTGGCATATACAGTGGAAGGGTATCGCCTAGGTTTCGGAGGCGGTTACTATGATCGATATTTAACAAATTACTCCGGTAAAACCCTATCACTTGCTTTTCGTGAACAAATTATCCCATACTTCCCGGTAGCAACACATGATATTCCTGTCTCGAAAATAATCACTGCCAATGAGACAATCAAAATTGTATGATGACTAGTTTACTGACTGCTTCCGGGGCTTTTACTGCGATATTAGTAGGGCTGGCTGTCTATATAGGTTTTGGTATTAATGGAATCGTAGTAATCTGTACTTTCTTTGTTACATCAAGCTTTTGGTCAAAATATAAAAGTTCAGTAAAAAAACCTATGGAAGAAAAGCTGGCAAACGGATCAGCAAGAAATTGGCGTCAAGTGATGGCCAACGGCGGAGGAGCCGGATTTTTTAGCATAATGTATTTTTTACAGCCTGATCAAATTTGGCTTATTGGGTTTATTGTTTGTCTTGCGAGTGCGAATTCGGATACTTGGGCATCAGAAATCGGCAGTTTAAGTAGAAAAAAACCGATTTACATACGAACAATGAAGCGTGTTGATAATGGAACATCAGGAGCCATCAGCTTATTAGGGAGTGCTGCTGCACTTTCAGGGTCATTACTTATTTCGGTGCTAAGTTTTTTGCTATTTGATTTAAACATTATTTTAACTTTCCTAGTTTTTTTCTTTGGTTTTATTGGTAATGTCATTGATACTCTCATAGGTGCCTTTTACCAACAGGTATATGTTTGTCAGCGTTGCGGATTGGAGACGGAAAAAAAGAAGCATTGTCTGCTGCCAACAACTAGAATAAAAGGATTTACATTAGTGGATAATGATATGGTGAATTTTCTTTCAGGATTCCTTGCAGCTATGTTAGCGATTTTGCTAATGATTGTTTCATAATAAAAATATTTCTACTGGAGGATGAGTAATGTTAAAACGTGTGAATAGGGTTGCTCTTATTGGAACAGGATTTGTTGGTTCCAGTTATGCATTTGCGCTTTTAAATCAAGGAATTACCGAAGAGCTTGTCTTAATTGACCTCAATAAAGACAAGGCTGAAGGAGATGCAATGGATTTAAATCATGGACTTCCCTTCGCTCCATCACGGACAAAAATTTGGTATGGTGATTATAGTGAATGCGCTGAGGCTGATTTAGTGGTTATTACAGCAGGTGCAAATCAAAAACCTGGTGAAACACGGCTCGATTTAGTTGAAAAAAATACGAGGATTTTTAAAGGTGTTGTAGAAGAAATTATGTCCTCTGGATTTGATGGGATTTTCCTAGTAGCTACTAATCCCGTAGATATTCTAACTTATGCTGTTTGGAAGTTTTCCGGTCTTCCAAAAGAACGGGTAATTGGGTCTGGAACCATTCTAGATACAGCACGGTTCCGCTTTTTGCTTGGAGAATATTTTGATGTAGACACCCGGAATGTTCACGCCTATATTATTGGGGAACACGGTGATACAGAGCTTCCAGTATGGAGTCATGCAGATATTGCAGGTACCTCTATTTCTGAGTGGACTAAAAATAAAGATGGATTTAATCATCAAGATCTCGATAAGATCTTTTTAAATGTCCGTGATGCTGCCTACCACATTATTCAACGAAAGGGCGCTACCCATTATGGAATTGCTATGGGACTAGTTAGATTGACCAAGGCAATTCTCGAAAATGAAAACTCTGTTTTAACTGTATCAGCTTATTTGGATGGCGAATATGGACAAAGCGATATCTACATTGGTGTACCGGCGATCGTTAACCGAAAGGGAATTCGGCAAATAGTAGAATTGGATTTAAATGATGAGGAAAATGCAAAATTCACAAATTCTGTTAGGGTATTAAAGAAAACAATGGAACCTGTATTTAATAATATTTAAATGGAACAGACATGATTATTGGAATCCGCGCTTTTTATGGATAAAATAACTGGATCTATCACAGAATAATAGCAGGAGGGATTTATGATGTCTCGAATGTTAACATCTATTTTTATGATTGGATCGATTGGTTATTTTGTTTTCCGTTACCGCTACCGACTAATAAATCTGTTGCTTGGCTCAAGCTGGATGCGCCGGCTTACTGTAGGTTCGATTATGAGCTTTCCCGGTGTGAAAAATAAAATGATGCAATCGGTATTTGGAAGACCATCTGAATGGTGAAAACCACAGATGGTTTTTTACATTTTACAGAGTTTATGAAATATCCACAATTCAAGTGGTTTCAGTAATGTAAAAGGGCTTCCATCGTTTATAATAAAAGCATAGCGGCAAAAATAAACTACATATGAATAAGCTGATTGTCATGATGGATAACTTCGGAGTGGCATTTTGTAAAGAAAGTAGGGGAGAAATGAATAATAAAGAAAGTTACATCTTTTGGAGGCTGGCCTATTCTTTCATCTCTGATCATGGGTATCGAATCATTCAATTATTTGAAAATCAAAAAGAACTATGGCTTGAAAGGTTAGAAAACAAGCAGGCTCCTATTATTCGCATGCTGCTCCATGATTTAGACTGGAGTAATGCGATGCAGAGAGACATTGAATATACTGCTTCCAATGGGGAAAGAATCCGCAAGCAAATTGGCCGGTCTGAGTTAAATGTAATGAATATTTACGTCAGCCAATTCCCGCCTGTTGATGAATATGAATATCGGATATCAAAACCATTTGTATATCCGGAAGGTAATAAAACGTCTGTAAGCACGATCCTGTTAACAAAAGGTGAATATGATACTGGATTTGAGCGGATTTCCGAAAGGCTTGGGGCGGCGAGTACCCTGACCTTTCATGAAAATTATTCAGAAGAAGATGTAGAGACCATAAAGAAAGCAGCATTGGAATATGCAATAAAAAAGGTGAAAACGGAAAAGTCCCTTCTTTCTAATGGAAAACCCTTCTTTACTTATGTATTTATAGCCATACAGTTAGCTGTCTTTTTCTGGCTTGAACTGCATGGCGGGAGTACAAATACATCCACTCTGATTAAATATGGGGCAAAGGTAAACCAATTGATTGAAGAGGGAGAATGGTGGAGATTTATTACACCTGTTTTTTTGCACATTGGCTTTTTGCATTTGGTGATGAATACAATGGCATTGTATTTTCTAGGAACGACAGTCGAAAAAATGTTTGGTAATGTGCGTTTCCTATTTATTTATTTGTTTTCGGGTATCACAGGTTTTATTGCTAGTTTTATTTTTAATTCCACCTTATCGGCAGGGGCAAGCGGTGCTATATTCGGCTGTTTTGGTGCGTTATTGTATTTTGGGGCCATCTATCCAAAATTATTTTTCCGGACCATGGGAATGAATTTGATTATTGTCCTAGGCATAAACCTTGTGTTTGGGTTTACGGCATCAGGAATTGATAATGCTGGCCACTTAGGGGGTCTGGCAGGGGGATTCCTAGCAGCCGGCGTTGTCCACTTTCCGAAGAAGAAAAGGTTTTTAGGGCAATTGGTGTTTCTGATTGCCTCGGGAGCGATTGTATGGGGGGCATTAACCTACGGATTTAACACATCCGCTCAATCGGTTGATGAAAATGCCAACCTGCTAATGGCGCAAGAATATATAAAACAGGATAAATATGATCAGGCTTACAGTGTTTTAAAGAAATCCGAAGAGGAAGCAGGCAACCTGACCGAAAAAACATATTTTCTTTTATCATTTGTAGAAATAAAGAAGGGTATGCTTACTGAGGCAAAGGAACATTTACAAAAAGCTATTGAACTTGACCCTGCATTTCATGAAGCCTATTTTAATCTGGCACTCATTAATCTGGAGCAAAATAACGTTGAACAGGCGAAGGTAAATGCCGAAAAGGCGGCAAAATTAGAACCAAATCAAAAGCAATACTCCGAATTAGTCCGTGAAATTAATCAACATATTCAATCCACTGGCGGAGGAGGATAGATTTTTCGGGTAGCATGCGGTAAAATGATGCATGCGTTATCCTTTTTCTTGTGATGTGAATTAAATCAAACTCTCCATTAAAATTAGGGGGAGGAGTAGAGAAAAATGAAAACAATTTATGAGATTCAACAATTCTTAAAGCAGTTTGGAACGATTATTTATGTAGGTGATCGTGTCGGCAATCTTGAACTGATGGAATCAGAATTAAAGGAACTTTATCAGGCGCAATTGATTGAAACAAGGGAATTTCAAACAGCACTTTTAATCCTAAGGCATGAAATCCAAATGCAAAAAGAAAAAAGTAAACAGAGATAGGTGAATGACGTGGCAGAACAATGGTTAGCCAGTGTTGATCTTGGCGGAACAACTACTAAAATAGCTTTTATTACGATGGATGGAGAAATTGTTCATAAATGGGAAATTCCAACCGATAATTCCAATGAAGGCCGAAATATTACGATCAATATTGCTCAGGCACTCTCGGAACAACTTGATGAGCTTGGTGAGACACATGACAAGCTGGCAGGAATCGGGATGGGTGCCCCTGGACCGGTGGACTATGAAACTGGAATTATTTTAAATGTGGTTAATTTAGGCTGGCAGGATAATTATCCGCTTAAAGACAGTCTTGAAGCCGCAACTTCTCTCCCGGCGGTGATTGAAAATGATGCAAACTGTGCGGCATTGGGCGAGATGTGGAAGGGCGCCGGCAACGGTGCCAGGGATCTTGTTTGTGTCACATTAGGAACTGGTGTGGGCGGCGGCGTGATTGCAAATGGAAATATTGTTCAAGGGATAAACGGTGCAGCAGGCGAAATAGGTCATATTACAGCCATTCCCTTCGGAGGAGCCTCTTGTAATTGCGGAAGGACAGGCTGCCTGGAAACAATTGCTTCAGCAACGGGAATTGTCCGGTTAGCAATGGCAGAACTTACTAAAAATGAATTATTAGGTGAATTGAGCGAGCTGTTTACGAAGAATGGAAAAATCACTGCTAAGGATGTATTTGATTCCGCCAGAAATGGTGATCTAGTATCCAAAAAAGTATTAGGTGAGGTATCCTTCCATTTAGGATTTGTTTTAGCGAGTATAGCCAATACATTAAATCCGGAAAAAATCGTATTAGGCGGCGGTGTCTCGAAAGCAGGATCCATTTTATTAGAAGCCGTCAATGAAAATTTTGCAAAATTTACCTTTTCAGCCGTAAGGGATTCAACAAAACTAGCATTAGCTACTTTAGGAAATGATGCGGGTGTGTTAGGAGCTGCCTGGCTTATTAAAAATAAATTAAATCAATAATCCTTTTTAAAGAAAAGCCCGCATAAAGCGGGTTTTTATCATTTTTTCCTTAATCCCTCATATGATTCTTTATGATGGGAGGAGATGGAAATGGAGATTATTGTACGCTCTGAAGATACACTGTCCTATTTCGGCAATTTATTCATGGTGCCCGTTCATTTGATTATAGATTCTAACCCAAAAGTAGATCCAGATAACCTAAGACCAGGAGAGAAAATTCAAGTGCCAGGTTATATTTCTGTTCCATATACAATAAAAGAGGGGAATACCTTCTGGAAAATAGCCGACGAAAAAAATCTAGCGGTTGATTCACTTTTACTACTTAATCAAACTAAGGATGCTGATCATTTATTAGTGGGTGAGACCATTTTTTTGCCTGAAAAAATAAATTCTCCATTTACAGAGACTAACTTTCCGAGTGATTATAAAAGACTGGTTAAAATAATTAATAATCTAAAAAGAGTTTATCCATTTATTGCAGTAAACACAATTGGCAGGAGTGTTATTGGTCATCCAATTCATGAAATCAGGATTGGAAAGGGGGCTAAAAAAATACATATGAATGCCTCCTTCCATGCAAATGAATGGATAACAACGATGGTTCTAATGAGCTTGGTTAACCAATACTTACTATCTTTAACAAATGGGACATTGATGAAAGGCATTACAGTCAATAACCTGTATAAAGAGGTCGAGTTATCGATCGTTCCGATGGTCAATCCTGATGGGGTAGACCTTGTTTTAAATGGTCCGCCTTCCAATTATAGAGATTCTGTAATAGATATAAATGAAGACAGCGATGATTTTATCCATTGGAAGGCGAATATTAATGGAATTGACTTGAATAATCAATTTCCGGCTAATTGGGATATTTGCAAGGAGTATAAAAAGGTCAACGCACCTGCACCAAGGGACTTCCCTGGGCACGCACCGTTAACTGAGCCTGAGGCAGCTGCTATGGCTCAATTAGCAGAAGACCAGCTATTTGATTGTGTCCTCGCCTTCCATACCCAAGGAGAAGAATTTTATTGGGGCTACGAAGGGTTTGAACCTAAGGAATCCGAGCATCTTGCGAAGGAATTTGAACGAGAAAGCGGATATCAGGCGATTCGCTATGTAAACAGCCATGCGGGATTTAAGGATTGGTTTATTCAAGAATTTAAGCGTCCGGGTTTTACACTTGAGTTGGGCAAAGGGATTAATCCGCTGCCACTTTCACAATTTCCCCGGATACTTAAAAGTGCAGAAGCGATCTTTATTGCAGCTATTACCATTCAATAGTGGACCTTTCACTTGTAATATCGTTAGGTACTGATTACAATTAGATATCATTAGTGTATGGATTGTGATTAAAGCTGATCTTCTCCGGCTTTTTTTCTATTTTTTTAATATGTTTGAAAATATTGAAACATTTTTGTTAAAAAAACGTACTAACATTTGAAGGTATTTGGGGGAGGGATTTCAATAAATTGTATCAGCTAAAACGTATTAAACGAATTTTCATTATACTAATGTTATTTGTATTGACCCTCCTATTTGTTGCCTGCACGAATAAGGGGCAGCCTAACCATACAATACCAGCTAAAAATGAAAGGCCTAAAGAACCTGCTGCCGCTCTTGGACAACAATGGAAATTGCCTATCTCCATTCCAAATGGCGAAGGTGAATTTTACAAAATCGCCGGCTGGCTTTCTGATAGTGAAATAGTTTATATTACCAACCTTGAACAAACTTCAGACGTATTTCGTTACAATCTATTATCAGGTAAAAGTGAATTAATCTTAAAGAGCGAGAATCCCATAGTTACTGTACAAATTAGTCCCTCGCGCAACAATCTTTTGGTCCATTCCTCACCGTCCTCTTATGAAGGAATCGTCACCATAATTAATCTTAATGGAACCGAATTATGGAAGAAGTCGTTTCCATCCTATGAACTAGTGTTTGAATGGAATCCCTATAATGAGTCTGAGGTTTTTGTTTCAAAATTTGATGAGGATTGGAGTTTCCAACTATTTTTACTTAACATGAAAAACAATAACCTTACCGATATTACCTTACCACAGCCATTTGTAAAATGGATAAATGAAAAAGAGGTTGCCTTTTTAGATTGGGATGAAGATAATCCATCATTATTTGCCCCGCTTACCGTTAAAGAACTAGAAAATGGCTTTGAAAAAACGGTGTTCCCGTCGGCCACCCAGTTTTCAGCTTTTCGAAATCTGCTGATGACGATCTCAGTTAACGAGCAAGATCAGACACTGGCTGACTATTCATTTTTTGATAAAAAAATGAAAAAACTAGATACATTTTCAATCCCGCAATTAACAAAGTTTTCTGATTGGCTAATTCCTTATTATGATTTCAATCAAGAGAAGGAAGAATTTATTACCTTTAAACCCTTGCGTAGTGGTGATTTTGATTCCTATTCAGACGGTTTTCAGCTGGAAACCCATAACTTTAGGAAAGGAAACAGCAAATTGATTATGGAGGGATTGGAAAATAAACCAATCTACTTTTCACCAGCTGGTGATGCTCTGCTGTATGGCTACCAGTTTGAACAAATAATCGATTTAAAAGCGAAAAAGATATATGATTTACAGGAGCAATAAAAAAAGACTGTCAAATCGACAGTCTTTTTTTTAATGTGTTCCAGTAGGATAACCTGAATTTAAAACGGTCATGACTGTAAACCAGCCGAAAACCAAAAATGATGCTACACCCCAAAATGCGCCTAAGAAGTTTTTGTTCTTTAATGCGCTGAATCCGCCAATTGCAGCTAGAATCGTTACAAGCGCAAAAATGATAACTAATCCCATGATTAAACCCCCTTTTAGTATAATCAGGCTAAAAGCCTAACATCTTCGAAAAAATTATGTAACTATATTATATACATTCGACTCTTATTTTATAGTTTTTTCTCGCATTTGTCGAGGGCAAAAATACAGGAATGTAAGAGCTTTGATTTCTTTATTCTATTGTTTACTGTAAAATAATAATTATCATTGTATTGGAGGAACTTTATTATGAAATGGCAGCAAATTCCCTTAGGGGCATTGCAAACAAATTGTTATATAGTTGAAAATCCCGACCGGAAATGTTTAATTTTTGACCCGGGCGGGGAAGGAAAAAAGCTGATTCATTTGTTGAACGAAAGAAAATTACAGCCGGTTGCGATTGTTTTAACACATGCGCATTTTGATCATATCGGTGCAGTAAATGTGATAAGAGATACATATAAAATTCCAGTTTATCTTCACAAACTAGAAGAAAAATGGCTGGGGGATCCCGCATTAAATGGTTCCCAGTTGTTTATGCATGTTGAACCTATTCGCGTAAATTCTGCTGATCATATTATTACCAAAGAAGGTACAATGAAAATCGCTGATTTTGAGTTTGCTGTTTTTCATACACCGGGACATTCGCCCGGCAGTATCTCTTGTTATTTCGAAAAGGAGGGGTTTGTTATCTCTGGTGATGCCCTATTTCAGGGCAGTATTGGCCGCACAGACCTGCCAGGAGGGAATCATGATCAGCTATTAAAAAGTATTCACGACAAGCTGTTAACCATGCCAGAAGAGACCTATGTATTGTCAGGTCATGGACCTGTTACGACGATTGGTGAGGAAATGGATCACAACCCGTTTTTGAATGGCTTTTAAAGACAAATAGAAAAACCCTTCTCACCGATGAGAAGGGTCTTTCTGGGGGATGTTCTTATTTCATATAATGGGAGGGGATATTGTTAAGCTACTACCCTTACAATATAATAAAGTTAACACTATGTCAATAGTGTTAAATAAAAAGGAGTTGCCATGAATACATATTTACAAACGTTAATTTCAAATTCAGAAGCGGGGTTCATTTCTTATGCTGACTATATTGAGGCGGCACTCTACCATCCGGAATTTGGTTATTATATGAGGGACAAACAGAAAATCGGGAAGAAAGGAGATTTTATTACAACTAGTAATATTTCTGATGTATATGGCAGGCTGGCAGCAAAGTGGTTTTCCAGTATTTGTGTAAAAACGAATCTGCCGCCAGTATTTTGTGAAATAGGAGCAGGTAATGGCCGCTTTGCAAAAGCTTTTTTGCAGGAATGGAACGAATCGATAAAAGCCCCTTTACAATATTTCATTGTGGAAGGCAGTCCATATCATCGGAACCTACAAAATGAATTACTACCATCCGATTTTTCTATTGTACAAGTGGTAAGTCTGAACGAGATAGGGCCATTCGAAGGGATGGTTTTTTCAAACGAACTTTTTGATGCCCTCCCTGTCCATGTGATAGAAAAAAATAATGGGCAGCTATTCGAGATAATGGTAGGGGTCCAAGAAGAGAAATTGTACGAGCAGAAAATCCCATTAACCAATCCTGAAATTCATTCTTTTTTAAAGGAAAGTAAAATAGAATTAAAAGAAAATCAGCGGATTGAAATTCCATTAGCAATGGAGAAAATGGTGAAAGAGATTTCAGCTGTTCTAATTAAAGGTATGGTTGTGACAGCTGATTATGGTTACACAAACGAGGAATGGATGGACCCAAGAAGGATACAGGGAAGTCTAAGAGGGTATCTTCAACACCAGATGATAGATAATGTCTTACAGAATCCTGGAGAAATGGATATCACCACACATATCCATTTTGATTCTCTCATTCAAAAAGGCGAGCTGTTTGAATTGCAATTGGTAACAAAGTTAAGGCAAGATGAATTTTTATTAAAAGTAGGGATTCTCAACGAATTAGAAGACCATTATGACCCAAATCCATTTTCCGAGGTGAGTAAACGGAATCGGGCAATTCGCAGTTTAATCATGCCTTCAGGGATGAGTTCTTATTTTCATGTAATTGTTCAACAGAAAGGGCTGCAATTAAGTGAAAACGACGTGTTTTCTGAATGAAAAGAAAAAAAGCCGGAGCTAATACTCCAGCTTTTTTCTCAATGTCCTCCGCCAAGCGGCATCATGAACGTAGTCCAATATGTGAAGCCTGCGAAGAAAACTGTTAAATATGCTCCGAACACCCATAAATACATACGCTCGGAAAGTTTAAGATAGCTCAACAGAACGAAGAATCCTGTTTGGGCTAAAAATAACATCGCTGTTTTATCCATATCACCTAGATAAAACATAACGGTAAAAATGCCCGTCCAGAAACCACAAACTCTGAACATGCGATCCATATGTATCCCTCCTTTTACCCCATCGATACCATCATTACAATATTATAATGTAAAAGGAGGTGTAATGTAAATAATGGTTTCGAATTAGTTTGTTACAAGTGCTTGATATGAGCAAGTATCACAGCCGGAAATCATGTTTTCTTTTTCAATTAATTCAACGGTATTGAAAAGTGCTCCAAACATCCCTTTCAGGAATTCATGGTGCATACTGCACACTGTTTCGGTATGTTCTTCTGCCACTTCTTTAAAGGGGCAGTTGAAAATTTGGAAATAGATTTTTGTTTGATCACCGTTTGCTTCAAATTCCGGGTAAAAACCTGCTAAAGTTGAGGCACTTTTTAATATTGTTAGCTTTTGATCAAATGTTAATTCCTCTCCGAGCGATTTTTTGACCATTTCTTGTTCAATAATTTCTGTACCAAATCGTTTTCCGGTTAAGAAAAGGGCTTCCTTCCCAACGTCCCCAAGAGAAATCATCGTTTGAATGGCTACTTTGGAAAGAAGCATATAGTCACGGTATGGGAAATGAAGCTGAATGACATCGTCTGATAAACGATACAAACGGCTTGGCCTGCCGCCTTTCCCTGTTTTCTTAGTCTCAGATGCTAACATGTTCACATCTTCTAGCTTTGATAAGTGCAGTCTTGCAACGTTTGGATGAATATTAAAATTTTCTGCCACCTCTTGAACAGTAACTTCTTGATGTCGCTTTGTAATGTATTGATAAATGTAGTAACGTGTTGGATCTGATAAAACGTTTGTTATTTTTAATGTTTGTTCCATCTCTGTTCACCTCTGACCCCCATAATTTATTCCATTATAATACAGCAATTATAACAAGGGAATGAAGTTAACAAGTTTAACACTATATGTTTAGAAAATGTTCACAATTACTGTCTATATATTGTAACAATCATAAATAAATGTTGTATATTTTAGGAAAATTGTAGTTTGTCAATAGTGTATGTTTAGGAAAAAAGGAATTTAAACTAACTTTTCAAGAAAAAAATATTTTTTTAAAAATAAAGAAGGAAAAGAATGAACCATGTCGAAATATATGCAAAGACAAAATAAAAAGGTGGTGTTACCAATTGTTAGTGCGATTGAAATTTTAGCGAATCGGATTATCACAGATGCAGCACGGAACCAAGCGACAGATATTCACATAATACCGCGAAAGAAGGACACACTTGTTCAAATCCGTTTAACCAACAAACTCATTCCCCGATTATCCCTTCCAAAAGATGAATGCGACAGATTAATCTCACACTTTAAATTTACAGCAAATATGGATATCGGTGAAAGAAGACGCCCCCAAAGCGGTGCCATTTTTTGTGAGGTAGACGGACAATTAATGGGGCTCAGGCTTTCAACACTCCCCTCTAACAACAGAGAAAGCCTCGTCATCAGGTTATTACCCCAACAAGAACAGATTCCATTCCACCAGCTTTCATTATTCCCGGCAATGACGCGGAAATTGCTGGCCCTGCTCAAGCACGCCCATGGCTTAATCATCTTTACCGGTCCCACCGGCAGTGGGAAGACGACTACTCTCTATTCTCTTTTAAATGAAACAGCCCACTTATTTCATCGCAATGTCATCACATTAGAAGATCCTATCGAAAAAAACTATGACTCTGTTCTTCAGGTACAAGTGAATGAAAAAGCAGGCGTAACCTATGCTGCTGGTTTAAAGGCGATTCTTCGCCACGATCCCGACATTATCATGGTTGGAGAAATCAGGGATGCTGAAACCGCTAAAATTGCCGTCAGAGCGGCCCTTACAGGGCATTTAGTACTCTCAACTATGCATACAAGAGATGCCAAGGGAGCAGTTTACCGCCTCCGTGAATTTGGTGTGAATTGGCTGGAGGTCGAGCAAACATTAATTGCGGTAACCGCTCAAAGACTAGTAGAACTTACGTGCCCATTCTGCGAAGGTGAATGTTCGCCCTTATGTTATTCCTATGGAAGGTGGAAACGAGCGAGTGTGTTTGAACTGTTGTCTGGAAGAAATTTAAACACAGCGATGAAAGCGGCAAAAGGGGAAAAAGTCGAAACACATTACAGAACCCTTAGTAAGGTGATTAACAAGGGGATTGCACTTGGATACATTCAAGAGTCGGAGTATGAACGGCTGGTGTTTGCTGATGAAACCACGTAAATGGCCCATGAATGAACAAGCTAGTTTCTTGAAGAGAACAGGGGAATTATTAGCACGGGGCTATCCAATTGCAGAAGCAATTGAGTCGATAGCATTACAATTACCGTCGAAAAGAAAGGAGGAATTAAATGGATGTTTGATTGAGTTAAAAAACGGCACCCCTTTTCATGATGTCCTAAACAATTTGGGGTTCCACAAAGATTTAATTGGTTATGTATATTTTGCGGAACAGCATGGGAGCTTTGCTGATGCCTTGTTAGAAGGGAGTGAACTCGCACTTTTAAAGGATAAAGATGTGCGGAAACTTCTTAAATTACTCCAATATCCAATATTATTAATGTTTATTACCGGTTTACTTTTTATTTTCATTGAAAATACATTGCTGCCACGGTTTACAACACTTTTTTCCTCACTCGGTCTTGAAGCAAATTTTTTCACGAAGGTCATCTATGCTTTTGACCAGTATTTCCCGATTGTAATCGGTGCGGTGTTAGTGCTCCTCTTCCTGACAGCAGTCTATTACTTTTTTGTATTTCGAAAACTCTCCATCCTGCAGCAAAGGTCACAGCTTGTACGAATCCCAATCGCCGGCAGGATCCTCAAATTGCTCTTTACTCACTACTTTTCCATTCAACTAAGCTTCTTATTATCTGGTGGAATTTCGGTCTCTGAAGCACTAATTCTTTTCGAAAAGAATGGGCGGCAGCCTTTCTATAGCCGAGTAGCTGAAGAGATTAAAATAAAGCTTGTTACCGGAGAAAAATTAGAATCAATTTTAGCAGACTTTTCGTTTTTCGAAAAGGAATTTCCGATGATTATTAAACATGGCCAAGAAAATGGAAAATTAGAGCAAGAACTGTTGTTTTTCAGCAAACACTGCGTCACAAACATGGAAGAAATGATTGAAAAAAGTTTAAAAACTATCCAGCCCCTTCTTTATTTGTTTATTGGATTTCTCGTTGTATCCATGTATTTAGCGATATTATTACCAATGTTCCATTTGCTTGATGGAATATAAAATGGAGGAATAAACATGTTGAAAAATGAAAAAGGCTTTACGCTCATTGAAATGATGATTGTTATGCTTGTCATCTCTGTGTTATTAATTGTCACCATTCCAAATGTCGCCAAACATAATTCAAATATCAATAACAAGGGCTGCGACGCATACGTGAAAATGGTACAAGCACAAGTTCAAGCGTATAAAATGGATAAGAACAAAGTGCCAACCCTTGCAGAACTTAAGTCAGAGGGATATATAAATCAAGAAGCAGCAGGCTGTCCAAACGGAAAAGACGTCATGATTGATACTGAGGGTAATGTCACGGCAGTTGCAAAAGTAACTAATCCATAATGGACAACCGCGAAAAAGGATTTACCCTAATTGAGTCTTTAGTCGTTTTTTCCATTTTTATGATTATTTCCTCCATTACCGTTTTTTTCTTAAAGCCGCAGCACACGGTAATGGAGGATAAGGTTTTTTTAACTCAATTACAAGCAGATCTGCTGTATGCACAGCAATATGCAATTTCACACCAGCATGAAGTGTCAGTCACATTTCAGCCAAATAACTATCAATATTATATGATTACACGATCGGATCATCCCGCTTTTCTCGTGAGGAAATATTCTTCAAAAGTTTTGCTAAGGGAAGGTTCTATCCCATTGTATTTCAAATTCTTAAGTGACGGAAATGTTAACAGGTTTGGAACCATCCTTATCTATACCCCAAAAAAGAATTACAAACTAACCGTTTTGATTGGAAAGGGACGGTTTTATGTTGCGGAACAATAGTGGTTTTTTTTTACTAGAATTGTTGTTATCACTGTCAGCTTTGTTCATGCTGAGTTTATATTTGCTGCCATTATTAATGGAGTTAAGGGAACAATCCTGGCAATTAAAAATAGAGAATACAGCGCGAAAGCTTATGTATGAAGAATTGCAGGCAAAGATTAGTGATGGTCAATCCTTTAATAATTACTCCATCATTCGAAATAAGGTGGAGTACAAAATCAATTGGAATGATTTAGGATTGGACGGCCGAAAGGAGGTGTGTGTGAAGGTTGAAAAAATTAGTACCCTCCCGGAATGCAAAGTTTGTGGTGTACTCGAATGAGAGAGCTTTTACTCTTATTGAAGTTTTGATTGCCTTTTCAATCTTTTCCACCATTATTTTCTTTATGTCCCCAATTTTTCAAATACTACTTAACACAAAAAGTAATGACAGCAATTTACAGGCAATGGAATGGGAGGTATTTTCCAGCCAAATAAAAAAAGAAGTACGGCTTGCTTCACGGGCGGATGTTAGCTCGGGGCGTTTAATCCTCACAAAGGGTTCGGAGATCATCCAAATTGAGGTGTATGGGACGAATATCAGAAGAAGGGTAAATTCAACTGGGCACGAAATAATGCTCCAGAATGTTTCTCAATCGTCGTTCTCCGTCACAAATAACGTTGTTAAAATCAATGTTACAGACATCAGGGGTAAAGAATATGCAATTACATGCTATCCATTAATCAATTGGAATGCAGGCCAATGAAATATAACGAAAAAGGGTTTACCTACCCGCTTGTCTTGTGCCTGCTTATCATATTTCTGTTATTTTTCTCGATGCAAATTGAACAATTAGTTACAGAAAGCAAAATGGCTCACGAAACAACTTCGATCCTGCAACAGGAATATTATTTACTTTCTTCAGTGAAAAAAATGGAATCGGCAATACAAAATAATGGTATGAATCCATCAAAGGGATCGATTGTCTATGTAAATGGAACCATGGACTACCAAGCCGAAATCCCGGCCGGATCTGCCCAAAAAATAACCTTCACGCTTCGTATGAATTCCGGTGAAACCATCTCCGGTTATGGAACATTTGATACGAAATCAAAAAAAATGGTCAAGTGGGTGGAGCTTAAATGATTTGATTGAATTCTCTTCAAAATGGATATAATGTAGGTGTACAAAAAAGGCAGGTGTGTCCATGAAGACAAATGATTATGTAAAATACATGACCCAAACCATTGTAAAATATGTTGACCAGCCAAAAGATGAACGAAAACGACTTCGGATAGAGAAAAAGCAGACAAAGGCGGATTTTTGGTATCGATGGTTTGGGATATTACCCTATATCCTTTATTCAGAAGTGAAGAAGAAACGGAAACTCTAAAAAGTTGACTCCAAATTGTGAATAAACCCTATAATAAAAAGTCCATTACATTAAAACGAGGTGTAATGGACCTTTTGTTTCTTTATATAGCATTTTCTGTTAGATAAAAGAGGCCTCCATTGATGAACGAGATGTTTATTTTTGGTTCATACTGTTCCTGGAGAGCCTTTTTTTCTGTCTCGTAGCTTTCGTTCTCTTCATCTACGTCCTCATAGAAATGATTTAAGAGGTTTAAATCCTTATCCCAGCGTTTTTTTGCATCCTCTGCCCATGAGTGATCCTCTTTTTCAATGACTGATTTCAAATAGTTTTCAATTCTTAACATTCCGCTTTTCGGTCTAACTAATGGCGATAGAGTAAAGGAGTAGTCGGGTATTTTTGGTGTCAGCGGTATTTGCATTAATCGGTCGTGAAAATCCTCAACCATATGGCCATTAATCAACTGTAAGCCAATCGATTTAAAGACATCCCGCTTTCGGTCACATTGATAAGAGATCTTTACATTCATGCACAACCATGGCAGCAAGGGTGTTTGGCTGCCATGAAAGGAATGTTTCTCATAAAGGCGAATGTAACTGGCAAGACTTTTTGTTGATTCGAAAATTTGATGCAAACGCGGTGAACCAAAATGAATCGTTTCACCCTTAATATTTTCAGGGGCTTTTTCTTTGTTCGTGATAAAGGTAAGACGCATTGGATTTGGAACGCCGCCTGTCTTTTCTAAATAGTGCCAGTAAAATGGCCGGTTCATTAGTTCTTTATCAAGTTCGATTGTTAACTGGACTGTAAAATGACCAGCGTTATTTTCGACAATTGGGCACTCGTTTGCTTGAAAATAATCCAAAAGGAAGTCATGAATTTCCTGCTGCTGCATGTGAATCACCATCCTTCATGGTTTGAGCAAATTCAATCATTGATGATAAATTCTCCATCTTGATTCTCATTTCGCCTTCAGACGCGGATTGTCCAAAAATATCAATTAAATGATCTTCTATATTGCCAAATTCCAGCTTTGTTAAAATATCATCAAGCTCACCAATGACTTTTTCAAATAAATGAATCTTTTCATAAAGAAGCTTTAAGATATGTTCTTCAACCGTGTTCTTGATGGCGAAATTGTAAATCATTACATCCTTCTCCTGGCCAAGACGATGAATTCTTCCAATCCGCTGTTCGAGCCGCATCGGATTCCAAGGTAAATCAAAATTAATGATATGATTACAGAATTGGAGGTTAATTCCTTCACCGCCGGCTTCTGTTGCAATCAGTACCTGTGCATGCTTTTGAAACAATTCCCGCATCCAGTCCTTTTTCCCGCGCTTAAAGCCCCCGCGGAACGGTACAGAACTAATCCCATGCTGTTTTAAAAACCATTGCAGATACATCTGTGTCGCCCGATATTCGGTGAAAATGATAACCTTGTCATTAACGTTTTTAATTAATTCAAGAGCTTTTTCTGCTTTCGAGTTTTGCTGGACAGCTTCTACTTTTTGGATTAAAAACTGAATTTGATCCTCGAAGGCCTTAGTTGGATTCTCCTTTTTTTGGAGCATGTTTTTTAACGTATAAAATACAGCTTCCCTGCTGCTGCATGCCTCCCTCTGCAGCGTCATCACAGAGAACGCACTTGTCTGCGCCCAGTCCCCTTCGTTTTTGAGAGTGTTAATTGCTTGATAAAGCTCCTTTTCCGGTGGTGAAAATTCAATTGGTATCGTTTCCACATGCCGTTTCGTCCACTCAATTCCTGTATCGGCACGACGGTTGCGGATCATCACCTTGTTGACTAATTCCTTCAAATGTTCGTCATCATTTAACGATCGTGCATCTCGTTTGTATTTCTCATAGAATGCTGTTTCACTGCCTAAATGTCCGGGTTTTAGCAGGGAAACAAGATTAAAGATTTCCTCGATTCTATTTTGAATCGGTGTTGCTGTTAATAGTAAACAAAATTTCTTTTTTAGATTTTGCACAAATTCGTAGTTTTTCGTTTTATTATTTTTTAGTTTGTGTGCTTCATCAATAATAATGAGATCATAGTCCTGTTTATAAATAATATCCCGATGGGGGTTACGCTTTGCCGTATCGATGGATGAAACAACGACATCACATTGTTCCCATACATAACTTTTCCTTTGTGTAATCGCAGGGATGAAAAATTTGCTATTCAGTTCAATTGCCCATTGAGTGACCAAAGAAGCTGGGACAAGAATCAGTACTTTTTTCACTAAACCTCGTATCATGTACTCTTTTAAAATTAAACCGGCTTCAATGGTTTTTCCAAGTCCTACCTCGTCAGCCAGAATCGCTTTTCCATTCATGTTTTCAATTACTTGTTTTGCTGTTTCGAGCTGGTGTGGGAGGGGTGTTAAATTTTGCAGGTGATTAGGTGCTTGTAATCCCACGAATTCAGGGATTACTAAATGTTTTTCAACCCCGATTGCCAGCTTGAATAACTCCCAGTTCCCCCATGGCCCGTCGTTGTCAATTCTATGTAAAAAATCATCCTGCCAAGAGGAATCAAATTCAATTTTGACCGACATCATTTCAGCTCCTTTTCATGTAAAATGTTATTGCCCAATGTATGGGTTTAATGGTAGGATGATAATAGCTTTGAAAGTTTTAAATATTTTAATAAGGTAATTTATTTTTTAAGTATAATTAGTATGACCAAATTGGAAAATATTATAATGCGAATGATAACAAGGGGAGAGACTACCTTTGTAGCGCCGAAGGAGCAAGCAGAAATGTGAATCTCTCAGGCAAAAGAACTCTTGTTTGACGCAGCTCTGGAGAGTGCTGGTCCAATTCGGCCAGCCACCAAAGGGGAAAACCATTTAGGTAAACTTTCAGGTGCAAGGACAGAGACCTTCTTTCGTTAAAGGGAGGTTTCTGTCCTTTTTTGCGCCCTTTTTCAGAATGTTTACACTTTTTGTTGTTTTTCACTAATCCAAAACTGAATAGTAATATTTCCTGATTTTGTTATTAGTTCAATCTTTTTTAAAGAGTCATTTAAAACAAATTAATGAAGTGATGAGTGAAGGGGGACTTTAGGATGACAGAATTAAAACGTACTCCACTTTTTGAAGTGTATAAAGAAAATGGCGGGAAAACCATCGATTTTGGCGGTTGGGAGCTGCCTGTACAATTCTCCAGCATTAAGGAAGAGCATGAAGCAGTCCGAAATCGTGCTGGCCTGTTTGATGTATCCCATATGGGAGAAGTGGAGGTAAAGGGATCTGACAGCTTGCCTTACTTACAAAAATTGATGACAAACGATATTTCGAAAGTGAAAAACGGCGGTGCCCAGTATACAGCAATGTGCTATGAAAACGGCGGCACGATCGATGATTTACTTGTTTATAAAATCGAGGACGAACATTATCTTTTAGTGGTAAATGCTTCTAATATTGAAAAGGATTACAAATGGCTTGAAGAGCATCTAGAAGGTGATGTCAGCATCGAAAACCTTTCAGAAAAAATGGCTCAACTCGCTATTCAAGGACCTCTTGCCGAGAAGGTTTTGCAAAAACTGGCGCCTGACACAAATTTAAGTGATATTGGCTTTTTCAAATTCCAGCAGGATGTAAACATAAACGGCAAAAAGACTCTTGTATCTAGAACGGGGTATACCGGTGAAGACGGCTTTGAAGTGTATTGTGATGCAAATGATGTTGTCGAACTTTGGAGAGCGATTTTACAAACTGGTGAGGAGGAAGGGATTCTTCCGTGTGGATTAGGTGCGCGTGATACCCTGCGTTTTGAAGCGAATTTAGCCCTTTATGGTCAAGAACTTTCACCAGACATTTCACCGCTTGAAGCAGGAATTGGCTTTGCTGTGAAATTAAATAAGGAAGCTGACTTTATTGGTAAAGCTGCGTTAAAACAGCAGAAAGAAAATGGATTATCAAGAAAACTTGTAGGAATTGAAATGATTGACCGCGGAATTCCTCGTCACGGTTACGCTGTTTATAGCGGAGATGAGCTGATTGGCGAGGTTACTACTGGCACACAGTCACCAACTTTAAAGAAGAATATTGGACTTGCCCTCATTAAGACAGATTTTACCGGGATTGAAACCGAAATCGAAGTTGAAATTCGCGGGAAACGATTGAAGGCATCAGTAGTTCCAACACCTTTTTATAAAAGAGAAAAGTAAACGAAGGAGGGAGTTAGGTTTATGAAACATCGCTATTTACCTATGACTGAACAAGATAAGAAGGCTATGCTTGAAACCATTGGTGTTTCTGCAATTGATGAGCTGTTTAGCGATATCCCGGAAAAAGTAAGGTTCAAGGGTGAGTACAACATTAAAGCGGCAAAGTCCGAAACCGCGCTCATGAAAGAGCTTTTTAAATTAGCAGATCTTAACGCCGATCTTAAAAGAAATGTTTCTTTTCTAGGGGCTGGTGTTTATGATCATTACATGCCTGTAATCGTTGATCATGTGATATCTCGTTCCGAATTTTATACGGCTTATACACCATATCAGCCGGAAATTTCACAGGGTGAGCTGCAGGCAATTTTTGAATTTCAAACGATGATTTGTGAACTGACAGGGATGGATGTGGCAAACTCATCGATGTATGATGGCGGAACTGCTCTTGCTGAAGCTGCAATGCTTAGTGCCGGTCATACAAAAAGGAAGAAAGTTGTTGTATCAAGTGCTGTTCATCCTGAATATCGTGACGTTCTTAAAACGTACGCAAAGGGCCAATATATAGAAGTGGTAGAAGCTCCTGTTAAAGACGGAGTAACAGATATAGAGGCGCTAACGGCATTGGTAAATGATGAAGTTTCCGCAGTCATCGTTCAATATCCAAATTTCTTTGGCAGAATCGAACCATTAAAAGAGGTTGAGGAAATTATTCATGCGCATAAAGGTTTGTTTGTAGTAAACAGCAATCCATTATCTTTAGGGGTTCTAACTCCTCCAGGGAAATTTGGTGCAGATATTGTCATTGGCGATGCACAGCCGTTTGGTATTCCAACTGCATTTGGTGGACCGCACTGCGGCTATTTTGCAGTAACGAACAAATTAATGAGAAAGGTTCCGGGACGTCTTGTCGGCCAGACTGTGGATGATCAAGGACGCCGTGGTTTTGTATTGACACTCCAAGCGCGTGAACAGCATATTCGCCGTGAAAAAGCGACTTCAAATATCTGTTCAAACCAAGCGCTAAACGCCCTTGCTGCAGCTGTTGCAATGACAGCATTAGGTAAAAAAGGTGTCAGGGAAATGGCCGCAGCCAATTTACAGAAGGCACATTATGCAAAAACAGCTTTTAAAGAAGCTGGGTTTGAAGTCGTTAACGATGGATATTCCTTCAATGAATTCGTTGTAAAATTTGACAAACCGATTAAAGAAATTAATCAAAAATTATTACAAAGAGGAATTATTGGGGGCTATGATTTAGGCCGCGACTATTCTGAACTTGCTAATCATATGCTGATAGCCGTAACAGAACAGAGGACGAAGGAAGAAATCGATACTTTAGTGAAAGAATTGGGGGATCTGCATGCATAATCAAGACCAAGCGCTCATTTTTGAAGCTAGCACACCCGGCCGAATCGGATACAGCCTTCCGGAAATGGATGTACCAGAAGTAGATGTCTCAAGTCTTCTTCCTAACGAGTACCTTCGTTCGGAAGAAGCTGAACTCCCTGAGGTTTCTGAGCTTGATATCATGCGCCACTATACGGCTCTTTCAAAAAGAAACCATGGCCTTGATTCAGGATTTTATCCGCTAGGCTCTTGTACGATGAAATACAATCCAAAAATTAATGAAAATGTTGCCCGATTTAACGGTTTTGCCCATGTACATCCGCTTCAGGATGAAAGCTCTGTCCAGGGTGCACTCGGCCTATTATATGATTTACAGGAGCATTTAATTGAAATTACCGGAATGGATGAAGTAACATTACAATCGGCTGCCGGCGCACATGGAGAGTGGACAGGATTGATGATGATCCGTGCCTACCATGAGGCCAATGGTGATCTTAACCGGACAAAAGTAATTGTTCCAGACTCTGCCCATGGGACAAATCCTGCTTCTGCCACCATTGCAGGGTTTGAAACGGTAACCGTTAAATCAACTGATAAGGGTTTGGTTGACCTAGAGGACTTAAAGCGTGTTGTCGGTGATGATACAGCTGCCCTTATGTTAACAAACCCAAATACACTTGGATTATTTGAAGAACATATTCTTGAAATTGCTGATATTGTTCATGATGCAGGCGGAAAGGTTTATTATGACGGGGCGAACTTAAATGCCGTTTTATCGAAGGCTAGACCTGGAGATATGGGCTTTGACGTCGTTCATTTAAATCTTCATAAAACCTTTACAGGCCCGCACGGCGGCGGCGGCCCTGGTTCCGGCCCCGTCGGAGTGAAGGCGGATCTCATACCGTATTTGCCAAAACCAATTATTGCAAAGCGCGGCGAAGAATTTATACTTGACTATGATCGTCCGCAATCAATTGGCCGTGTTAAGCCGTTCTATGGAAACTTCGGCATTAATGTTCGTGCCTATACGTATATCCGTTCCATGGGACCTGATGGATTAAAGGCTGTAACAGAGTATGCGGTATTAAATGCTAACTATATGATGAGAAGATTAGCAGAGCATTACGATTTACCTTTTGACAAACATTGTAAGCACGAGTTCGTTCTTAGTGGAAAGCGTCAGAAAAAATTAGGTGTCCGTACGTTGGATATTGCGAAACGCCTGCTTGATTTTGGCTACCATCCGCCAACCATTTACTTCCCGTTAAATGTGGAAGAATGTATCATGATTGAGCCGACTGAAACGGAATCAAAAGAAACGCTTGATTCTTTCATTGATATCATGATTCAAATTGCCAAAGAGGCGGAAGAAAATCCGGAGGTTGTTCAAGAGGCACCACATACAACTGTTGTCGGACGCTTGGATGAGACAATGGCCGCTCGTAAACCGATTTTAAAATACCAAAGAGCTTAATACTGAAAAAGGTCAGATTCGATGCTTGAATCTGGCCTTTTTTATTTAAATAACAAAGGTTCCGGAACAGTTCCGGAACCTTCATTAATCATTTATTTTTTCGCCTTTACTTTACCTGTCCATTTCTTGAATCCGCCTTGCAGCTGTGTTAGGTCTTTATAGCCTTTTCTGTGTAAAAATTGCGCTGCACGTGCACTGCGCATCCCGCTTTGGCAATACAGGTAAACAGGCATATCAGGACGGATTTCTTTCATGCGCATTTTCATTTGTGACATGGGAATATTACGTGCACCTAAAATATGGCCGCCATCGAATTCGTTTGCTTCACGAACATCTATTAGTTGTGCCTTTCTGTACCCTGCACGGAAATCTTCCTCAGTTACCGTTTTTACAATCCTTTTTTGATAAAAATAGGTGAAAACGGAGTAGATGATAAGTGCTACGATCATGATTAATAAAACATAAAGTGAGTTCAACTTCTTTTTGCTCCTTTCAAGCTTTGTTGCACTAGTTTTTATTATATAAGTCATTCCCCTAAAGATAAAGATGAAAGGGGAAAAATCTTTCATTTTTGTCTAATTAAATTATAGCAGAATCATCACGTTTTGAAATCATATCAGATTTTGGTAGACTAATTCTTGAAAACATTTTTAAAAAATGAGGTTTGTTCATGAAAAAAGAAGTATGGCGTTTTATCGATTCTGGAAATTGTTCACCATCTTTTAATATGGCGTTGGATGAAGCATTACTAGATTGGCATAGTGAGGGAAAAATCCCTCCGGTTATACGATTCTACGGCTGGAATCCTCCCACTCTGTACTGTGGGCTATTTTTCAAAAGGTAGAAAAGGAAATTGACATGGAGGCCGTCAAAGAACATGGGCTGGGGTTTGTCAGGAGACC